>JBIOYJ010000050.1:0-39304 GCA_044870105.1 Gaiellaceae bacterium | reverse complement strand
TATTGCGCCTTGACGTCAACGAGCGGGATCGGAGGCACGCCGACCCAGTTTAGTAGCCCGACGTTTGAGCACCAGGTAGACGATCCCGGCGACGAGCAGCGCGGCGACGGCGTATTCGACGTACCGGAACTCGTGGTGGAAGCGCTCGTAATGCGACCCGAAGCCCCAGCCGACGGCCGCCAGGCCGAAGCACCACGGGACACAGCCGAGGAATGTCAGGGCCGTGAAGCGCACGATCTCCATGCGCGCGATTCCGGCCGGGATCGAGATGAACGACCGCACGACCGGCGTGACCCGGCCGAGGAAGACCGCCGCCTCGCCGAAGCGCTCGAACCAGCGGTCGGCGCGCTCGAGCCGGGACTGGTTCACGTGCAGCCAGCGGCCGTGGCGCTCCAGATACGGCCGGCCGCCGAAGGCGCCGATGGCCCAGCCTCCCACCGAGCCGACCGTGTTTCCGATCGTCCCCGCGAGCGCCATCACCACGAAGGCCCAGAAGCCGGACGAGATCCGCTCGCCGAAGAAGACCACACTCTGGCCGGCGAAGGCGCCGGCGGCCAGCGCGCCCGCGTAGACCATGATCAGCTCGCTCGCCGCCGGTAGCACCGCGTCCACGAGCATCAGCCCGAAGACGGCGTAGAGACCGTGGTCGCCGACGAACGACGTCAGCGTGTCCGTGACGGACGCGAGCACGCGCCGAGGTTATCTGCGCGTGACGAAAAGGCCTGCGAGAGACGCTGGGCCGAAGGCGTTCCTCGCGGAGACCCGCACCACATACCGGCCGGAGTAGACGAGGCCGCGCTTGCCGACGCGTCCGTTCCAGATGACTTTGTGCTCTCCGGCCGCCAGCCGCGCCCGCACAATGCGGCGCAGGACGACGCCGGTGCGCGTCTCCACGGTCGCGGTGACCTGCGCGGGGCGGATCAGCCGGAAGGAGGCAACGACGAAGCGCCGGCCCGGTCGGACGCGCGCGAGCGGCGTGACCCGCAGGTAGCCCAGGGTGTTGTTCAGCCAGAAGATCTGGTCGGCGCTCGAGCGCCTGCCCAGGTCGTCGACGGCGGTCACGGTCCAGCGCCAGCGCCCCTCGAGCTCGGACGTGTTGTCGGCTTTCAGCCCCGACCACGTGAGCTTGTACGTGCCCGGGGTCCTCGGGCCGGTCTGGGTTACGCGCGCCCGACCGTCGGGGCCGACGATGCTCGCCGTCACGACAGAGGGGCTGATGACCTTGTACGAGAGGGTCTGACGCTCGTCGACGCCGTCGCCGTTCGGGGACAGCGTGGCGAGCGCCGGGGCCGGCGCGTTCACACCGTAGTAGAAGACGAACAGGCCTTCGGCGACCGGGCGCTCACCGGTGCGATCGGCGGGCCGGTTCAGGAGGCCGCCTTCGTACGCCATCGTCACCGAGCCGCCCGACTCGAGCGCGGATGCGGTCACGGCCCCAAGCCGCACCATGGTCTGGGCGAGCTCGAAGTTCGTGACACCCACGCTGTAGCCGGGCTGGCGGCCGTCGACCGCGACGAGCAGGATCGTCCCGTCCGCGCGCTGGCCGACCGCGGCGCGCGCGTCGCGGAGCGCGAGCAGGCGGGGGATGAAGTCCTCGAAGGCACGAAACACCGGACGCCGGTTCCGGACGAGCACCGGGCCGCCGCCGAGCGCGTCGGTGACGCCGGGCCAACCCGGCTGCAGCACGATCCTCGCCGACATCCGCTGCCCCGGGATCGCCTCTTGCGCGAGCCGGTTGGCCGCCGCGCCGCGGGCGAGGAAGACCGCGCCGGTGGAAGGAATCGGGGTGTTCCCGCCCCTTGTGATCTGGATCACAGGCCCGATCAGGTCGTTGCCGGGGACGACCCGAGGGAACGGGTTCACGACCGCCTCGACCGCGTTCGGGGTCGCGGGGGTCGCCATGCCCCAGTCCGGCGTGAACAGGGAGACGCCGTCCGCGCGAGGTGCTTCGTTGACGTCGATCAACGGACGGCGCTGGCCGATTCCCTGCCAGAACCCGAAGAACGCCATCCGGCGGATGGACAGCCGCCCGTCCGCGCCGATGCCGATGCTCGAGCGGGTCGACAGCGGCGGCCGCTTCAGGATCCCGTCCTGCATCAGAACGCCGAACGGGTAGCCCAGGCGCGCGTGGAAGAAGTCGCCGTTGATCCCGGCGACGGTCGCCGACGCCGACGCCCGCTTCTGCATCTCCGTCACCCGCTCGCGCCCGGTGAGCACGCCGTCGGAGAGCATCGGCTTGAGGTCGTAGAGGCCGCCCGGCTTCGGCGCGGTCAAGATGTGCAGCCCGACCGGGCCGTGAACGGTGAACAGGACCTGCTTCGTGTACGTCACGCCCGGCATCAGCGTCTGCGAGGACGCCTGCGCAGGCGCGGCGAACGCGCCCGAGAGCAGAATGGCTGCGACGACCTTCCGCATCAAAAGACCCCGCCCACCAAGCTAGCGCAACTGCTGGTCCGAAGCCAGGGGCGGCCGGGCGAGTTAAGTTCCCCTCGTGAGCAGCGCCGCCGGAGGTCGAACCGCTCTCGTCGAGGGACTGATGGCGCGGTTCCCGAACATCCCGCGCGAGGCTGTGCTGAAAGAGGACCTCCTGCGCTCCGGAATCGACTTCGACGCCTCGGCGCTGACGGACAACCTCGACGGCGAGGTCAAGCCGAAGTCCTACTTCATCTTCTCGTTCGACCAGAAGCCGCTGACCGAGCTCGGCGAGGCGGCGACGCGCCGCCCGCCCGAGGAGGTCGCGCTCACGGGTGGGTCGTACGAGCTCAGGCGCACGATCGTCTCCGTCCGCGTCAATCCCGAGTCGCCCTATCGCGTTGCGCGGGGTGACGACGGAGAGCTGCGGCTCGCGCTCGACGACCGGCTGATCGCAGACGTCGGGGTGCCGCCGCTGCCCGAGTACTACCGGCACGGGCTCGCCAACGGCAAGACCGTGATGGAGACCGCGCCCACGATCCAGTGGGGCTACCTGATCTATCTCACGGTCCTGCGTCTCTGCCAGTACTTCGGCGCCAAGGAGGAGTGCGGGTTCTGCGACATCAACCACAACTGGCGCCAGCATCGCAAGGCCGGCCGCCCGTACACCGGTGTGAAGCCGGTCGATGACGTGCTCGAGGCGCTTGCGCTGATCGACCGCTACGACACGACGAAGACGAGCAAGGCCTACACGCTCACCGGGGGCTCGATCACGAGCACGGTCGACGGTCTGGCGGAGGCCGACTTCTACGGCCATTACGCGCAGGCGATCGAGGAGCGTTTCCCCGGGCGGTGGATCGGCAAGCTCGTCGCGCAGGCGCTCCCGCGGGCAGACGTGCAGCGCTACAAGGACTACGGGCTTACGATCTACCACCCGAACTACGAGGTCTGGGACAAGCGGTTGTTCGCGCTCATTTCACCCGGCAAGCAGCGGTACGTCGGACGCGAGGAGTGGCACCGGCGCATCTTCGACGCGGCCGAGGTCTTCGGCCCCCGCTACGTGATCCCGAACTTCGTCGCCGGAGTGGAGCTGGCGAAGCCGATCGGCTTCTCGAGCATCGATCAGGCGATCGCGAGCACGACGGAGGGGCTCGACTACTTCATGAGCAGAGGAATAATTCCCCGATTCACGACCTGGTGCCCTGAGCCGACGACGCCGCTCGGCCGTGACAACCCGAACGGCGCGCCCCTCGAGTACCACGTCCGCCTGCTCGAGGCGTACCGCGAGACCCTCGAGCACCACGGCCTCGAGCCGCCGCCGGGCTACGGCCCCGCGGGCCCCGGAAACGCGGTCTTCTCGGTCAGCTCGTTCATGGACACGCTCGACCTGGTGCCGGCATGAGCCGTATCGGCGTCGACGAGGCGAGGACGCTTTGGCACGACGCGTCCGACGAGGAACTGAAGGCGCTCGCGCAGAGCGTTCGCAATCGCTGGCACGAATCGAACCGTGCTACCTACATGGTGATGCGGATCATCAACTACACCAACGTCTGCGTTGCCCAATGCGACTACTGCGCGTTCTACGTGCTCCCGAACCAAGAGGGCGGCTACGTCCTGAGCCACGAGGAAGTATTCGAGAAGATCGACGAGCTGCTCGAGTTCGGCGGCGATCTCGTCGCCTTCAACGGTGGGTTCAATCCACGCCTGCCGCTCGACTACTACTGCGATCTGTTCTCCACGGTGCGCGAGCGCTACGGCGAGCGCGTCGAGTTCTACGCCCTCACGGTCGCCGAGTTCGTCTTCCTCGCCGACCGCGCCAAGCTGAGCCACGCCGAGGCCGCCGCGCGCCTGCGCGACGCCGGCGTGCATTGGGTCACCGGCGGCGGCAGCGAGATCCTGACCGAGGACTTCCGCAAGCGCCACGCCAAGTGGAAGTACACGGTGCGTGAGTACCTCGAGGCTCAGCGCGCGATCCTCGAGAGCGGCATGAAGACGACCGCGACGATGGTGGTCGGCTTCGACGAGACGCTCGACGAACGGCTGGAACACTTGCAGCGCACGCGGGACTTCCAGGATCGCTGTCTCGCGGACGGGCTCGACGGCCTCTTCTCGTTCCTCTCCTGGACGTACAAGCCGTACGGGACGGCTTTCGGAGGCCGCGAAATCGCGGCGCGGGAGTACTGGCGGCACATCGCGCTCTCGCGCATCTTCCTCGACAACATCAAGCATGTCCGCACCTCCGTGCTGACCCAGAACGAGGACGCGTTCCGCGCCCTCGACTACGGGGCCGACGACTTCGACCTGCCGATCGAGGACGAGGTGACCCAGAAGGCCGGCGCGCGAATCGACCTCGATCTCGAGGGGCTTCTGAAGATCCCGCGGTCGCTCGGCTACACCGTCGAGTACCGGCGCGCCGAGCGGCCGGCCGCGCTGGCCGCGTCGTAAGCGCTTGCCGCTCGAGCGAGGGTCGGCACACAATCGCGGCGTGGACGCTCCGGTGCATTACGCAAAGAGCGGCGAGGTAAACATCGCCTACCAGGTCACCGGTGCCGGGCCCTTCGACCTCGTCCTCGTCTCGGGATTCGTCTCGCATCTCGACAACGACTGGGACCATCCCGCCTCGGCGCACCTGCTCAATCGACTCGGAGCCTTTGCCCGGCTGATCCGCTTCGACAAGCGCGGCACCGGGCTCTCCGATCGCAGCGTCGGGCTTCCCGACCTCGAGACCCGGATGGACGACGTGCGGGCTGTGATGGATGCGGCCGGGAGCGACACGGCTGCCTTGTTCGGCTACTCCGAGGGCGGACCGATGTCGATGCTGTTCGCGGCGACGTATCCCCAGAGGGTGAGAGCACTCGTCCTCTACGGGACGTACGCAAAGCGGACGCATCCCGACGACGACTATCCCTGGTGCGAAACATGGGAGCAGCGGCAGCGCTATGCCGACGCTGTCGAGCGCGAGTGGGGAGTCGAAGCGGACATGACGCGAATGGCCCCCGGCAGCGACGAAAGCCTGAAGCGCTGGTGGATGGCGCGAGCGCGGGCGTCGGCGAGCCCAGCGGCGGCGCGCGCGCTGATCCTCATGAACTCCCTGATCGACATCCGCAACGTCCTCGCGAGCATCCAGGCGAAGACGCTCGTGCTCCATCGGCGCCACGATCGGGACTCGAGGCCCGAAGAGGGACGCTATGTAGCCGAACACATCCCAGGCGCGAGGTTCGTCGAGCTTTCCGGCGAGACGCACGTTCCATGGTGGGACTCGGATGACCTCGTTGACGAGATCGAGGAGTTCCTCACCGGTATTCGCCCGACGCGTCTCGAAAACCGCGTCCTTGCGACCACCCTCTTCACCGACATCGTCGACTCGACCCGGAAAGCGCACAAGCTCGGCGACCGAGCCTGGGCAGAGCTGCTCAGCCGCCACCACGAGCTCGTCCGCAACGAGATCGCGCGGTACGCCGGTGAGGAAATCGACACCGCCGGCGACGGCTTCTTCGCCCTTTTCGACGGGCCGGCACGCGCAGTTCGTTGCGCGATCGGCGCCCGCGACGCAGTCCGCGCGCTGGGCCTGGAGATTCGGGCAGGCATTCATACTGGGGAGGTCGAGCGCCCGGTCGGCGGGCCGCCGCGAGGGATTGCTGTCCACATCGGCGCTCGCGTCGCGGCTCAGGCGGAGGCGGGCGAGATTCTCGTCACTTCGACGACGGGTGACCTCGTCGCCGGCTCCGGGCTCGAGTTCTCGGACCGGGGCGAGGTCGAGCTGAAGGGTGTCGGGGCGCGGCGCCTCTATGCCGCGCGCCTCTGACGATTTCAGACCGCCGCGGCCGCCGCGACGAAGCGCAGCTCCGGCACCTCCTCGAGCTCGCCCGCGTCCCGTGCGAGCTCGAGGAACGTGAGCAGGCCCGCCCGCTCGCGCGGACCGAACCTGTAGCGGAGCTTCTCGAAGTAGCGCGCCAGGAACCCCGGCGGATATCCGTACCGCTCGGCGGATTCGTATGCGAGTTGCTCGGGATCGGCGCGGGCCGCCCGAACCGAGGCCACGAGCGCATCCTCGAGGTCGATCAGCCCCGGCGGCGCAGGCTCGCGCGCGGCCCAAACCGCGAACACCATCGGCAGGCCCGTGCGCTCCTGCCAAAGGCGCCCGAGGTCGTGGTGCGGGGTCGGGTCTTCGAATGCACTCCTCAAGGCCGCGTCTCCGATCAGCAGCTTCGCGTCGCCGTGCTCGTCGAGCGGAACGTGTTCGGCCTCCGGGAGGAGGACTTTGGTGAGAACGACCGACGTCGCCGACTCGGGTGTGACCGCAATCGTGCGCACGTGCTCGAGCGGCTTGCGGGAAACCAGCTGGATCGACTCCACCGCACCCTCGGACGAGACGCACAGCCGCGGCAGGATCCGCAGGCTCTCCGCGTTCCTCGCATACTCGATCGACGAGATCGGCGCGACGTCGCACTCGCCCTCCAGCAGGCAGCGGTTGAGCTCGGTCGGCACGCCGACGATCTCCTCGACGTCGGCGTCGAGCCGGTAGAAGACCGGCGCCATGTTCACGTAGCCGATGCGGCCGAGCCGGATCGGCATCACGCGCCCCGGTCCACGACGGCGTAGGTCAGGGCTTCGAGCTCGTCCCGGTGGAGCTCGCCGTTCAGGCTGGCCCGCGCGCGCTCCGCGTAGTCGAGCGCGATCTCGCGGGCTCGGTCGAGCGCGCCGCTGGCCGCGACCCGCACGAGCGCGCCGTCGGGGTGACCGCCGGCGAGGGCACCACGAACGATCCCGTCGGAGCGGGCGGCCAGGATCAGAGGAAGCGTCGGCGTACCCTCGCGCAGGTCGGTGCCCGCGATCTTCCCTGTCTCGATCGTCTCGCCGGTGCAGTCGAGGATGTCGTCGGCGATCTGGAAGGCGATCCCCAACGCGAGTCCGAACTCCCCCCGCTCGGTGTCGCCGCCCAGGAGGCACGCGGCCTCGAAGAGCTTCCCTGTCTTGAGCGCGCACCGCTCGAGGTAGCTCTCCACCGTGGTGTCGGGATCGAAGGCCTGGGCGCGCTGGAGCGCCTCGCCGCGCGCGAGGCAGAGGCACGCGGCGGCGAGGATTCGCACCGCGCGGGCGTCGCCCGTGCCTGCCAGCTCCGCGAAGGCCCGGGCGAAGAGGTAGTCGCCGGCGGCGCGGGCCGCCTCGGGCCCGTAGGACGCCCACGCTGCGGAGCGCCCTCGCCTGTACTCCGCACCGTCGATCAAGTCGTCGTGGACGAGCGTCGCCATGTGGACGAGCTCGACCGCGGCTCCCTGAGCCAGGGGCAGGTCCCGCTCCGACGGCGAGCACAGGAACACGAGCAGCGGGCGCAGGCGCTTGCCGCCCGCGGCGAGGGCTTCGGCCCCCACCGTTGCGACGCGTCCCGGGTGCACCTCAACGGCCTCCCGCAGCCGGATCTCCAGGCTCTCCATATAGGCGTCGAGGCCGGGGGTCTCGCGGATTGCGGCGAGCGTGGTCAGCTGCTCTTCCCCGTGTGCAGCGCAACGATGCCGCCCGCCAGCAGCGTGTAGCGCACGTCGGTGAACCCGGCGCGTCGGAGGAGATCCACGAGCTCGTCGGGCCCGGGGAAGCGGCGCACGCTCGCGGGCAGATAGGTGTAGGCAGAGCCGCCGGGTAGCAACTTGCCGGCGAGCGGCACGAGCGTGTCGAACCACAGCCGGTAGAAGGGCGAGAGGACTCCGCGCGGCCTAGTGATCTCGAGGATCGCGACTCGGCCGGTGGGACGAAGCACGCGCCGGAGCTCGGACAGCGCGCGGTCGAGATCGAATACGTTGCGGACGCCGAACCCGATCGTCGCCGCATCGAACGACCCGTCGGCAAAGGGGAGCGCGAGCAGGTCGCCGCGGACCCACTCGACGGCGGACGACTTGCGACGGGCCCGCTCGAGCATCCGCTCCGAGAAATCAAGGCCGGTGACGTTGCCGCCCTCGGCGTGTGCGGCGAGCGCGAGATCGCCGGTACCGCAACACGCGTCGAGCACGTCGTCGCCGGGGCGCACGACCGCGCGGGCCGTCAGCCGCCGCCACCGCTGGTCGAGCCCGGCACTCATCGCTCGGTTCATCACGTCGTAGACCGGCGCGATCCGGTCGAACATGTCGCGTACCGCTCCGGGCGCGAGCCTGCCCGTCTCGACGGTCACGACCGGACCCCCCGGGCCTGAACGTGTCGACCGGTCATTTCAGACGGACGAGCGGGCAGAGCCCGCACGTCCTGACATCGGCGCCGTAAACGGCGCCTCCCCCGGACTGCCTCGGGCGCGAGCCTGCCTGTCTCTGCGGTCACTCTGTTTGACCCCAGCGAGGCGCCAGCTCGTGTTCCAAGCCGAGCTGGTCGAGGCACCGCGCGACGACGAAGTCGACGAGCTCCTCGACGCGCTCGGCTCCGTGGTAGAAGCCGGGGGCGAGGAACAAGATCGTCGCGCCGGCCTGGCGCAGCTCGAGCATGTTCTTGAGGTGGATCTGCGAGAGGGGCGTCTCGCGCGGACAGAGCACTAGCCGGCGTCCCTCCTTCAGTGCGACGCTGGCGGCCCGATGGATCACGTTCGACATGGCTCCCGACGCGATCGTGCCGAGCGTCCCCATCGAGCATGGGCAAATCACGTACGCGTCGACCTTCGCCGACCCGCTCGCGTACGGTGCCTTCCAGTCGTTCTCCGCGTAGATCTTCGCCTCGACGTCGGCGAGGAGTCGCGCAGCGATCTCGTCCCGGGGGATGCTGGGATCCCGGTACAGCTCGGTCGCAAGGACCTCGTACCCAGCTCGCGAGATGCAGAGGCCGAGCTCACAGCCGGCGGCGCCCAGCGCATGGATCAACCGCGCCGCGTACGGCGCCCCCGACGCGCCGGTGATGCCCAGGAAGACGTGCACCTACTTGGTGCCCTTCGAGGCCTCGAGGAAGACGGCCAGTTTGCGGAGGTTCTCGTCTCCGAGCTGCTCGAACACGGGCATCGGCGACCCGGGATTCACGCAGCTCGGGCACTTGAGATGGTCGATCTGGAACTGCACGCCCTTCTTCTTCGAACCCTCGTCGGTGAGCTCGGGCGCGCCGAGATTCGAGGAGCCGACGCCGAGATAGACGTGGCACGACGCGCAGCCAGAGCGCGCGAACAGCCGCGCTCCCTCGACCGCAGTCGGATTGTTCGTAAAGCCCTCCTCCCTCGCGAAGCGCGGAACCTCGGCCAGCACCTCCGCCGTCGTCGCCTCGCGGGCGGTCGCTCCCTTGTACGTGAGCACGCCCATCGAGAGGGCCGTCAGCGCGGCCGCAACGACGGCGACCGGCCGGCGGAGGAGGCGCCGCTCGCGCCGTAGATCCAAAAACGGCATGGCGAGCAGCAGCAGCAGGGCGATCGTCGGGATCCCGACCGTCCCCAGAAAGACGGACTCGGGCCACTTGAAGATCCGCAGCAGATAGAAGAGGAAGTAGAAGTACCAGTCGGGGCGGGGCACGAAGCTCGTCGTCCCCGGGTCGGCCGGCGCCGCGTAAAGGGGGCCGAGCAGGTCGGTGTACTTCCAGATCACGGCGAGCACCACGATCACCCCGACGACGACGAGGCTCATCACCGTGTCGTGGAACATGGCGTAGGGGTAGAACGGCTTGCCGTGCCGCTTGACGTCGTCCTTGTAGCGCTGGAACTGCGCGCGTTTCTCTTCGGCGCGGTCGGCCATTAGTCCGGCCTTCCGGCGACCCCGCCGCGCGCCCGCGGGGTGACGAGGCCGGCGCCGGCCGGGCGGACCTCCTCCTCCGGCTCACGGCCTGCCGCCTCCGGCGACCAGGGCGGCGAGCTGACGCCGAGCCGGACGACGAGGTACAGGTGCAAGCCGATCAGGCCCATGATCGCGCCGGGCAGGACGAGCATGTGCAGCGCGTAGAAGATGGTCAGCGTCTGGTCGCCGATCTCGGAGCCGCCCCGCAGGATCTGACCGAGGAACGGCCCGAGGAAGGGGCCGGTTCCCTGCAGATTGATCCCGACGACCGTCGCCCAGTACGCGGTCTGGTCCCACGGCAGTAGGTAGCCGAAGAAGCCCTCCATCATCCCCAGCACCAGAAGCAGAACGCCGACGATCCAGTTCAGCTCGCGCGGGTACTTGTAGGCGCCGAACAGAAAGACCCGCGCCATGTGGAAGAACATCAGGATGATGAAGACGCTTGCCCCCCAGCGGTGCATGCCCCGGACGAGCCAGCCCAGGGTGAGGTCGTTCGTGATGTGCTCGATCGAGGGGTACGCCTTGTCCGGGTGCGGTTCGTAGTAGAAGGCGAGGATCACGCCCGTGCCGAGTTGGACGAGGAACGCCGTCAGCGTGGCCGACCCGAGCGTGTGCCACCAGCCGGTGTCGGCCGGTACTTTGCGGAAGAGGAAGTACCGCACCCCGCCGACGAGGCCCGAGCGCTCCTCCAGCCAGTCGAGCGGATAGTTCGCGACCTGGATCAGCTTGTCGCGTCGGGTCGGTCGTCGGCGCGTCGCCATCAGAACTGATCCGGTTGGAGGGGGTAGAACCAGGCCTCGGGGCCGTCGACGTGCTGGCCCGGGCCGGCCAGTCCGTAGCGGTAGATACGGGCATTCGCGCCCGAGCCCTTGACCTTGGCGACGCTGTAGGTCTTGCCGAGGATCAGGCGGCCGTTGCGGATCGCGAACTCGTAGCGATCGAGGGCGCGCACCGGCGGGCCGGCCGTGCGGTTCCCTTCAGGGTCGTACGCGCCGCCGTGGCACGGGCAGATGAAACCGGCCGCCGGCAGTGAGGGGATCAGCGTGACGTCGCCGGACTTCGTCTTCTCGCTCTTCTTGCGGTCGTCGAAGACGGGGCCGCCGGGCTGCACCGGGCAGCCGAGGTGGGCGCAGCGGTTGGAGATGACCGTGAAGCTCGGCTTCCCGCGCACCTGCCCGTTGTTCCGAACGTAGGCGGTGCGGCGCGAGACCTCCCCCTGCGCGGGATCGAGCAGGAAGGTGGCGACCATGAACTGGCCTTCGGGGAAGTTGCTGAGCGGCCCGAGGTCGACCTCGTGCCGCTCCTTTCTCGTGAACGCCGGGAGCACGGCGAAGCCGAGAATCGGCACCGTGACGATGCCCGTGATCACGCCTCCGAGACCGAGCGTCGCCCCCTCGAGAAAGCGGCTGCGGGGAAAGCGCTCGCCCGGCTCCGGTTCCGGCATCGCGGCCTCGCCTCGGTGGGCGGGAACGGGCGGCGCCTCCGGCGGAAGCGGTTCCGCTTCCACCGGCACCCGCGGCTCGTGGCCGACGATGACGTCCCGAGCCCACAGGAACGCGAAGATGACGGCGATCACGGCGCCGACGACGACCGCCGCCCAGCTGACGACGAGGCCGACCAGAACGCACACGATGCCGACGGCGAATCCGACCGGCCACAGGCTCGGCGGCGGGAGCTGTGGCTTGTCGTCGCCGCGGACGGGCTCCACCCGGGCTACTCCCCTTTCGTCTGTCTAGCCGGATTCAATCGGCTCTCCGTTGCGCTCGTCAACGACGTAACAGTTGACGCAACGGTCGCGAAATATGACGCATCGCACCGTTCGACGCGTCGGCGTCGAGCTCGATCCCGTAATCAGCCCAGCGGCGGTCGACGAGCGCCCGGATCTCGTCGGACATCTCGATCTCCGGAGGCCATTCGCGCGCGCCCTCGGCCGGGCTCTTGTGGGTCGCGTCGATACCGAGCTTGCCGCCGAAGAACTGGTGCGTCGGCGCGTGGTCGAGGTGGTCAAGCGGGCCTTCCGTGACCAGGACGTCTCGCTGCGGGTCGACGTTCGCGCCGACGTAGAACAGAACCTGCTCGTAGTCGTGCACGTCGACATGCTCGTTGACGACGACGATCGCCTTCGTCAGGCTGAGCATCCCGAGGCCCCAAATCGCGTGCATGACCTTTTTCGCGTGGCCGGGGTAGGCCTTCCGGATCGAGACGATGCAGCAGTTGTGGAAGGCGCCCGCGATCGGGAGGTCGTAGTCGACGATCTCCGGCACCGTCATCTTGACCGCCGGGAGGAAGATCCGCTCCGTCGCCTTGCCCAGCCAGGCGTCCTCGGCCGGCGGCTTGCCGACCACGATCGACGGATAGATCGCGTCGCGTCGCATCGTGAGCGCGGTGATGTGGAAGCGCGGGAACGGCTCAGCCGGCGTGTAGTAGCCGGTGTGGTCGCCGAACGGCCCCTCGTCGACGAGCTCCCCCTGCTCGACGTATCCCTCGAGCACGATCTCCGCGTTCGCGGGCACAAGGACGTCGTTTGTGTTGCACTTCACAAGCTCCACGGGCTCCCCTCTTAGGAACCCCGCCAGCATCAGCTCGTCGATGTGCTTGGGCAAAGGGGCCGAGGCCGTATAGGTCGTGACCGGGTCGAGCCCGAGCGCGACCGCCACCTCGAGCCGCCCGTCGGTCGCGAGGTAGTCCATGCGCCCGTCCTTGTGGATCTGCCAGTGCATCGCGGTCTCCCGCGGCCCGAGCTTCTGCATCCGGTACATGCCCACGTTGCGCGTGCCGGTACGCGGGTCGTGCGTGATCACGGCCGGCAGGGTGATGAAGGGACCCGCGTCCTCCGGCCAGCAGGTCTGGATAGGGAGCAGATCGAGATTCACGTCCTCGTGACGCAACACAAGCTCCTGGCAGGGAGCGCTGCGTACGGTCTTCGGGACGGAGTCCGCGATCGATTTCAGCTTCTTCAGGCCACGCACTTTCTGGACGAGGCCCTGGGGCGGTTGCATTTCCAGCACGTCCTCGAGCCGCCCCGCCACGTCGTCGAGCGACGGTGCGTCGAAGGCCAGGCACATCCGCCGTTCGGTCCCGAACTGGTTGATCAGTAGCGGGTGCTCCGATCCCTTGACGTTCTGGAACAGGAGCGCCGGCCCGCCGGACTTGACCGTGCGGTCGGTGATCTCGGTGATCTCGAGGTATGGATCCACCTCGGCCGAGATGCGCACGAGCTCCCCCTCGCGCTCGAGCAGCGCGATCCACGAGCGAAGGTCGCGCGCGGGCGCCACGGCTAGCGCCGCCGGTGGCGGAGCCACTTGGAGAGCTCGCCGAGTGCAATCACGCTGACGAAGACGAGTCCGACGACGAGCATCGCCGTGATCACCTTCTTGCCCTCTTCCGCGGCCGTGTCGGCCAGTGGCGCGAGCGCGAGCAGCTCCATCGAGGCCCGAGCCTAAACGACGCGGCGCCCGTGCGTCTCGAGCGCTCTCTCCAGCGAGGTTTCGCCGACGACCTCGCGCGCGAGCGCCTTTAGCGGCTCGTGGTCGCCCTCGTCGCGCAGCGCGGCCCGCGCCTCGCCGAGTCGGCCAAGCCCGAGCAGAGTGGCGCTCGCCGCCCAGGCGGAACCGTCTCCCGGCACGCCGTCGGCGCGCACCTGGGCGCAAAGCGAGATCAGCTCGGCCAGGTCGGCGACGGCTTCGACGGTCCCGGCCTCCGCGATCCGCACGAGCCCGTGCGCGTAGAGGTAGTCGCCGAGCAGGAGCGCCCCGTCGTCCGTGGCGGGCGCGAACAGGCGCGGCCGCCCGTAGTGCAGGAGGTAGCCCTCGTAGATCGTCTCGAGCCCGAGCGCGTACCGCTCCTCGCCGAGCGCCGAAAAAACAGGCTCGCGCTCCTGCTCCTCGGCCGGGAGCAGAACCTCTTCCCACAGCCTGCTCTCCCGACCCGCCTCGACCGCGATGACCTCCCAGAGGTCCGCAGCCGCGGCTAAAGCCACGAGGCCAGCTCTTTGGTCCAGTACGAGACGATGAAGTCGGCGCCCGCGCGCTTGATCGCGAGCAGCGATTCGAGGGCGCCCTGCCGCTCGTCCATCCACCCGCGCTCGGCGGCCGCCTTCAGCATCGCGTACTCGCCGGAGACGTTGTAGGCGCCGACCGGAAGGTCGAACTCCTCCCGGACGGCCCGCAGCACGTCCAGATACGGAAGCGCCGGCTTGACCATGATCGCGTCGGCGCCCTCGCGCACGTCGAGCGCGCACTCGCGGAGCGCCTCGCGGAGGTTCCCCGGATCCATCTGGTAGCCGCGGCGGTCGCCGAAGGCGGGCGCCGACTCGGCTGCCTCGCGAAAGGGGCCGTAGAAAGCGGAGGCGTACTTGGCCGCATAGGAGATGATCGGCGTCTGCTCGAACCCCGCCTCGTCGAGCCCGATCCTGATCGCCTCGACGCGGCCGTCCATCATGTCGCTCGGGCAGACGGCGTCCGCCCCCGCCTCTGCGTGGCTGACCGCCGCGCGAACAAGCAGCTCGAGCGACAGATCGTTGACGACCTCCTCCGCCTCGACGACGCCGCAGTGACCGTGGGCGGTGTACTCGCACAGGCAGACGTCGGTTGCAAGCACGAGCTGCGGGAAGCGGTCGCGCAGCTCCTGCAACGCGCGCTGAATGATCCCGTTCTCGTCGTAGGCACCGCTGCCCACATCGTCCTTCTCCTCGGGGATGCCGAACAGCAAGATCGCCGACACGCCGAGCTCGACGCACTCCTCCACCTCGCGGCAGAGCTCGTCGACCGAGCGCTGCGCGAGGCCGTCCAGGCCCTCGAGCGGATGCACGACGCCTTCTCCCGGACAGACGAAGTAGGGCTGGACGAAGTCGGCCAGATCGAGCCTCGTCTCCCGGACGAGCTCGCGCAACCGGCTCGTTCGCCGCATGCGGCGCAGCCGCGTGACCGGAAACGCGCTCACGCCAACAATCTACGTGTTCCGATTCGGGCCAGTCCGCCGAAGATCGCGCCAATTGCCGCGAGCCAACCGGCTTCCCGCGCCAGCGTTCCCCAGGGGCTCAGGTCGTACAGCGCGGCGCTGAAGAAGCGCACCGCGTGGACGAACGGCAAGCCTTCGCTGATCCAGCCCGCCACGGGCGCGACCTCCCGCGGGATCAGCCCGAGGAAAACGATCGGCAGGACGATGGCGAGCGCGACGAGCGAAGCGGCGCGGGCCTCGCGCGCGAGCGCGCCGAGGAGCGCGCCCATGGCGCCGAGCGCGCCGCCCGCGATCATGAGGCCGAGCACGAGCAGCGGCAATCTGAACCACGGTTCGCCTCCCTCGACGTCGCCCAGCTCGATGAACGCCCCGAAGGCGAGCGCGACGGCGAGCCCGAGCACGACCGCCGTGCCCGCCGCGAGCATGATCTTCGCCCAGACGAGCTGCCCCAGCGTGACCAGCCCGCGCGCCAGCCGGCCGATCATGTTTTCGTCCCGCTCCGCTGCGAGCGACCCGGCCGCGAGCATGAGCGCGAGAAAGCTGATCGTCAGCGCCAGCGCGTAGGCCTGCACGTCGGCGGACAGCGCCCAGGTCCTGCCCCGCTGCCGGGACCGGTCGAGCTCGATCGGATTCGCCGTCGCGCGCAGGGCTTCGCCGGTTTGGGCGAGCGCGAGACGCGCGTCGCCGACGAACTCCCGCAGCTGATCGACCCGAGGATCGGGTGGAAGGCCGGCGATCAAGCGGCCGGCCCGCTCGAGGCCGAGCACGTCGATCGGACGGCCGAGAAACTCGCTGCGCCCTCCGCTCAGCAGCAGGTCGACGTAGCCGAGATTTCGCTCGATGTACGCCTGCTGCAGCTCGCGGTTGAGGGAATAGACGAGCGCCTGCACCTGCTGGTCGACCCGCGTCGAGATCACGCCGCGGGCCAGCTCGACCTCGAGGCGCGGGCTCCGCACCATCCCCTGCAGCGCCCGGACGAAGCCTTCCGGGACGGTGAGGACGGCGACGACCTTGCCCGTCCGAAGCTCGCGCTCCGCGTCGCTCCGCGACAGGCGGACGAGCCGTACATCCTTGCTGACGCGGTTGATCGTGCGATCGACGCGAAAGCGCTCGCCGCCGACCACGACGGTTTTCGGCAGGTGCTCCTCGTCGACCAGCGCGACACGCGGCTTCGAGTTCGCGTAGCCGGCCACGAGGCCGACGAGCACGGCGATCGCGATCGGATATGCAAGCAGGACGCCCAGCAGGAGCGGTGAGCGGCGCAAGATCAGAGCGTCCTTCCGGAGCAGGAGCGCCACCCGTTTCATGCGATCAGCGCCTCCTCGGAGCGCTCGTAGTCGTCGACGGGGCCGTCGAAGACGAGCTTGCCGGCGCGCAGCGCGACCACGCGCTCGGCGTTCCGCTCGACCTCCTCGATGTTCTGCGTCGCGAACACAACCGCGCCCCCGCGCTCTCGTAGGTTCGCCGCGCGCGCCCAGAGACGGCGCCGCTGATCGGGATCGAGCGACGCCGTCGGCTCGTCGAGGAGCAGGACGTCGGGGGAGCCGAGCTGTGCGACGGCGAGGTTCAGCCGCTGCCGGTTGCCGACGGAGAGATTCGCCGAAGGCGCGGTCGCCGGCGGCAGGTCGAAGTCCTCGAGGAGCCTCGCGGCCGCCGCCTCGGGATCGGCCTCGTTCTCGAGCTTCGCGAACAGCTCCAGGTTCTCGCGGGCCGAGAGTCGGCCGTAGTGGCCCGGCCGCTGCGGCGACCAGCCGACGCGGACCCCTCGTCGCCGCTCGACGTGCCCGGCGGACGGATCGAGCGCCCCGGCGAGGAGCGAGAGCAGCGTCGACTTGCCGGCGCCGTTCGGCCCGACCAGCGCCAGCGCCTCGCCGTCCCAGACCTCGAGGTCGGTGCGCTCGAGCGCAACCTGGGCACCGAAGGACCTCGCCACGCCGCGGGCGGACACGAGAGGTGAGCGGCTCGTCACCGCTGGACGATCGTGGGCTGCGCCGGCTCCTCGAGCTCGACCTCGACCGGCACGGGTCCGCCCTCTCGCCACGGCTCGAGCGAGACGCGCTCCGAGAAGAACTCCCACGTCGCGCGCGTAGCCGCGAGCAGCGGCAGCGCGACGAGGACGCCGGGGAAGCCGTAGATCTCACCGCCGGCGAGCAGGCCGAAGATGACCAGCAGCGGGTGCAGCCTCAGGGCCGTGCCCATCACGTTCGGGACGACGACGTGCCCCTCGATCTGATGAATCGCAAGGAAGAGCAGGCCGACCCAGATCGCCGAGACGGGGTCGACGACGAGCGCGTAGATGAACGGCGGGATGGCCCCCAGCCAAGGGCCGAGGTACGGGATCAGCTCGGTGAAGGCGACCCACGCGCCGAAGAGCACGGCGTACGTGTTCATTCCCTCGGCCCAACCGAGCGTCCCCAAGGACCACAAGCCGAGCCCGGCGCTCGTGCCGATGATCAGCGACAGCAGGAGCTGCCCCTTCACGTAGCCCGCCAGCGCCTGTTCGATCCGCACCAGCAGCGGTGGCGAGCCCGGTGGAGGCGGGAAGCGGCGGTTGACTGCGCCCGACAGCCGGTCCATGTCGAGGAGCATGTAGATAGAGATCACGATCACCAGGACGAGGCTGAAGAGCAGCTTGATCGTCCCGATCGCCGCGCCTTCGACGAAGTCGATCACCTCGCCGGTGTACTTACGGACGTCCTTCGACTGGATGTCGTCGACGAAGTTCCGCGCCTCGCGGCGAACGTGAATCCCGCCGAGCCCGTGGCCGTCCAGCCAGCCTTGGAGGCGGTCGATATCCTGCTCGGCGCCTGTCTCGCCCCGTCCGTTCTCGACCGTAAAGTAGTCGTCGACCCGGTGTGACGCCGAGCGGGTCTGGTCGACGACGACCGTCCCGATCCCGACGCTCGCACCTCCGATGATGGCCGCGAAGCTCAGGTAGACCATTGCAACTCCGATGCCGCGGGGAATCCATATCCGACGAAGTGCTCTCACGAGCGGGTTCAGCAGGAGAGCGATGAGCCCGGCGACGAGAAACAGGAAGATCGCGTGACGCACCGCCCCGGCAACCGACCAGACGAGCAGCAGGAGCAGCGGCAGCCCGACGAGCTGAATCCAGCGCGGAATCTGGATCTTCTGCGCCCCGACGGGCATGACGGCCATGCTACAGCCGAGGTCGTACAGCTTCGCCCGCGCGCCTGGGACTGGAGCTTCGCCGAGGACGGGGCGCTCGCCCTCGATCCCGCGGAAATGTGGAACGAGCGCAAAGTGGATGTCGATGCGCTGTTGAAAGCATGGGAGACCTTCGTTACCGTGCCGCGAATGCCCAGGCCCTCCGGGCAACGTCCCAGCGCGCGGAAACAGCGGGTGGCAACGGCCTCCGTGCGGCGGACGAGGCGGTTGATCGGCTTCGTCCTCCTCGTCACCGTCGTGTTCGTGACGCTTTTGCTCACCGCCTTCGGCGCGGACCGTGCACCCGCGGTCCGCACCGCCGGACCGGCGCCTGCTGCGCGGCTCCTACCTACGGGACCCCCGGGTCCGCAGGTCGTCGCGCTGGCCGGCTCGCTCCGATTGCAGCTTCCAATCGAGCAGTCGCGCGTGACCGCGATCGGCTACCACGCGTCCGGCGAGGGGGCGATCGCGCTCGAGCCCGTCGGCCACCAGGCGAACGAAGGAGCGTTCAGCCGGATGGCGCGGCGGCTCTTCGGCGGCGGTGCGAACGGACTCCGCTGGTACCAGCTCTCCGGCGGCGAAGGCCCCTCGTCGGCGGCGCTCAATGTCGGAGCGTCGCCGGGCACGGACGTCTACTCGCCCGTCGAAGGCACCGTCGTCGCGCTCACGCCCTACGTCGTCAGCGGCAAGACCTATGGGGCGCGCATCGACGTCCAGCCGTCCGGCGCTCCCTCCCTCGTCGTCTCGATCACGCATCTGAAGCCCGATCCCGCGCTCACGGTCGGCTCGTCGGTCGCCGCCGGAACGTCCAAGATCGGCTCGGTGATCGACTTCTCGAGTGTCGAGCGCCAGGCGCTTGCCCGCTACACGCAGGACGCCGGGAACCACGTCGAGGTGCAGGTACGGCCCTCGGCCGCGCTCGCACTGCCGTAGTTATTCGGAGGCTTTGACGGAACGCAGCCTGAGCGGCATTCCGCCAAACCCTCCTGACCTGAGGATCCTCTTCATCGGGGACGTGTTCGGCGTTCCGGGGCGCCGGGCCATCGAGGAGCGGCTGCCCTCGCTGCGCGAGGAGGTCGGCGCCGCCTTCTGCATCGTCAACGCGGAGAACGCCGCCGACGGCGCCGGTCTGACGCCCCGGATCGCCGACCGGCTGCTCGGGGCGGGCGCCGACGTGCTCACGCTCGGAAATCACGTTTGGCGGCGGCCGGAGCTCGGGCCGTATCTGGAAAGCGCGGAGCGCGTTGTCCGGCCCGCCAACGTTGCCTCCGGCTCCCCCGGCCGCGCGGTGACGGTGGCGCCGGCCGAAGACGGCACGCCGGTCGCGGTCGCGAACCTCCTCGGAGCACTGTTCATGGGGACGCCGGTCGGTCCGTTCGAGGTTCTCGACGCGGTCGTCGAAGAGGCTCGGCAGGGAAGCCCTGTGGTGGTCGTCGACTTCCACGCGGAGGCCACGAGCGAGAAGGTGGCGATGGCGCGCGTCCTCGACGGACGGGTGACGGCCATGATCGGCACGCACACGCACGTGCAGACGAACGACGCGCGCGTCCAGCCGGGCGGGACGGCCGCGATCACTGACGTGGGTATGACCGGGCCGCACGACTCCGTGATCGGGGTCGAGGCCGAGCTCGCGATCCAGCGGATGCGCACCGGCATGCCCGTTCGCTTCCGTCCCGCGGAGGGCGGCGTCCGGATCGAGGGCGCGCTGATCGACTGCGACGCCGACGGGAGAGCCTCCGCAATCGAGGCTCTCCGCGTCGACCTCGAGTAGTTACTTCTGCTTGAGGTCGGCGAGGATCTCGGCGGCCGCGCGCTCTCCCGACTCGACGGCCCCGTTCAGGTAGCCCTGGAAGTCGATCGACGTGTGCTCGCCGGCGAAGTGGCAGTTGCCGATCTGCTTCCGCTCCGCGCCCGAGAAGCGTGTGTACTGGCCGACCTTCCAGTAGGAGTACGAGCCCTTCGTCCACGGATAGCCCGTCCAGAAGTCGATCGTCGCCCTGCCGTTCCAGTACCCGGAGATCCCGGGCAGGACCGGCTCGATCTGCTTGAGGAAGGTTTGCGCCCGCGACTCCGGAGTCCCCGATCCGAAGCTCGCGCCGATCTTTCCGCCCGTGTAGTCCACGAGGATCCCCGCCGTGCCGGGCTGAGTGCGCGACACCTCCCACGTGTTCTGGTAGCCCGTGTCCGCGAACGTCTCGCCGTTCGAGCCCAGCTCGTTCCAGTAGCGCTTCGTGAATTGGACGTGGAGTTTCGAGTTCGTGCCCATCCCCTGCTCGCGGATCGCCATCGCCTTCTGCGGAAGCACGTCGAAGCCGGCCTTCGACCAGTCGACGGACGAGCGCATGATCGAGAAGGGCAACGCGAGCACGACTCGGTCGGCGCGCACCGTCTTCGTCGAGACGCCGTCGCGGAACGTGAGGTCGTAAGCACCCGCCGGCGTCTGCGCGATCGCAATCAGCTCGCCGGTCTGGAGGTTGTTCGCGAGGATCGTCTCCAGCCTGCGGACGATCAGGTCGTTGCCGCCGTGAACGTGGTACTTCTCGTTCGAGGGCCCGAAGATCCTCAGCTGGCCCTGTCCCGAGTACGCGAGCAGATAGAGCAGGTTCAGCGAGCTCTGCACCGACGACTCGGCGCCGTATTCGATGTTGTACGCGACATCGAGCAGCTGGCCCAGTCGGGTCCGCGAGCCGCCGTTCGGGATCGACTCGTCGAGCCAGTCAATGATCGACATGTGGTCGAGCTCGAACCCCCGCTGCGTGTAGCTGTCGAACAGGGTTGGGTAGCTCGCGGCAGAGACGTCCGCGTGCATCTTCTGCCAGATCGACTTCAGGTCGTCGACGATCTCGGTCTCGCGGTACGGAGTGCGGTCGAAATAGCCGAGCGTCTCCGTTCCGTTCACCTCGGCCTGGAGCAGGTTGTCCAGCGTCAGCCCCAGCTCTGACGCGAGCCGGCGGATATTCGTGTGTCCCTGGTCGATCAGCTCGCCGCCGTGCTCGCCGATCTGGCCCTGGTCGAACGCCTCCCGGATCGTGTAGCAACGTCCGCCCAGGCGACCGGCGGCCTCGTACAGGTCGGCGTTAATGCCGGCCTGCTTCAGGCGGTAGGTGGCGGTCAGCCCCGCGAGGCCCGCGCCGACGACCACGACAGTGCCGGCCGCGGCCCCTCGCGCCTCGGGCAGCCAGCGGCCGAACAGCGACGCTCCGGCGACGACAGCCCCGGCCGCGCCTGCGCGCTCGAGCAGCTCCCGTCGCGTCGTCCGCGCTTCGTCGCGCTCCTCTCGCACCTGCTCGACCTCGACACCGCGCCGCTCGGATTCCGAGACGACGGAAACCAGATCCTGCACCGACCGCAACAGCGGCGTCCTCGCCATCACGCCCTCCTTCTCGCCACTCCGGGGCGAAGCGTCTTCGATTCGCCGGAGAAGGTCAAGAGAGCGGCCAATGAAACGAGCACGAGGTCGCGGGCGAGGAGGACCCAGGAGGGGAGCTCGTCGAGTGCGACGAGCCTCCAGTAGCGGAAGGGGAACTCGACTTGTGTGAGGACGAGCGCCGCGGCGAGCAAGGCCGAAGCGGTGAGACCGCGCCTTCCGCGCACGAGCGGGACGAGGGGTACGAGCCAGATCAGGAACTGGGGCGAGAGGACCTTGCCGAACGCGACGAAGACCGCGACGACCGCCGCCGACGCCCGAACGAGGCGCTCGCGCTCTGCCGGGCCGCGGGCGAACCACGCCCAGACCGCGAGCACGAGACCGATCTGCACGACCGTCTCGACGGCCGCCAGCGCGTCGGCCGTCCCTCCGGCGAGATTCTGCGAGCCGCTGCTCGAACGCACCGTAACGTCCGCTCCGAAGACGTGATGCGCCGCGATCAGGAGAGCCGAGCCGAGGCTCTCGATCTGGAGGGGCCGCTCGGCTTGCCGCGTCACGCTCGACCATACGCCGTCCGGCGCGATCGCGA
Organism: Gaiellaceae bacterium; assembly: GCA_044870105.1. Lineage (GTDB taxonomy): Bacteria > Actinomycetota > Thermoleophilia > Gaiellales > Gaiellaceae > JBKPFU01. The sequence continues at coordinate 17,082 of JBIOYJ010000050.1, read as the reverse complement.
GGAAGGGGACGAACAGCGCCGCGGCGACGCAGACGAAGACACCGGCACCGAGAAGGGCCTCACGACGACCCTGCCGCCGCCAGACGAACGCGAGCGCAGGCGGCAGCAGCAGGGCGGGCCAGAGCTTCGCGGCGAACCCGAGGGCGAGGACGCCGAAGCCGAGTCGCTCCCGGCCGGAGACGAGCGCCGCGAGGGCGCCGACTGCGAGCGCCGCCGGCCAGAGGTCGAAGCGAGAGAGAAGGACCGAGCCCAGCGCCAGGGGGGCGAACGCGGTGAAGGTGAGGGCGGCCGTCAGCCGCGCCGGCGGAGCCCGCAAGGCCAGGAGGATCAGCGCGACGAGGGCGACCAGTGCGAACCCGCACGCCGCCATCAAGCCCTCGAACGACCGGCGGTAGCCGTCGAACTTGCCCTTCCCCGCGGCGAGCGACGGCAGCACGAACACCGGCAGCGCGCCGGGCGGATACTCGAGGTCGAAATCGCGATACGGCACCTTCCCGTCCACCATGGCGTCGCCATAGGCCTGGTAGATCGGCGTGTCGATGATGCGATCACGCTCGTAGAAACCGTGGTGAAGGACGAGCCATGAGCCGAGGAACGCCAGGGCCGCGGCGAGCGTCGCCAGGGCCGCGAAGGTCGCGTCAGGCGGTCGCGACGAGCTCTCTCGGCTCGCGGTCACTCGTCAGCGCCTCGGCGGCGGGCTCCGGCGCCGCGACGGGCGCGAGCGACACGAGAGCGACGAAGGGGAAGAACCAGGGCAAGTAGAGATAGAACCAGTGCGTGAGGACGAGCTCGAAGCCGATCAGCAGCGCGGCCGTCAGCGCCGCCAGTTGAAGCGGGGACTTGCGCCTCGGCAGGAAATAGGCGGCGATCGCGCCAACCAGGACCAGCCCCTCGAGCACGCGCTGCGCGAGATGGAAGTCGGGCAGGCCGTCGCCGTACTGGCGCCAGTCCCAGATCGAGAAGGGGGAGCGGCGGTCGAGCTGCCAGCCGACGGTGCGGTCCCAGAAGGTCCCGACCGCCGAGATCGGATGCGGTTCGAGCAGCAGGATCGAGAACGCGGCCAGCGTGGCCGCGACGAAGGCGCCGACGAAGACGGCCTTGTCCCGCCGGCGGCCGAGCGAGTCCGGGTAGGACGCCCACAACGGGGCGATGAGCAGCGCCCCGAACTTCGTCCAGCCCGCGAGCGCTCCGAAGGCGCCGCGCGCGGCGGGCGAGGTGACGAGCCAGAAACCCCAGATCAGGAACAGCGGCATCAGCGCGTCGTTCGTGTTCGAGTTCGACACGTACTGCGTGAAGGGCCACGCCGCCCACGCAAAGGCAAGGGTGACCGCGAGGGCGTTGCCGCCGAAGCGGCGGCCAACGAGCGCCAGGCCGAGCAGGCATAGGAGGTCCGCGGCGATCGCGGTGAAGTGCGCGGCCCAGAGCTTGGCCCACTTTCCTGTCCAGCCGAACAGGGCGTAGCCCGGCAGGTAGGCCTCGTACGCGACGGGCCCGTAGGTGTCGCCCTGCGGGTTGGCGTTCTCGCAACGCCCGTTCGACTGGATCCGAAGTGGGATCTCTCCGCCAGCGTAGGTCGGTCCGCAGGCTTTGCCCTTGTCCTGCGGGAAATGGCCGTAGGGGGCTTCGCCGTGCGCGATCCGGTGGGCTCCGACGACGCCCGAGAAACCGACGTCGATCACGTTCGAGGACTCGACGTTCAGCCCGACGCGAAACCCTGCGAGAAAGACCGTCGCTGCGGCAAGGAGCCACACGGGCCAGACCGGCGCCGAGCCGCGGGCAGGCCCACGAACGACAGCGAAGAGCATCCGGCCGAGCAGGTAGAGGAGCGGCGGGTAGGCGAGCGGCATGCTCGTGAACACGTCGCCCCGGTTGAAGAACCACAGGGAGACGGTGAACGACAGGAGGACGAGCAGGTCCAGGTTCCGGAGCGACAGCGGACGGCGGAGGTCGGCAAGGCCGAGCAAAAACACGAGGCAGAAGCCGAGCCACACGGGCGCACTGTTGATGTCCTTGCCGCCGAAGGCGCCGTCGATGCCTCGCGCCATCTTCCACGCCACCTGGGGCCCGGTCCAGGCCTCCCGGACGACACCCGTGTCGTCGTCGACCACACCGCGCGCGATCTCGCCCGGCTTTCCGGCCCAGACCTGAACCGTCCACTGGCGGAAGGTCTTGCTGAACTCCGCGTCGGTCTGACGGTCCCGCTTCGGATAGCGCGAGACCCAGTCCCGCACCTTGCTCTGGGCGAGGAAGATCGCCGTCGCCCGGCTCTCGCTGAGCCGCGGCTTGACCGGGACGGGCGCGAACGGCGTCTGGATGATGCGTCCGTTCGGGTCGTAGACCGGACGCGTCGGGGTGGTCGCGGCCGAGGCCGCGGAGGTGACGAACAGGAGCGCAACGGCGAGCGCGAGGGCCCGGCGCATGTGCCGAAGGCTAGATCCCCTCGCTCCTGACGCGTCGCTGGGTGTGCGTAGCGAGGGGGCACAGTGCAAAGAGGCACGGGCCCCCGAGTGGAGCGCAGCCAGCGGCGCGAGACCGCCGCGGAGGCCGGCTTCGCCGGCCGGGAGCGGCGGCGGTCAGGGGCGAGGGCGGAAGCTCCATAGTTTGTTGCCGACGAAATTGAGGGGCGTCACGACCACAATCGCGATCGCCTGCGCCAGCACCTTGTCGAGACCGAAGACGATCAGCGCCGAGAGGACGGCGAGGTTGCCCAGGTAGGCGATCACCGCGACCGCGAGAAAGCGCAAGCCCTGCCACGCGACGTGACCTCGCTGGCGGCGGAACGTCCAGACGCGGTTCCAGGTGTAGTTGTTCGTCACCGCGACGACGAAGGAGCATGTCGCCGCGGGGATGTAGTGCCAGCCGGCGCCCCGCAGCAGCGCCGTATAGACGGCCAGGTTGACGACGTAGCCGCTCGCTCCGACGGCCGAGAACTTCGCCAGCTGGAGCCAGTTCGCCGGACGACGCAGCGCGCGACCGGCGCGGCTGCGCGAGAGCGCGCTCCCAAGGGATTCGGCCACGGCGGCCGAGCGTACCAGTCAGGCCTCGTCGCTCTCTTGGTCGCGTGCCGTGCGCAGGGTCGTCGCCTCGCGCCGATAGAAGGAGGTCTCGTCGACGTCGAGCATGTGCAGCGGCGAGGCGATCTCGATCCAGCCCGGCCGGACGCTCGCCGCGGCGAGCGGCACGTACCGATGCGAGCCGTCGCCGCACAGCACGTCGAGGCCGAGGATCCGGTGGGTGCTCGGATCGAGGATCACGTCGGCGCTGAGGCCGAGCTCGATGTCTCCCGCGCGCACGGGTAGGTTCAAGAGCGTTTCTGCAGAGGCCGCCCGCATTGCGACCGCTTCTTGCCCGGCTAGCCGACGGAGAAACCGGCCTCGCCGCGCGGCTCTTCCCAGGCCACCTCGACGTTCTCCACGACCGCCCCCGACGGTCCGCGCCGACACCACTCCACCATGGACTCGACGCGTTCGCGATCCCCTTCGAACACGGCCTCGACCGTTCCGTCGAGATTGTTCCTCACCCACCCGGACAACCCGAATGAGCTCGCGCGATCCTGGGCCTCGGCGCGAAAGAAGACACCCTGGACGCGGCCTCGAATCGTCACGTGGGCGCGCGTCATTCGGCGAAGCCTTCGGAGCCCACGAGCGGAACGAACCGGCACGGGACGGAATGCATCACCGCCGGGCCTTCCGGGCTGCGGACGATCACCTCCAGTCGCTGGCCACGCGCGCTGCCGACTGGAACGACGAGCCGGCCGCCGGGCTCCAGCTGGTCATACAGCGTCTGCGGGAACTCGGGCGCCGCCGCGGCGACGGCGATGCCGGTGAAGGGTGCGTGCTCCGGCAGGCCGAGCGTCCCGTCTCCGACGTGCACCTGGACGCGCTCGTACCCGGCTGCGGCGAGGTTGGCGCGGGCTTGCTCGGCCAAGTCGGGCAGACGCTCGATCGTGTACACCTCCTCGGCGAGCTCGGCGAGGACGGCTGCCTGATAACCCGATCCGGTTCCCACGTCCAGCACGCGTTCGGGCCCGCGCAGGGCGAGGGCCTCGCAGATGCGGGCGACCATGTACGGCTGCGAGATCGTCTGCCCCCAGCCGATAGGCAGCGCCGCATCCTCGTACGCCCGCCGGCGCTCGCTCTCCGGAACGAAAAGCTCGCGCGGGACGCGTCCCATCGCCTCGAGGACGCGTTCGTCGACGATGTCGCGCGCGCGGAGCTGCTGCTCGACCATTAGGGCCCGGACGGTGCGAAAGTCCGGCTCAGGCGACATGCGAGAGCTCGCGAACGCCGAAGTGCGACAGCGCGAGCGGCGCGAGATCGACGATCCGGCAGGGCTCGCCTTCGATTCCGACCGTGAGGATCGGCACCTCCGAGTCGGAGGCCGCCAGTGCCCCGTGGCTGCCGCCGCCCAGGTGGCTGCGGCCTGCGAGGTCCGCAAACTCCCAGCCCGGTGCCGCGGAGACGATCAGCTCGCCCGCGTTCGGGTTGCGCAGCGCTCCCAAAGCCCGCTGGAGCGCGTCGGGCTGGTCGAGGAAGCCCGGATCGTCGTCGGCCGAGCTGAAACGCACCTCCTCGCCGTCCCTGCGGGCAACCGCGTCGCCGTCCTCGCGGAAGAGTGTGACCTCGACGCCGGGATCTCCGTCGAGCCGGCTCGCAAGCTCGCGTGCATCCTCCCGGCAGTCCGGCAGCCGGTAGACCATCCCGGCCCGGTTCGAGGCGGTGACTACGACACCGGCGTCGACGAACCGCGACTGGAGCACCGCCGTTCGCTCCACACCCGTCTGCGCGTGGTCGGCGCAGACGATGACGGCATAGCGCTCGAGGAACTCGTCCGGCCCGCCGGCGGCCTCCACGAGGGCACCGACCGCCTGGTCGCTTCGCGCCAGGGCTTCCTGTGCTCCCTCCGGCCCGTACACGTGCGAGGCGAAGTCGTAGTCCGGGAGATAGAAGGCGAGGAAATCGAAGCCGTCGCGGGTGACGAGCCAGCGCCCGACGACGGCGGCGTAGGCATCGGTCGAGCCGCCCGCGCGGGTGCGCACGGCGATCGGCGCCCCGGTCACGTCCGACTCGAACAGGTTGAAGAAGAAGAAGCGCTTGGGCGCGCGCACCGGCTCGAGCCCGGGGAGCAGCGGCGTATGCCTGGTGCGCCCGCGGTAACAGGTGAAGTTGATCGCCGCGGCGGTCAGTCCTGCGTCCTCCAGGGCCTCGAACACGGTGACCGCGTCCGCGCTCAGATGGCGCTGGCTCATGTTCAGGATCGCGTCGCGAATCGAGCGGCGAGTCCCCGCCGCGCGGAGGGCAGCGAACGAGGAGCCGTACTCGACGATCCGCTGTTCCTCTCGGTGCCACCAGACCAGATGGGGGATGTGATGAACGTCGGCGTGGCCGCCGGTGGCGATGGACGAGAGACAGACAGGAGTGAGTGAGGGAAACGTCGAGACGCCGCGCCGGTAGCGGCCGTCCTCGGCGAGCAGAGCCAACGTCGGTGCGCGCCTGCTCTCGACCGCCTCCTCGAAGGCAGCCGGGGAGAGACCGTCGATGACGACGAGGATGAGCGGCTTGGCCACCTAGTCTCGGGCCAGGGTTCGCAGACCTGCGTAGCGCTCGCGCGAACGGCGGCGCAGCCGGGCGCCGAGCAGCGGCGCCGCCACGGCCTCGAGATAGCCGACCGCCGGAATCAGGGCGAGCGCCGCGATCGCGACCGCGCCGAGGCCGACGAGCATCGTCGTAGCGCCCCGGGTGCCCCCTCGGCGGACCGCGCCTCGTACGAGCTCGAACGAGCCCAGGGATCCGAGGAGGCCGCCCACCGCGCCTCCGACGGCCTCCTGCCAGTCGTCCACGGCGAGGCCGATGCCGAAGCCTGCCGCCGCTGCGACGAGAACGGCGAGGACGATCCAGCGCCCGGTTCGAGCGAGGAGCGCCGCCGCGAGCAGGCCGATCCCGACTCCGATCCCGAGCGCGAGGCCGATGCGGTACCACTCCCACATCGCCGGCCCAGTCTAGTGGGCGCCCCCCACCTGGGTTTCACGCCGTTCTTTCGCAGGAAAAATGGTGGCGACCCCCGTGGCCGAAAAGTCGCTGCTCCTCTTCTTCACTTCGAAGCGTTGCGGGCCCGCCCGCCGGATGGAGAGCGTCCTCGCGCACGTCGCCCGTAAGGAACGGACACGGCTCCGCGTGATCCGGGTGGACGTCGACGAGCAGGCCGCGCTGGCGGAGCGGTTTAAGATCGACCAGCTGCCGACCCTCGTGCTCGTTCGGAACGGCCGCCCGCTCGGCCGGATCGACGGCCGCGCCAGCGCGCCGCGCATCGAGCGGCTCCTGCGGTCCGGGTTGGAATCCATCCAGACGCCCGCCCCGTAGGACTAAGCGGCGGCTCCCATAGAGGTGTCGCTCAACCCTCTCCCGGGAGCCCGGCGGGGGCACGCCGCTCGCCGGGTTCCCTCCTGCTCGCCCAGGCCAAAACCCAGGGGAAAGGAGGTCGGATGACGAGGAGGCTCATTCCATTCGCGGCGCTGACGGCCGTGCTCCTCGCCCTCGGCGCGACCACGCTCGTCGCGGGAGGGAACAAGAAGCAGGTCAGCGCGGAGCCGCTGATCGGCTACTTGGAGGTTCCGGCGATCTCGACGACGGGCGCCGGAACGTTCGAGGCGACAATCGACGACGAAGCACAGACGATCTCGTGGACGCTGTCGTACGCGAACCTCGACAGCCCGGCTCCGCCGCTGCAGGCACATGTCCATTTCGGGCAGCGCGCGGTCAACGGAGGCATCTCGTTCTTCCTCTGCAGCAACCTGCCGTCGCCGCCTCCGGGCACGCAGCCGTGCCCGGCTCCGCCGGCGACGATCAGCGGCGTGACGCGGCCCGCCGACGTCATCGGGCCGACCGGGCAGGGCATCGAGGCGGGGGCGTTCGAGGAGATCGTCGCTGCGATGCGCGCCGGGCGTAGTTACGCGAACGTCCATTCGTCGCGATTCCCGGCCGGCGAGATCCGCGGCTGGATCAACGACGACAACCAACGCGACGACTGACGCTTATCCACGGTGAGCGAGCAAGGGCCCGGCAAGTCCGGGCTCTTGCTCATTTTGAGCCCGACTGAAGGCGGCCGATCACGGCGAGGCCGAACTCGGCGGCCCGGGCCCCATCGACCACGCGATGGTCGAACGTGATCGCCACGTGGCCGATCGGCCGGACGACGACCTCGCCGTCTCGAACGACGGGCCGCTCGGATATGCGCCCGATGCTCAGGATCGCGACCTCGGGGTGGTTCACGATCGGTGTCTGGAAGAGGCCGGCCAGCTTGCCGGCGCTCGTCACGGTGAAGGTCGAGCCCCGCAGCTCCTCCGGCGTGAGGGTGCCCGCGCGCGCGGCGTCGGCCAACCGGCGCACCTCCGCGTCCAGCTCGTCCACGCCGGCCGAGTCGCAATTCCGGACGACCGGAACGACGAGCCCCGCGTCCGTCTGGATCGCGACGCCGAGGTCGTAGCGGTCGAGGTAGGCGATTTCGTCGCCCTCGAGCCTCGCGTTCAGCTCCGGGAACTCCTGCAGGGACTCCGCGACGGCCTTGAGCGTGGTCGCGACCAGGCGCTTGAGGTCGAGCCCGCCGAAGTCGCACTCCTCGACCCACGTCACCGGCGGCACCTCCCGGTGCGCGCGCGCCATGTGCTCGGCGATCAGGCGCCGGACGCCGCGCAGCGGCTCGCGGCGTCCCTCCGAGACAGGTCCGGGGGTCTGACCCCTAGACATGTCCACAGCAGTCCGGACGTCCTCTTCGGTGACCCGGCCCTGGGGCCCGCTGCCGGCGACGGACGAGAGGTCAACGCCCAGCTCCTGGGCGACTTTTCGGACGAGCGGGGTCGCCCGGACGCGGCGGCTCAGGCCAGGTCCCGGGGTCTGACCCCTAGACGTGGCGGTTTCGGACGCCGCCTGCTTCTGGGGAGCCTCGTCGGCGCGTGGCTGGTCGGCTTCGGCCGGCGCGGCTCCGTCCTCTCCGATTACGACGAGAACGGTCCCCACCGGGACGATCTGTCCCTCCTCGACGAGGATGCGCGCGACCTTGCCGGCGGCCGGAGACGGAATCTCAACGGTCGTCTTGTCCGTCTGGATCTCCACGAGCGGATCGTCCTCGGCAATCTCCTGGCCCTCCGAGACGAGCCAGCGCGCGATCTCGCCCTCGGTCAGTCCCTCACCGAGATCCGGCAGCTTGAACTCATAGGCCACGGGCCCGGAATCTACAGGCGCGGCGTTCCCACCCAGGCGTCGCCCGGGACGATCAGCACGCGCAGCCCGCCGTCGAGCCGCCAGAGCGAGACCGCCTGCTCGTCCCCCGCCAGCTCGGGCGCCACCTCGCGCGGGACGTAGCCGGCCTGCAGAGTCCGCTGCTCGTTCCAGATCGCGACCGCGTTCGGGTCGTGCTCGTTCTCCGGCTCGGGGACGAGCGCCAGGCGCCGGCCGGGCGCGAACGACTCGTCCTCCACCGCGCCGGGACGAAAGGAGACGCCCGCGACCGGGACGACCCGCACGCGGGGGTCCGACCAGCGAACCGTCTCTCCCGTGGCTGCGTCGCGGAGATGGAAGCCGGACTCGCCGCGCTCGAGCCAGAGACGAAGGCGTTCGGCGTTCAGAACTCGAGCAGCCGGCGAACGGCGTCGAGCACGCGCGAGGCCGAGGGCATGTAGGCGTCCTCAATCTGCCAGTAGGGATAGGGAACGTCGTAGCCGGTCACCCGGATGACGGGCGCCTGAAGGTCGAGGATCGCCTTCTCGGCGAGGATCGCGGCCAGCTCGGCGCCGTAGCCCGCCGTCCGCGGCGCCTCCTGCACGATCACGACCCTGCCGGTCTTCGCCGCCGAGGCGAGCAGCGCCTCCTCGTCGAGCGGCTTCAGCGTCCTGATGTCGAGGATCTCGACCGAGACGTCGCCGAGCTGCTCCGCGGCCTGCTCGCATACCGGCACCATCGCGCCGTAGGCGACGAGCGTCACGTCCGACCCTTCGCGAACGAGCCGCGCGGAACCGAGCGGCACGACGTGCTCGCCGCCCGGGACCTCGCCGCGCATCGTCCGGTAGTGGAGCTTCGGCTCGAGCACGACCACCGGATCCGGATCGCGAATTGCGGCGGCGAGCAGACCCTTGGCGTCGGCCGGCGTCGACGGAATCGCGACCTTCACCCCCGGCGTGTGGGCGTAGTAAGCCTCGGGCGAATCGTCGTGCAGCTCCGGCGCCCGCACACCGCCTCCGTACGGCATGCGCACGACCAGGGGGAACTCCATCTTTCCCCCGGTCCGCCAGTGGTAGCGCCCCACATGCGTGATCAGCTGGTCGAGACACGGGTAGGAGAAGGCGTCGTACTGCATCTCGCAGACGGGTCGCCAGCCCGCCATGCAGAGCCCGACCGCCGTCCCGAGGATCCCGGCCTCGGCGAGCGGCGTGTCGACGCAGCGATCGGGACCGAAGCGGTCGCGCAGCCCTGCCGTGGCGCGGAAGACCCCGCCGGCACGGCCGACGTCCTCGCCCATCACGAGCACGGACTCGTCGCGCTCGAGCTCCGTATGGAAGGCGTCGTTGATCGCCTCGACCAGCGTCAGCTCACTCACCGAGCACCCTCCGCAGCTCGGCCAGCTCGTGCTCGAGCGACGCGGGCGGCTCCGCATACGCGTGCTCGAACACGAGACCGGCGTCGGCCTCAGGCTCGGCCTCCGCGGTCCCGATCGCGTCGCGCATCATCTGCGCCGCCTCGCCGCGAATCGAGTCGGCCGTCTGGTCGTCGAGCACGCCGATCCGGCGGAGATATGCCTCGTAGCGGCCCACGCACTCGTTCTTCTTCTCCTCCTCGACGCGCTCGTGATCGATGTAGGCGCGGGGATCGTCGGCGGTGGCGTGCGGCGCTGTCCTGTAGGTGACCGCCTCGATGAAGCTCGGGCCTTCGCCCGCGCGCGCCCGCCTGACCGCGTCCCGGGTCGCCTCGTAGACGGCCAGGACGTCGCCGCCGTCGACGCGCACGCCGGGAATCCCGTAGCCGACGGCCTTGTCGGCCAGCGTCTCGGCGGCCGTCTGCGCGGAGAGCGGCGTCGAGATGGCCCACTGGTTGTTGTTGCAGAACAGGATCAGCGGGGCACGCATCACGCCCGCGAAGTTGGCCCCTTCGTGGAACGAGCCCTCGCTCGTCGCGCCGTCGCCGAAGTAGACGATCGCGATGGTCGGCTCACCCTTGAGCTTCTTTCCCCAGGCGAGCCCGGCCGCGTGCGGCACGTGCGTGCCGATCGGGACGCAGATCGAGGCGACGTTGTAGTCGAGCGGGTTCCACCACCCGGCCGGATTGCCGCGCCACCAGGACAGCACCGTCGCGGCGGGCATCCCGCGCAGGAGTCCGATCGCCGACTCGCGGTAGCTCGGGAAGATCCAGTCGTCCCGCTCCAGCGCGTACACGGAGCCGGCCTGCATCGCCTCGTGGTTCCAGAAGAGGGCGTAGGTGCCGATCCGCCCTTGGCGATGGAAGACCAGCGAGCGCTCGTCGTAGGTTCGCAGCACCACCATCCAGCGGAAAAGCTCGATCAGATCCGTCTTGGACAGCCCGTCGACCTGGCCGTCGGGAACAGCCTCACCGTCGCCGATCACGCGCCGCAGATCGCGCTCGGCAGGAAGAACCTGCGCCATGGTTCGAAGTCTATGTAGGCCGGGAATACGGACGGCCGTGGGGGTCGCCGTCAGAAGTCGCTCTTCGCTTGCCGCGCTGGCGGGGGTCGCACTGCTCGCCTCGCTCGTCCCGGCCGGGGCGTCCGGCCACCGCGGGCCGCCGAAGACGCCGGCCTGGAAGCGGTGCAAGAGCTACATCAGGCAGGGCAGCGCCGACCTCCGCGGGATCGTCTACGCGCGGCCGCGCACGGCGACGATGTACTACGCCCGCCTGATTCCCGCTCTCCCGTACGGCTGGAGCGGCACGGTGCAGGTGAACTCGGCGAAGCATCCGCGCATCATCGTCCCGCCGAGCAGGAACCACTGGTTCCCCTCGCCCGTGATCATCACCGGGCCGACGAGGGGACGCTACGGCTACCGGGTCCAGGTCTCGCCCAACCCCGGCGTCTTCAACGGCTACGCCCTGGAGATCTGGGCACCGTACCGCTGCAGCTAGCCGACCTTCCAGAGCCGAACGGTCCCGTCGCCGTTCCCGCTCGCGAGGCGCTTGCCGTCGGCAGACCAGGCGCCTGCCCAGGTATCCCCGGCAGAGGAGCGGAAGGGCCGCAGCATGCGGAGAGCGAGAGGGCGGCGAGCGCTAGCCCGAGAGCTCGAGCTCCTGCGCCAGCCAGTTCTCCCCCTCGTTGAAGGCCGCCTGCGACAACGAGTGGCCGGTTGCGTACCACTTGACCTTCTTTGGCTGCGACGCCGCGCGGATCAACGCCGACAGCTGCGCGGGCGATACGGCCAAGTCGGCGCGCCCGGCCTGGAAGAAGAGCTCGCGCGGCGCCGCCTTGGAGACGTAGCTCACCGGATCGATCGCGCTCAGGATCTTCCGGCCGCGCGGCCCGATGCGGAGCTGGTCCGCGAGCGAGCTGGAGGGATGACCCGCGGCGGAGGCGATGTCGAGCGCGCGAATGCGCGGCTCGACGCCGGCTAGGATGCCGCCGATCTGGCCTCCGTAGCTGTGTCCCAGGAAACCGATCCGGTCCATGTCCACGTCGTCGCGCCATGCGAGCAGATCGAGCCCGCGGCGGATGTCGACGATGTTGCCGACGTATTGATCCCGAACCGCAACCGCGACAGAGCCCGTGTAGGGAACCTCGCTGCGCACCCAGGGTGCGTCGACGAGCAGGCCGACAGCGCCCTTGCGCGCGACCTTCGCAGCCTCGACCACGAACTGGAGCCTCGACGAGCCAGACCCGTGCATATAGACGACGACGCCGAACGGCCCCTTGCCGGGCGGCACGACGAGGAAGGCGTTCACCTGCCGGCCTTTCCAGCCGGCGTATGAGATGTCGTGCACCTTGATCGGGTAGCGCTTGCCGGGGTTCAGCACCCGGCGGTCGACGTAGCGTAGGGGTGCCGTCTTGTCGTAGTCGAATAGGGACGGCCGCTTCGGCTGCTTCTCGCTCGAACTGCTGCTCCCGCCGCAGCCCGCCAGCAGCGCCACTAGCAGCAGCAGAAGTCCGCGTCTCATCTCAGGACGGTAGCTGCGCCGCGCTCCGCTTCGAAGACGATCCGCTCGGCGTCGCCGAGGTCCTCGCCGTCCGCCTGCACCGGAAGCGGGGCGTCGCAGTCGATCTCGATCCGGTCGAGGTCGTGTCCGTAGAGGATGTCGGGCGCCGTCGTCTGCCCGCGGCCGCGCACCGCGTAGGCGAGCAGCCGCGGAATCGTGCCGGGCCCGATCTTCGTCGGCGCGACGACGTCAAGGCCGAGGTCGAAGTCGGCCTCGGGTGCGACGTGCAGCGCGATCCGACCCGCGTAGGTGTAGGGATCGCAGTTGGCGACGAGCGCGAATGCCGCCCGGCCGAGACTTGCGACCTCGAGCACCGGATCGAACCTCCCGCGCCGCCCCACGAGCAGCGACACCGCCTCGAGCACGAACGCGGCGTCGCCCGGACGGCGGCCCGTCGCCCGCCCTCGCCGATCGACTCGCCGTACGAGGTCGGCATCGAGGCCGACCCCGGCAGCAAAGCCGAACCGGCGCCCGTTCACGCGTCCGAGCGAGATGCGGCGTGTCCGGCCGTGCTCGAGCGCAGCGGCCAGGCGAACGGCCGCAGCGACGGGATCGCGGGGCAGGCCGAGGGCCCGCGGAAGGACGTTGGTGGCGCCGCCCGGGATCAGCCCGATTGGCTCGTCGCGCACTCCGTTGAGCACCTCGTTGAAGCCACCGTCGCCCGAGAAGACGAAGAGCGCGTCGCCCTCCGCCGCCCGCGCCAGCTCGATCGCATGTCCCCGGCGCTCGGTGCGGAGGACCTCGACGGCCGCGACGCGGCCGAGCGCACGCTCGACGCCCGCCGTCCGCTCCTCCGTGACGCCGCTCGCGAAGGGATTCACGATCAGCGTCGCGTGCCGCATGGTCCGATTCCACCAAAAAGAAACGGGAGGCCGGTGCGCGGTCGGCCTCCCGTAGTTCGTCTAGCGGAAGATGCGGTTGCAGGGGACGCCCGGGATCCGGCATCCCATCTCGAACCAGTGTCCGCAGGCCACGGAGTTGTTCGGGAAGCACGGTAGGCGGCCATGTCCATCCACGCCGTGTTCCAGCTACAGCCGGCGTGAAGGGGCCTCGCGGCTCCTTTTACGGCACCCTTACCGCGCGCTTGCACAGCTGACGTTCCCCTTGCGAAAGTGGCGCCGTGCCGCGCATCGACCACGTCGCCTTCGAGACCGACGACCCCGACGAGACCGCGCGCTTCTACGAGCGCGTGTTCGGCGCCCGGGTGGTCAAGACCGAGGGGCATCCCGTGATGGCGTACGTCGGCAACACCGGCTTCGCGCTCCACGAGCTCGGGGGCCCGGGGCCACACACGGCCGTGCGCGTGTCCGCGGAGGAGCAGGCCGAGCTCAAGCGCCGCCTCGACGCCGAAGGAATCGAGTGGGAAGAGCACGATCACGAGATCGCCGTCGGCGTGTTCTTCGACGACCCCGACGGGCGCCGGCTGGAGGCGATCGCGTATCGCTCCGGCGACGACCCGAGGAGACCCTAGTCCTCGGCGATCGGGCCGAGGTCGTAGCCCTCGAACTTCATCTCCTCGGCCGCCTCGGCGATCTGGACGACCGCGGGGTTCTGCGCGACGCGGTCGTTGAACGAGGCGACCGCGCGCTCGTTCCCCCGGGCGGCCGCGTCCCGCAGCTCGTCCAGGTCGTCCGCGTAAGCGCGCATGCCCTGGACGAGGAGCCTGTGCTCGGGCACGACCTGTATCGGCGGCTTCTCTCCGTCGAGCTCGTCCGCCGCGTCCCACAAGGCATCCTGCGTCTTGCCAACGCGGTCCGCGAGCGCTGAACCCGAGCTGCCTCGCGTGCGCTGAAAAGCGGCTTGCACCTTTCCGTACGCAGACCGCACCACCTGCTCGTACTCGCGCTTCGAGAGGCGCTCCTCACCGTCGCGAAGGACGAACGGAAGCGTCGCACCTGCTATGAGGAGCAGCGCGCCCGCGAGCACGAGGAGAGGCCGGCCCGAGGCCGGCCTCTCCAAAGCTCGAGTCACGTCGGTAGGACCGTGGTCGTTGCGGTGGCCGTGTTGTTGCTCGGATTTGGATCGGGAGGTGACGTCGCCGTCACCGACGCCGTGTTGGTAATCGTCCCCTTGGTCGGCGACTTGACCACGATCGTCACGGTTGCCGAGGTTCCGGCCGCCATGTCACCGAGCGCGCAGGTCACCATCGCCCTCGACGGCTTCGCGGTACAGGAACCCTTCGTCGTCGCCGCGGAGGCAAAGCCGGCGTTCTTGGGCAGCTGGTCGTTCATCGTCACGCCAGTCGCCGTCGAGGGGCCGTTGTTCGTGACCACGATCGTGTACGTGAGGTTCTGGCCGCCCCTGACCGGGTCGGGGCTGTCGGACTTCGTGACCGCGAGATCCGCTCCCGGAACGACGAAGTCCATCGAGGGCGTGTTGTCGAGCGGGTACAGGAACGACTGCGCGTCCTGGGTCGCCGACACCGTGTTCCCCAGTGAGAAGGCCGTGGCGTCGTAGAAGCGCGAGCCGGCCGTGGCCGGTACTTCGGTCGGGCGCTGGCCCGGGCCGGTCGGCCCGCTCAGCGCGCGCAGCAGCGATCCCGGCACGGTGAGGGTGATCTCGCCCGTATTCTGCCGCACCGTCCCCTGGATCGGCGTATTCCCCGGATAGAGGATGCACTTGTCGCCCGTGGCTGGGCCGGAGCTCTCGCACGGTGCCGATCCGGTCGTGTAGTCGTTGTAGCCGAACGTGAAGCCCTGAACCGGGTTCCACCGGGCACTCGCGGCCGCGTCCTGATAGCCGTTCGTGAAGCGGAAGACCCACAGGAGCGACTGCGATCCCGTGTCCTGCATCGCCTGCTGAAGCGAGCTCTGGGACAGGCTGGAGAGCTTCATGGTGATCTTCAAGGCGCCCCCGGCGAACGCGACGGAGGCGGACTCGAAGTCGCCGGCAGGCTCGTTCGTCGTCGGTGGGTCGGGCGGGACGACGAGCGGCGCCAGGACCGAGTACGAGGAGAGCGCATCACCGGTCGTGTCGGTCGACACCGACCGGAGGACCGGCCGGGTGGGCGTCAGGGCGCCGCCATTCAGCATCGGTCCGCCGATCTGGGTGGCCACCATCGGCGAGGCGACATGCCCCGATGCCTCGTCCGGCTTCTTGTTCGCACGGTTCCACGTGACGTAGATCCGCCCGTCGGCCGGGTTGGTGTCGACCGAGATGAAGTCGGCCATCGAGCGGTCACCGGGTGGGACGGACAGGTCGCAGCCGAGGCCGTTGATGCAGATCGAGTCGTAGTGGAACGGATGGGTCGTGACCTTGACCTGGCTGAAGGTGGGCGGGTTGGACGTGTCGGTCGAAAGCGCGTTCAGCGACTCGTTGACGTAGATGTCCCAGCTCGCCTTGAAGCTCCCCGTGTTCGGGTTGCCGTCCGTCTCGGTTCCGACGAACGCGACCGCGACGCGCCCCGGAGCGCCGCCGGCGGTGACCCACTGGAAGAGCGTCGTGCGCACTCCGTCGCGGTCGACCTGCGTCGGTGCGGAGAAGCCCGGGTTCACGGTCGGCAGCGCGGTCGATGCCGTCACCGACTGATTGCATCCCGCCACCTTGTCGGCCGTGAGCGTGACGAGGTAGGTGTGGAACTTCACGTTCTCGCCGTAGGCGACGTAGATGTTCCCGGCGTTGTCGTGATCCGCCGTCGCGAAGAGGGTCGTCGTGCCCGGAGCGACCGCGGCGTTGCAGTCGAACCACGTAACGCCCTTGTCCTGCGAAATCGAGAGGTTGACGTGGTCGCCGTCGTCCGCAGTGCGATCCCACGCGAAGTAGACGATCCCGTTCGGGTACGCCGCAGTGGGCTCGATGTAGCGCATCGGCCCGGGGAAGCGCGGGTTGCGCGCCGCGCGGGCTGCGTCGACCCCGTAGGTGAGCCCGCTGTCCGTCGAGGGCTGCACGACGACGTTGCGAGGCTGCTGCTGGTTGTAGCTCAGCAGTACCGTGTGGTCGTCCACGAATGTCATCCACTGCCGGTCGGCGCCGCCCCCCTCGTCGGTCACGCCGTTGCCGAACGGGCCTCCCGTGGCGAGGCTCTGGCCGTTGTTCGGCGAGGTCGAGGTGACGAAACCTGTGAGCGGACCCAGTCCGGTGTACGCGTACTGGTAGTTCCCGCGGCTGTTCTTCGTCCTGCCGAAGGCGAGACCGCAGTCGCCGCCGCCGCCCGCTCCCTGCTGCCCGCGGGGAGGCGTTCCGAGCATGTGGAACTGGTCACCGTGGTCGGTCGAGACCTGGGCGTAGTCGGCGGCGTTGGAGAAGCCGGTCGGCCCGCAGTCGTAGACGTTGCCTGCCTTGTCGATCTCGATCAGGGGCTCCGCCTGGTCGCGCTGGTTGTCCGACGCTACCGCTGCCGAGAACGCCAGCCCCTGGGCATCCGCCGAGGGCAGCGAGGTCTCGGGGGCACGAACCGTCGTCGTCACCCGGAGGTTGCCGGTGTAGTTCACCGCGTTCGTCGACAGAAAGGCGCACGCGAGCACTTTGTAAGTGCCGGGGGCGAGGTTGTTCGCGACAACCGTCTCGACGTTGCTCCCGCCGTCGCTCGACCCGACGACGTCACCGTCCGGATCCAGAACCGTCAGGATCTCGTCGTCGCCGGCATCGGCCCAGTTGATCGTGAACCTGAACTCGGCATTTACGAGGTCGTACGTTCCGGCCGGAACGGTCAGGTTGATCTCGTGCGTATCCGAGACAGGCCCGAAGAACTGGCAGCTACTAGTCGCATTGGTGCCCGGTGGAATCGTTCCGGTCCAGGCGTAATTGGCCGTACCCGGCGTCGACGACACCGTGACGTCGTGCGACATCGGCGTCGACGCGCCTACCGATCCGACCACGAAGAGGAAGACGGCCGACAGAGCGACGGCCACGGCGGGTCTTGCGAACTTCAACATCTCGCCTCCCTGGATGCCCTGAC
>JBIOYJ010000049.1:0-34181 GCA_044870105.1 Gaiellaceae bacterium | reverse complement strand
CCGCGGGAACTCCCCGCCGATGAACAGCTTGTACGTCTTCCGGACCGGGAGCCTGCTCATGCGCGAATCTCCCGCGTTCCGAGGCGTCTCATCCGCCGAAAGCCTCCGCGCCGTCGAAGTCGAGATACGGCTCCAGGCCGTGCAGCCCGCCCTCGCGCCCGAAGCCGGACTCCTTGTAGCCGCCGAACGGCGAGGACGGATCGAAACGGTTGTACGTGTTCGCCCATACGACCCCGGCCCGTAGCTGCTGGGACATCCAGAGAATCCGCGAGCCCTTCTCCGTCCAGACCCCCGCCGAGAGCCCGTACGGGGTGTTGTTCGCCTTCTCCACGGCCTCGTCCGGAGTCCGGAAGGTCAAGACCGACAGCACGGGCCCGAAGATCTCTTCCTGCGCGATCCGGTAGCTCTGCGCCACGTTTGTGAACACGGTCGGCGCGAACCAGTACCCCTTCTCCGGCAGCCGGCAGGGGGGCTGGTAGATCTCGGCTCCCTCCTCCTCCCCCGCCCAGACGAGCTCGTGGATCTTCTCGAGCTGCGGTTTCGAGTTGATCGCCCCCACGTCGGTGTTCTTGTCGAGTGGATCGCCGACGCGCAGCGTGGCCAACCGGCGCTTCAGCTTGTCGATCAGCGGCTCGTAGATCGATTCCTGAACGAGGAGCCGCGAGCCCGCGCAGCAGACATGGCCCTGGTTGAAGTAGATCCCGTTGATGATCCCTTCGACCGCCTGGTCCAAGGCCGCGTCGTCAAAAATGATGTTGGCCGCCTTGCCGCCGAGCTCGAGCGTCAGCTTCTTGTCCGTCCCGGCGAGCTCGCGCTGGATCGCCTTGCCGACCTCGGTCGACCCGGTGAAGGCGATCTTGTCCACGTCGCCCTTGACCAGCTCGGCGCCGGCGCGCCCGTCTCCGGTGACGATGTTGACCACGCCGGGCGGCAGCTCAGCCTGACGCAGCACGTCGCAAAAGAGCAGGGCGGTCAGAGGCGTCGTCTCGGCGGGCTTGAGCACGACGGTGTTGCCCGCCGCCAGCGCGGGGGCGATCTTCCAGGCCAGCATCAGCAGCGGGAAGTTCCACGGAATGATCTGCCCGGCCACGCCCACCGCCCGGGGCCGCCGGTTCGGGAAGGCGTATTCGAGCTTGTCCGCCCACCCCGCGTAGTAGAAGAAATGGGCGGCGGAGAGGGGCAGATCGACGTCGCGCGACTCGCGGATCGGCTTGCCGCCGTTCAACGACTCCAGCACGGCGAACTCCCGCGCGCGCTCCTGCAGGATGCGCGCGATCCGGAACAGGTACTTGGCGCGCTCGGCGGGGGGACGCGAGGGCCAGCCGTCCTCGAACGCCTCCCGCGCAGCGGCGACCGCGCGCGACACCTCCTCGGGCGTGGCCTGGCCAACCTCCGCGAGAGCCTCCTCGCTCGAAGGATCGATCGTCGTGTAGGTCTCCTTCGGCTGCAGCCACTCGCCGCCGACGAAGTGGCCGTAGCGCTTCTCGATCGTGACGATCTCTCGCGACTCGGGCGCGGTCGCGTACTCCCACGCCGAGGGGATCGGCGCGCGATCTGGTCGTCTTTCGAGCTCAGTCAACGGTGAAGTAGTCCGGGCTTTGATACCGGCCCGTCTTCTCCTTGCGGATCTGCATCAGCACATCGTTCAGTAGCGACGAGGCGCCGAACCGGAACAGGTCCGGTGTGAGCCAATCGAGACCCAGCGTCTCGTGCAGCAGGACGAGGTACTGCACCGACTGCTTGGCCGTGCGAATCCCGCCCGCCGGCTTCATTCCCACGCGCCGCCCCGTCTCCTCGTAGACGTCGCGGATCGCCTCGAGCATGACGAGCGTCACCGGCAGCGTCGCCGCCGATGGCAGCTTGCCGGTGGAGGTCTTGATGAAGTCCGCGCCCGCGGCCATCGCGAGCAGCGAGGCTCGGCGCACGTTGTCGTAGGTGCCGAGCTCGCCGGTCTCGAGAATCACCTTCAGATGGGCCTCGCCGCACGCCTCTTTCACCTGCACGATCTCGTCGTAGGCCTTCGCGTAACGGCCCGCGAGGAAGGCGCCGCGGTCGATGACCATGTCGATCTCGTCCGCGCCCATCTCGGCGACACGCGCGGCCTCCGCCACCTTGATGTCGGTCGGGCTCTGTCCCGACGGGAACGCCGTCGCCACCGACGCCACTTTCACCCCACTCCCATGGACCCGCTCGAGCGCCGCGGGGACGAGGTTCGGATAGACGCACAAGGCCGCGACAGAGGGCACGGTCGGGTCGGACGGATCCGGGCGGATCGCCTTCGAGGCGAGCGCCGCGATCTTGCCCGGGGTGTCCTGGCCCTCGAGCGTGGTCAAATCCATCATCCGCACGGCCAGGTCGAGCGCGAAGAGTTTGGCCTCGCGCTTGATCGAGCGCCTGGAGAGAGTCGCCGCGCGTTCCTCGACCGCGACCTGGTCGATCGAGCCGATTCGTGGCAGCCGCGGCTCGAGCGGAAGCTCGAAGCCGGTGCGAAGGGCAGGCGCCTGCGCCATGGGTTGAGTGTAGCCCTGTCTAGATCCCCAGCCGCTCGAGCATCGCCTCGTCGCGACGCCACTTCGGCCGCTTCTTGACGTTCAGCTCGAGAAAGACCTGGTGGCCGAGCAGAAGCTCGAGCTCCGGCCGCGCGCGCACGCCGATCTCCTTGACCACCGCTCCGCCCTTGCCGACGACGATCTGCTTCTGGGAGTCGGTCTCGACGTAGATCGTCCCGCGCACGACCTTGTCCGCCAGCTCCTCGATCTCGACCGAGATGGAATGAGGCACCTCCTCGCGCGTGAGCTGGAGCGCCTTCTCGCGAACCAGCTCGGCAAGCTGGAGCTCGAGCGGGAGATCGGTGCGCTGCTCCGGCGGGAAGTAGCGCGGTCCCTCCGGCATGAGCCCGACCAGCTCGTCCCGCAGCTCGTCGATCCCGTCTCCGGTAACGGCGCTGACCGGGTGCAGCGCGTGGAAGTCCCCGAGCCTCCCGGCGGTCTCCATCTGTTGCGCGATGTGACCGGGCTTGAGCCGATCCACCTTGTTCAGCGCGATCACGACCGGGATGCCGAAGCCGAACACGCGGTCGGCGATGAAGCGGTCGCCGGCGCCGATGCGCTCGCGGGCAGACAGGACGAAGAGCGCCGCCTCGATGTCCTCGAAGGCGGCGTCGACGGTGCGCTGCATACGTTCGGTCAGCGGGTCGCGGGGACGCTGGAATCCCGGCAGGTCCGCGAGCACGAGCTGATGGTCCTCGCCGTTCGCGATCCCGAAGATTCGCTGCCGCGTCGTCTGCGGCTTGTCGGAGACGATCGCGACCTTGCCGCCGCAGAGCGAGTTCACAAGCGTCGACTTGCCGACGTTGGGCCGCCCGGCGACGGCGACGAAGCCGGATCTCACAGCTCGAACGTGTCCGGCAGGAGCTCGGCCGGCGTCCGCGTGACCACCTCGCCGATGCCGCTCTTGTAGATCACCCGGTCGACGCCGAACTCGTGCAGCCACTGGCGGCAACCGCCGCACGGCGAAGCGGTGATCGCGACGGTCTCGATCTCCCCGGGCTTGTAGCCCTCGGAGACGGCGCGCGCGAGCGCCGCCTTCTCGGCGCAGATTCCGAGCGGATACGCCGCATTCTCGACGTTGACGCCCTCGAACACGCGACCGTCCCGCGTGCGCACGGCCGCGCCAACGCGAAAGTGGGAATACGGCGCATAGGCTCGCTCGGCGATCGCGACCGCGCGCTCATAGAGCTCGTCCGTCACGAAAAAACCTGGAAGACGACGAGCGCCACCAGTGCGCCCAGAACCCCGCCGTACGTGACCTCCAGAGTCGAGTGGATTCCGGACTCGACCCGAGTTTGGGCGACCAGCAGCGCCATGATGAAGGCGAGGCACGAGATCAGGAAGCGGTGCGAATCTCCGACGACGTACGTCGCCGCCATCCAGATCGCAAACGCAAGGGCGGCGTGCCCGGACGGAAGACCGCCGCGCAGCGGCGTTCCTCTGCCGGTGTAGGCCTTGGTCGCGATCACGATGATCACGGTCAGCACGAGCGCGATCAGCGTCAGCCTCGCCGGCGCGTCCCGAATGCGGTCGAGCAGGCGGGAGCTGGGATCGGCGATCTCGCCCGAGAAGACCAGGTAGCCGATCGCGACCGCGTTCACGGTTGCGATCAGGACTGCGCCGGCGGCGATGTCCTTCGCGAGCTTCGCGAGCGGATCGAAGGACGTCGTCGAGACGTCGATCGCGTGTTCGAGCGCCGAGTTGATCATCTCCGCGATGAAGACAAAAGTGATCGCGAGAAGGAGCGCGACCAGCTCGAGCTTCGAGACGCCCACGGCCAGCCCCGCGACGAGCACAGCCACGGCGATCGCGAAGTGGATGCGCATGTTCCGCTGCGTCCGGAGGACGTGGATGATCCCCTCGAAGGCGAAGTTGAAGCTCTCGATCAACGACGGCGTCCGCTGCGGGGCGTTCATTCGCGCCACTTCGCCTCCCGCGCTTCCATCTCGGCGCCGTGGTCGTAGCCGAGCAGATGGAGCAGGCCGTGGACGAGCGGCGGTCGCCAGTCCTCGCCGACCACTTGAGGACAGAGAACCGCGTCCCCGAGCTGGCGCGGCACGCCAGCCGGAACGTCGTCGCGGCCGTCGATGGGAAAGGATAGTACGTCGGTCTCCTCGTCCACGCCGAGGTGCTTGCGCTTCAGGCGGCGCATCTCGTCCGGTGCGACGAAGACGAGCCCAAGCTCGCCTTCCTCGACCCCCTCCTCGGCGAGCAGGCGACGCGCAAGCTCGACCGCGGCGTGCTGCTCCACCTCGATCCCGCTTCGGTTGTCGACCTCCACCGCGACCATGACTGCTACTTGCGGCGCTGCGTCCCCGTCTCCTCCGCGTGCTGCTTGTACGCCTCGACGATCCGCTGCACGAGCTTGTGCCGCACGACGTCTTCGTGCCCGAACCGGATGAACGCAATGCCTTCGAGCACGCCGAGAATCTCCTGCACCTGGATCAGCCCGGACGCCTGGTCGCGCGGAAGGTCGACCTGCGTGACGTCGCCGGTGACGACCACCTTCGAGCCGAAGCCGAGCCTCGTCAAGAACATCTGCATCTGCTCGGGGCTCGTGTTCTGCGCCTCGTCCAGGATGATGAACGAATCGTTCAGCGTCCGTCCTCGCATGAAGGCGAGCGGCGCCACCTCGATCGTTCCCTTCTCCATGTAGGCGGCCAGCCGATCCGGTTCGAGCATGTCGTAGAGCGCGTCGAAGAGCGGCCGCAGATACGGGTCCACCTTCTCGAGCATCGTTCCGGGCAGGTAGCCGAGCCGCTCGCCGGCCTCGACGGCGGGGCGTGTGAGGATGATCCGGCCGACCTCGCGGCTGGAGAGGGACGCGACCGCGAGTGCCATCGCGAGGTAGGTCTTGCCCGTTCCTGCCGGGCCGATCGCGAAGGTGACGGTGTGATCGCGGATCGCGTCGACGTAGCGTTTCTGCATCACCGTCTTCGGCGCGATCTTCTTGCCGCGATGCCGCCAGACGACGTCGTCGAAGACCTCACGGAGGTCCTCGGTTTGATCGAGCGCGGCCAGGACGGCATCCACCGTGGCGGGTCCGATCTCGTGCCCGCCCTCGACGAGCTCGGAGAGTTCGTCGACCACGGCCCGCGCCTGCGTGACCGCGGGGTCTTCGCCTTCGATCGTCAGCCGATTTCCGCGCAGCCGGATCGTGCAGCGGAGCCGCTCGCGAAGCGCCTCGAGAACGCCGTCGCCGATCGTCCCGAGCTCGGCAGCGACCTCGTTCGACACGGACAGGACTTCCTGCACGGAGCCTCAGTGTAGGTCACGTTTTTGGAGCTGTAGGTGACGCTTTTGACCCGCATCCGTAACCCACGCATGCGGATTTCCCCGATACGCTCGTTGTGGGGAGGAGGTCGGCGGTGCCGTTATTAGGACCTCGCCCGCCGTCCGAACCTTCCTCAGGCGAGTTTCTCCCGCACCAGCTGGCCCACGACCGAGCCGTCTGCGCGGCCGGAGACCTGCGGCATCACGTCGGCCATCACGCGGCCGAAATCCCGCATGCTGGTCGCACCGACCTCGGCGATGGCGTCGTCGACGATCTCCTCGAGCTCCTCCTCCGAGAGCGGCTCGGGCATGAATTCCTCGAGCACGCGAAGCTCGAGCTCCTCGCCCCGGGCTTGCTCGTCGCGCTCGGCGGCCCGGTACGCCTCGATCGCCTCCGTGCGACGCTTACGCTCGCGTTGCAGCACCTGGAGCTCCTCGTCGTCGTGCAGCGGGCGCTGAAGCTCCTTCTCGGCCGAGCGCAGGCTGGAGAGGATCAGGCGCAGGGCGTCTCGGCGGGCGGTGTCGCCGCCGCGCATCGCCTCCTTCAGCTCATCCTCGAGGCGCGCGATCAAGCTCATGCGGGCAAGCCTCGCATCGCGCCGCCGAGCAGGTGCCAGTGCAGGTGGAAGATCGTCTGGCCCGCGCTTTCCCCCACGTTCACGACGACCCGATAGTCCTCGAGCCCGGCCTCGCGCGCGGTCTCCGCGACAAACTCGAGCATCCGCTTCGCTTCCTCAGGGGGGAACTCGCCCACCTCTCGGAAGCTTGGGACGTGCCGCTCGGGCAGGATCAACAGATGCGTGTCCGCCTTCGGGTTGATGTCCCGGATCGCGACGAAGCCGTCGCCCTTCCGCACGTGATCACCTTCGCGCACGAGCCGGCAGAAGAGGCAATCCTCAGCCACCGACGATGCCTTGTTCCGTGACGGCGCGCGCCCTGACCCGGACGAGCTCTCCAACCGGGGCATCCACCAGCCACGGCGAGTAGTCGTCGCCGTAGCCTCGCCCTGGGCGATCGACAAGAACCACGTCCGCGGCGCCCAGCTTGGCGCGCCAGTGCGCGCGGCAGGCCGCTTGCGACGCGGCGCGCAGGCGCGCGCTGCGCTCCTTCTTAACGGCCGGTGAGACCGTGTCGTCGAGCGCGGTCGCGGTGCCCGGGCGCGGCGAGTACGGAAAGACGTGGATCTTGGTGATGCCCGCCTCTTCCACGACGCGCAGGGTGTTCGCAAAGGCGCGCTCGTTCTCGCCGGGAAAGCCGACGATGGCGTCCGTAGTGAGGTTGAAGTCGGAGAGCGCGGCCACGCGCCGGAGATACGAGCGCGCGGTGTAGCGGCGCGCCATCGCCGCGAGCACGCGGTCGTCTCCGGACTGGAGCGGAACGTGCAGGTGGCGCGAGACGACCGGCGTCTCGCGCAGAGCACGCGCGAGCTCGTCGTTCACGTGGTTCACCTCGATCGACGAGAGGCGCAGCCGCTCGAGGCCCGGCACGGCGCCGGCTTCCCTGATCAGACGAGGCAGGCCGTAACCGGCCTCACGGTCTCGATAGCAACCGAGGTTGATCCCCGTGAGAACGACCTCGCGATGTCCCTGTCCGACGCGGCGCCGGATCTCGGCGAGCACGGCGGCTGCGGACCGGCTGCGCGACCGGCCTCGCACGAGCGGGATGACGCAGAAGTTGCACGAGAAGCTGCATCCGTCCTGCACTTTGACGAAGGCGCGGACACGCTCGAGCCTCGCGTCGTCTCGAACGCAGGCGATCGGCCCCACGTCTCCGGCGACGAAAGCGGCCGTCTCCTCGCTTCGCCGTGGAACGACGGTGACGTTGCCGGGCAGCCCGCGAGACGCGTCGCCGGCAAGGTTCGCACCGCAGCCCGTGACGTAGACGCGGCCGTGCGTGCGCGCGGCACGCGCAGCAGCGTGTCTGGA
This sequence comes from Gaiellaceae bacterium, assembly GCA_044870105.1. Classification (GTDB taxonomy): domain Bacteria; phylum Actinomycetota; class Thermoleophilia; order Gaiellales; family Gaiellaceae; genus JBKPFU01. The sequence continues at coordinate 26,434 of JBIOYJ010000049.1, read as the reverse complement.
CTTCCGTAGCGCTTCGTGCGTGACGCAGCACGTGTTGACGACCGCGACGTCGCCTCCCTCGCGCAATTCCTCATGACCGTCCCGCAGCAGGCGCTCACGGATCTCCTGCGCGTCCGTCTGGGAGACCTTGCAGCCGAGAAACCGGATCGAAAAGCTCGCCACGGCGCGGGAACTCTACTCCCGGTCGTAGAGGTCGGCCGCCCAGCCAGCGAGCGTTCTCCGCTCTACCTGGCGGAAGCCGTCGAGCTGCGGACGGTCGCGCTCGTAGTAGCCGGACGTGACGATACGCGTGCACTCGAGGACAGCACCGAGGGCACCGACGACGGCGAAGTCGATATTCGCGAGCGCTACGTCTGCCGGCGGGAGGCGGTCTTTCGTGTCGTCGAGCAGCCGCGCCTGGACTTCGACCCCGTTCACGATCGCGTTCTGCCGCGCCGCGGCTATCGCGCGCGGATCGTGGTCGATGGCGAGCACCGGCGCGAAGCCGAGCTTCGCCGCCGCGACGGCGAGCACGCCCGAGCCGCACCCGAGATCGAGCAGGGAGCCGCGGTCGAGAGCGAGCAGGAACTCGACGCAGAGCCGCGTCGTCGGGTGCGCGCCGGTCCCGAAGGCGAGTCCCGGATCGACGACGACGGCTATCGAGTCGAACGGCGCCTCCTCCCATGGTGGGCCGATCCAGAGCGGGCCTACGCACACCCCCCGGTGGAACTCGCGCCACCGCTCCTCCCATCCCTCCTCGATCGCCTCGACCTGGAGCGCGTCCACGCCGGCCGGTACCCGCTCGACGTACGCGGCGAGCTCGATCTCCGGGCCGAGCTCGCGCTCCTCGAATCCCTCCGGAAATCGCTCGAGCCAGCGGGCCCGCGCCTCCTCCGCGTCGGCCGCTGGGAAGCGAACGGAGATCCGCTTGAGCGGGCTCAGCGGAAAGCGCTCTTCAGCTTCTCGAAGAAGCCTTCGTCGGCGACATACGTCTCGTCGCCCGCAGAGCGCTGGAACTCTTCGAGCAGCCGACGCTGCTCCTCGGAAAGGCGGCGCGGGATCGCGACGTTGACGAGCACGCGGTGGTCCCCGCGTCCGAACCCCTGCAACACCGGCATGCCGCGGCCGCGCAAGACCCGGACCTCGCCAGCCTGGGTGCCCGGCTCGAACTCGAGGTCGACCTCTCCGTCGAGCGTCGGGATCCGGACCGTTGTGCCAAGGGCGGCCTCCGTCATCGTCAGGTCTACGGTCGAGAAGATGTGGTCTCCCTCGCGAACGAAACGCGGGTCAGGACGAATGCGCACCTGGACGTACACGTCGCCGGCCCGCCCGCCGAGTGCGCCGGCGTGTCCCTCCCCAGAGATCCGGATCTGCTGACCGTCGTGGATCCCGGGCGGGATCTCGACCTCGAGCAGCCGCTCGTGCGCCCTCCTCCCCTCGCCGCGGCACTCGGAACACGGTCGTTCGATACGGCGTCCGGAGCCGTTGCACGCTGGGCAGGTCCGGGTGCGGATGAACTCTCCGAACGCGCTTCGGGAAACCTGCTGCAGCCGACCCGAGCCGCCGCACGTCTCGCAGATGGTCGGTTGCGTGCCGGGCTCGGCGCCGGTGCCGCCACACGTCTCGCATCTGACCGCGACCGGGAACGGCACGCTGCGCTTCGTGCCCCGCGCCGCCTCGGCGAGCTCGATCTCGACGTGTGCGCTGACGTCGGCGCCCCGTGCGTGCCCGGGACGGGCCGTGACGCCGAAGAGATCGTCGCCGAAGAACGCCGAGAAGAGATCGGTCAGGCTGCCGAAGTCGAACGGCGTCGGTGTGAAGCCGCCGCTCCGCAGGCCTGCGTGTCCAAAGCGGTCGTAGAGCTCGCGGGTCTCGCGCTTGGACAGCACCTCATACGCCTCGACCACCTCTCGGAATCGCTCCTGCGCGTCGGCCTCTCCCGAGACGTCGGGGTGCAGCTCGCGGGCGAGCCGGCGGAAAGCGCGCTTGATGTCGCTCTCGCCGGCGGCGCGCGGAACGCCGAGCACCTCGTAGTAATCGCGTTGGCTCGTCGCCATCGCTTCAAGCGTAGCTCCGAGTTCAGTTGTCTTCGTACACGGATTCCACGAAGCGCGAGAGCTCGGACGCGGCTCCGCGCACCGAGCGAATCGCCTTCGCGTAGTCCATACGCACGGGGCCGAGCAGGCTCACGGCACCCAGCGTTCGGCTGGCCAGCCCGTAGGCCGCGCCCACGAGAGCGACGTCGTGGAGGCCCGGATGGTCCAGCTCGTCGCCCACGCGGACGAACGGCCTCCGCGGATCGAGCGCGCGGCCGACGATGCGGAGCAGCACCGCGCGCTTTTCGAGCATCTCCAACAGGTGGTGGTACGCCTCGAGCTCTTCGGCGCGAGCGGCTTCGAACAGGCCTGCGGTCCCTCCGATGTAGAGCGTCTGCGGTCCTGCCAGGAGCTCGGTGAACGCAGGGCGGAGGATGGAAAGGAAGGTCGCCTCGGCCTCGCTGAGGCTCTGATCCTCGAACCGAAGCCGAACGCCGTGCGTTCCCAGGGTGAGCCCTACGAGCGCGTCATTGAGGTACTCGCCCGCCCAGTGAGCAAGTCCGCGATCGACGGGCTCGTCGACCGTGAACATCCGCTTGGTCACGCCCCCCGTGGACGTGATCACGACGACCATCACCACCTGCGGCTGCAGCAGCAGCACCTCGACGTGCCGCACCGTCGTCGTCTCGAGCGGCGGCGCCGACACCAGCGCGAGCAGCCGCGTGACATCCGACAGCGCTTCGGTCGTCGCTTGGAGCGCGGTCTCGACCTCCGCGCGCGCCGTCGTCAGGTCGAGCGGAAACGGAGCCGGCTGCGGCTCGAGGCGTTCGAGCAGCGAATCCGCGTAGAAGCGATACCCGGCGTCGGTCGGTACGCGCCCGGCCGAGGTGTGCGGGTGCGTCAGGAGTCCACGCGCCTCGAGCTCCGCGAGCTCGTTCCTCACGGTCGACGCTGAAACGCCGAGACCCGCGCCTTCGACCAGCGTCTTCGAGCCCACCGGCTGCCCGGTCGCGACGTACTCTTCGACCACGCGCCTGAGAATCTCGCGCTGGCGGTCGGTCAGCTCGGTCACGGCTGGATTGAGCATCTTTGCAGGCAAATTCTAGGCCAGCAGATCCGCCGTGACCGCGCCGCCCACGAAACGACCACGGCGCGTCAGCGACAGGCTCGAACCGGCGCCGCCGCCGTTTCCGGACCGGGCCACCAGGCCGAGTCGCTCCAGACGCTCGAGCTCGTCGGCATCGACCACGGACGCGACCTCGCGGAGCGACAGGGGCTCGTCGAGCCTGAGCCCGAGCAGCACCTTCTCCCGGATCCGCACGGAGTGGTCCAGCGGCTCGCGCTGCCGGGACGGGCGTCGTCTCTCCGTCAGAGCGGACAGGTACGCGGCGACCCGCGGCGTCGTCCTCCAGCGGACGCCGTCGACGGTCGACACAGCGCCGATGCCGAGGCCGAGATAGTCGCGGCCGCGCCAGTAGGCCAGGTTGTGTTGGGAGCGAAGGTCACGCCCGTCAGGCCCGTCGGCGCGGCAGAAGTTCGCCGTTTCGTACCAGCGATAGCCGGCGGCGGTGAGCCGTTCGACGACACGTTCGAAGTAGCCCTCCATGCGCCCGGCCTGCCGCTCGAGCTCCGCCCCGTGGGCATACGTGAAACGCGTGCCCGGTTTTGCCTCCAGCTCGTAGCACGACAGGTGCTCGGGCCCGAGCACGAGAGCCTTGCTCAGGTCGGCATCGAGATCGGCGGCGCTCTGGCCGGGGATCCCGTACAGGAGATCGAAGGAGATGTTGTCAAAACCGGCATCACGGAGATCGTAGAAGGCACGCCGGACGTCGTCAGGACCGGCAACGCGATCGAGCGTATCCAAGAGCCCCGGCTGGAAGCTCTGCACACCCATCGAGACGCGGGTTACCCCTGTACGCCTCAACAGCGCCGCCAGGTCGCGCGTCACCGTCTCGGGATTCGCCTCCACCGTGACCTCGCCCGCACCGGGCAGAGCAGAGAGCAGGCGCTCGAGCTCGGCTGCCTCGGTGTAGGTCGGCGTCCCGCCGCCCAGGAAGATCGTCTCGAGCCGCCGCGCGAGCAGATCTCGCTCGAGTTCGAGCTCGGTCAGGAGCGCGTCGACGTACGCGCCGTGCTGTCCCCGCCTGCCGACCAGCGTCACGAAATCGCAGTACCCGCAGCGGTGAGCGCAGAAGGGGAGGTGGAGGTATAGATGGCGGACGCGGCCGCTCACTTGCGTCCTCCGGCCAGGTTGAGCACGGCCAGGAACGCCTCCTGAGGAACCTCGACGGCACCGACCTGCTTCATGCGCTTCTTCCCCGCCTTTTGGCGTTCGAGCAGCTTTCGCTTGCGCGTGATGTCGCCGCCGTAGCACTTGGCGAGCACGTCCTTGCGCTTCGCCTTGATCGTCTCGCGCGCGATCACGCGCGACCCGATCGCGGCCTGGACGGGAACGTCGAAGTACTGGCGCGGGATCTCTTGGCGGAGCCGCTCCACGAGCGCTTTCCCACGCGCGTGCGCGCCGGCGCGATGGACGATCATCGAGAGCGCGTCGACCTGCTCTCCCGCGATCAGAATGTCCACGCGCGCGAGATCTCCCTCACGGAAGCCGGCCACGTCGTAGTCGAAGCTCGCGTACCCGCGGGTGCGCGACTTGAGCTGGTCGTAGTAGTCGAGCACGATCTCACCGAGGGGCAGGTCGTAGGAGAGGAGCACGCGCTCCGGCGAGAGGTACTCCATGTGGTCGAAGCGTCCGCGACGGTCGTTGTTCAGCTCCATCACGGGGCCCACGAAACCCTTCGGAACGATGATCGACGCACGGACGTAGGGCTCCTCGACGCGCTCGATTTCCCGCGGCATCTCGGCGGGGTTGTGCACCTCGACCTCTTCGCCGACGGTCGTCTGCACCCTGTAGGCGACGTTCGGCGCGGTCACGAGCAGATCGAGATCGAACTCGCGCTCGAGCCGTTCGCGCACGATCTCCATGTGCAGGAGCCCGAGGAAGCCGCAGCGGAAGCCGAACCCGAGCGCCTGCGAGGTTTCCGGCTCATAGAACAACGCGGCGTCATTCAGCTTCAGCTTCTCAAGCGCGTCGCGGAGGTCGGGATAGTCGTCCGAGTCCGTCGGGAAGAGCCCCGCGAAGACCATCGGCTTCACGTCCTTGTATCCGGGCAAGGCCTCTGCCGCGGGATTGCGCTCTGTGGTCAGCGTGTCGCCGACGCGCAGCTTGCTCACGTCCTTCAGGCCGGTGACGACGTAGCCGACCTCCCCGGCCTCGAGCCGCTGGGCAGGCCGCATGGTGGGCGAGAAGAACCCCACCTCCTCGGCCTCGAAACGGGTGCCCTGCGCCATGGCGCGGAGCGCCTCGCGAGTGCCGAACGAGCCGTCGACGACGCGCACGAACGCGACCACGCCACGGTACTGGTCGTACGAGGAGTCGAAGATGAGGGCGCGCGCGGACGCGTCCGACTCACCCGCAGGTGGCGGGATCCGCTCCACGATTGCGTCGAGCACGGCCTCCACGCCGTCGCCCGTCTTGGCGGAGATGCGAAGAACGCGGTTCTGCTCCTCGCCGACCAACTCGGCGATCTCCGCGGCGGCCGCGTCGGGGCTCGCCTGCGGGAGGTCGATCTTGTTCGCGACTGGGACGATCTCGAGGTCGTTCTCGATCGCGAGGTAGGCGTTGGCGACAGTCTGCGCCTCCACGCCCTGGGCGGCGTCGACCACGAGCAACGCGCCCTCGCATGCCTGGAGTGAACGCGACACCTCGTACGTGAAGTCGACGTGCCCCGGGGTATCGATCAGGTTGAGCTGATGTCCTTTCCACAAGACGCGGACCGCCTGCGCCTTGATCGTGATCCCGCGCTCGCGCTCGAGCTCCATCGTGTCCAAGACCTGGGCGCGCATGTCGCGGCCGGACAACGTGTCCGTCAGCTCGAGGATGCGGTCGGCAAGCGTCGACTTGCCGTGGTCGATGTGCGCGATGATCGAGAAGTTGCGGATGTGGTTCTGGTCCATGGGAAATCAGTCCGAGCGGGGACGGCGTCGCAACGATAGCAACGCCTCGAGCTCACGAACTCCCAGCAAACGGCACGAAATCAGGTACGCCGTGAATCCAGCGGCGAGGGCGATCCCGACCGAGACGAGCTGTCCGCCGAACGCTCGGCCGAGCATGGCGTCGAGCCCGTCCCAGGCGAAATAGGTCACCGCGGCCAGGACGCTCGCGGCTGCGGCGATCAGCGCGGTCGCCCGCGCCGTCTCGCCGAACTCGACGCGCCCGAGGCGGCGCCGGAGGAGGACGAGCAATGCGGCGGTGCCGGCGACATTGACCACCGATGTCGCGAGCGGAATTCCCCACGTGCCGAGCGAATAGAAGGCAGCGTCGAGACCGGCGTTGAGGATCAGGTTCCCCAGCGCGACGAGCGTCGGAATCCAGTTCGACTGCAAGCTGAAGAAGGCGCGGTTCAGCATCAGCATCGCGCCGTTGAACGTCAGGCCGGCGGAGAACGCCGCAAGCGCCGCGGCCACGATGGGCGTCTGGTCGGGCGTGAACTCGCCGCGCTGGTAGAGAAGCCGGACGATCGGCTCGGCGAGCACCGCGGCGGCCGCGCTCGCCGGGACGAGCAAGAAGGCGATCTGGCGGAGGCCGAGCCCAACCGTGTGCCGGAAGCCGTCCATGTCGCCGCGGGCGGCCAGCCGCGCGAGCGAGGGGAAGAGCACGGTCGCGACCGCGACCGAGAACATCCCCTGGGGGAGCATGTAGATGCGGAAGGCCGCGTCGATCGCGCTCGGGGCGAGGTTGCGGTCGATCAGTCGCGCGGCGAAGAAGGAATCGACGACGAGGTTGAAGTTGATCAGCCCGAGCCCGAGCGTCACGGGGATCATCAGGGCGAAGGTCTGTTTGATCGCAGGGTCGCGCCAGTCGATCGCGACACGCAGCCGCCCGTCCCGTCCGGCGAGCCAGGGGAGCGGCAGCAGAACCTGGACCAGCGTCCCGACCAGGATCGCGATCGCGTAGACATAGAGCTTGCCGTTCTCCGAGTGAGCGTGCGGAACGCCGAGAACGAGCCCGATGATGATCGCCAGGTTCCAGAAGACCGGGGTGAGCGCGGGCACCGTGAAGTGCTCGTAGCTGTTCAGAACTCCGACGACGATTCCGGACACGCCGAGCAGGGCGACGATCGGGAAGAGCACCCGTGAGAGCCCGACCACGAGGTCGTGCTCCTCGCCTCGGAAACCGAACGGCGCCATCAGCCAGGGCGCCAGCAGGATGAACAGGGCGGTTAGGCCCCCTAGGGCGAGCAGCAGCAGCCAGACTAGGCTCGACGCGACGCGCCAGGCGCGCGCGCGTTCGTTGCGCTCGAGCAGTTCGCTGAAGACGGGCACGAAGGCCGACGAGAGCGCCGCGTCCGCCACGAGCGCGCGGACGAGGTTCGGCACCTGGAAGGCGATCGTGAAGGCGTTGATGCGGCCCTCGACGCCGAAGTAGCGGCGCGCCACGATTTCGCGGACGAGGCCGAGGATGCGCGAGAGACCCGTGGCGAGCGAAAAGATCGCCGTCGACCACGCCAGTCGGCGGCCCCGGGCACGCTCGTCCACGAAGTCGAGTATAGGAAGGAGCCCTGCCGACCCTCGACGTCGCGAGCGCGCCGGCGTCGGTAAGGAGGTTCGCCCGGCCTCCTCCCCAAGGCGATCGTATTAAGGAACAGCGCGCGCGTGGGTGACGAAAGCGTGCCGAAACAGAAGAGGTAGAAGGGCCTCTGCTACGATCGTCCGCGCCCGCCCTAGCGGGCTTTTTCGCGAAATGCCGAACATCAAGCAGCAGAAGAAACGCGTGCGGACCGCCGCGCGAGAGCGGATCCAGAACCTCCGCTACCGCTCGACGGTCAAGACGCTCACGCGCCGCCTGCGGGACGCCGTCAACGAAGGCGACCGCGCGCGAATCGAGTCCGAGCACCGCGAGCTCGTGCGCATGATCGACAAGGCCGCGGCGCGCCGGGCGCTGCACAAGAACGCCGCCGCGCGGAAGAAGGCACAGGCGGCGCGGCTCGTCTCAGGCCAGCCCTAGTTCAGACGAGGGGCCGGCGCTCGTCTCAGACGAATGCTAGGCAGGCGCTTCCGCAGCCTCGCGCGGGCGCGTCATCTCGACCAAGGTGCGCGTGAACTCGAGCTCACCCGGAAGCACGCTCCCCCCCTTGAGCGCGAGGTCGAGCTCGGCGAGCCGAACGAGGGCGTCGCGGAGCTCGTCGGCTGTGAAGTGGCTCGCCTGCTCGAAGAGCTTCTCGACGTAGAAGCGGTTCTTCTTCAGGCGGTCGGCGGCTTCTCGCGGCGTGACGCCCTCCCGCGCGAAGGACTGGCAGGCGCTGACGCGACTCACGTGGCTTGTGAGCAGGCCGACGAGGCGCGGAAAGACGTCTCGCGGGGAGTCGCCTGTTCGCTCGACGAGCTCCTCGGCGGCGGTCAGGACACCGGCGACGTCACGTCGGCCCCACGAATCGGTCAGCGCGAAGGGCGGCGCATCCGCTCTCGCTGCCACGAGCAGCGCGACCTCCCGCTCCCCCATCGGCGCACCTGCGGCCCACGTCGCCAGCTTGTCGATCTCGGTTGCGAGCTCCTGCGGATCGTCACCGACGAGCGAGACCAGCATCCGGGCGGCATCCGGGGTCGCCTCCACACCGAGGCCGGCGAACTGCTGCGCGACCCACTTCGGCAAATCGGCCTTGCGGCCGCGCTGCGGCAGGTTGTAAACGAGGACCTCGCCGCTGTCTGCCACCGCGCGACCGAGCGGAGAGTCGGGCTTGGTCTCTGCGCCTACGAGCGCAAGGACCGTCGTCGGAGCAGGCGCCGCGAGGTATTTCACCACCGGCTTGCTGTCCGCAGCCTTCCAGGCGTCGATCTCCTCCACCACGACGAGTCTTCGCTCCGACGCGAACAGCCCCATCGCGTTGCACCCCGCCACGACGTCGTCGCCCGCGGCCTCGAACGCCGAGAAGACTTCGGTCGCCTCGTCCCCGACGCGGTCACGCAGCCGGCGAAGTGCGCGCGCGATCTTCGGACGATCCGTGCCGGTCAGGAGGTACGCGGGCTTCAGGTCGGCCACGTCGCCAAGCATAGGCTGCGGCCCATACGCCGACGACGCCGAGCAGCGCGGCTGCCCAGGTCGAGCGGATCTGAGCGAGGGGGAGACCGCCCACCGTCCGGGCACACCAGGCGAGATACGCCGCGCAAAAGCCGTTCAACCAGGACAGAGCGACACTCAACGACGGCGCGATCGGGTGGATCGCCGCGGCCGCGAACGCGAGCGTGAGCAGCGGCACGACGGCGGGCGCCGCCAGCACGTTGGCCGGCACCGACAGGATCGGGAGCGCGTGAAACTGGAGCCAGAGGATCGGCGCCGTCGCGAGCCCGCAGGCGGTCGCGACCGCAACAATCGTCGCCACCGGCCTGGGAAGCGGATAGCCCGCGAGCCATCGTTCCAGTGGGCTCACGAGGAGGAAGATGGCCGCGACCGCCGTGAACGAGAGCTCGAAGCCGGGATCGAGCAGGAGGTAGGGATTCCACGCGAGTAGGGCGAACGCGCCGAGCAGCAGGAAGTACCACCGGTCGCGGCCGCGGGCCGTCAGCCAGGCGAACGAACAAAGCGCGCCCGCGATCCCGGCTCGAACGACCGACGCCTGCGCGCCCACGGCAAGGACGTATCCGCCCATGGCCGCGAGCGCCGTCAGCTCCCCGACCCATCGCGGGAGCCCGAGCAGCCAGACCAGCAGGACCGCGCCGCCCGCGACCAGCGCGACGTTCTGACCCGACACGGCGAGTAGGTGGTAGAGGCCTGACGCCCGAAAGCGTTCGCGCAGATCGCTCGAGAGACCCTGCTCCTCGCCGAGGACGACACCGAGCAGGACGCCGCGCCGCTCGCCGTGGACGCCGCCGGCGATGCCGCCCGCGAGGAAGGAGTGCAGCCGGTCGGCAAGCTCGCCGAGTCCGCCCCGGCGGCCGACCACCTTCCAGCGGTCTGCGTGCAGGACGACATGGACGCCGTGGCGCCGCAGCCACGTCGCCTCGTCGAACCCATGCGCCGGGCCGTGGGGAGGCTCGACCTCGACGATCGCCTCGAGCAGCGCGCCCTGCGGAGGCGCGCGCCCGAGCGGGAGCTCCAGCACGGAGGACTCGCCAAGCGCGACCCATCCGAAGCGGCGTACGTGGACCGGGACCCTGAGCTCGAAGCGGCCACGCCGCGCCGGCCCTGTGACGACGAGGAGCGAACGTTCCGCGCGACCGATCTGCCGCGAGAGCGGGCTTTGGTCGAGCACGTCGAGGCGCGCGCTGCCCCACCACCAGCCGAGGACGAACAGCCCGAGCGCGAGCAGAACGAGCCGCGAGGTTCCGCTCGCGATCAGCAGGGCGGCGACAACACCCGCGCAGACGAGGCTTGCGACGGAGACCCGCGCGAAGTTCGCAGCCGCGAGCCCGAGACAGACCGAGCCGAGGGCGAGGTGTGGTCGCGCGCGCAGGCCCCATCCGTCACTCACGGCGCCACCAGCTCGCGAAGTTGCTCGAGTCGAGCGGGGCCGATTCCCGGCACCGCGTCGAGCTCGTCGACCGATGTGAACGCCCCGTGCTTCGCGCGGTAGTCGAGGATCTTCTGCGCCGTCACAGGCCCAACGCCGGGCAAGGAGTCGAGCTGCTCCAACGTCGCGGTGCTCAGGTGGACGGGCCCGGCCGCGGCTCCCGGGGCCGCGCTCCCAGGCGCCGCCGCGGCACCGCCCGCGGCCCCGGCCGCTCCGCGCACGGGAACCACGACTTGCTCGCCGTCCGCCAAGGGCGCGGCGAGGTTCACGCCGGCGAGGTCGGCCTTGCGGCTCGCCCCTCCTGCGCGAGCGACGGCGTCCGCAATGCGTCCGCCTTGGGCCAGTCGGTACAACCCCGGCCGGCGCACCGCCCCGACGACGTGGACGACGACCCTCGCCGGAGCGATCTGGGCCGGGACCGGAGCCAGGGCCGGCGCCGTCGACACTCCCGCCGGGCGCAGCAGCAAGCGTGCCGCGACAACGATCGCGACCAATCCCAACGCGGCCGCAATGAGGATCCTCCTGCGTGCAAGCAGGGCTTCGACCATGTCGCCGAGCATGGCAACAAAGCCGTTACGTATGGGCCACGGACTAGCGCCGAATCTGTGTCAAAGAGGCGCTAGACGACGACGAGGTTGACGAGCTTGCGGGGCACCACGATCGTCTGCCGAATCTCCCGTCCGTTCAGGTGCGGCTGGACGCGCGGCGAGGCCTTGGCGCGCTCGACCAGCTCCTGTTCCGAGGCGTCCGACGTGACCTGCACGCGGTCTCGCACCTTGCCGTTCACCTGGATCACGAGCTCGAACGTGTCCTCCTCGAGCAGCGCCGGATCCGCCTCCGGCCAGGGCTGCTCCCACAGGCGCTCGTGTCCCAGCCGTTCCCACAGCTCCTCCGCGACGTGCGGCGCGTACGGCTGGATCAACGAGACGACCGTCTCCGCGGCGAAACGGGCCGCCGGATCCTCCACCGCCGGCGACAGCTCGTTCACGAGCTCCATCACGGCGGCGATCGGGGTGTTGAACACGAACCGGCGGCCGATGTCGTCGCTCACCTTCGCGATCGTCTGGTGAGCCTTTCGCGCCAACGGTCCTTCGACCGCGCCGGCCGCGGGCGCCCCCTCCGCCACCTCGTTCACGACCCGCCAGAGGCGTCGCAGGAAGCGGGCGATGCCCTCCACGCCTTCCTCCGTCCACTCCATCGCCTGGTCGGCGGGACCCATGAAGAGGATGTAGAGACGAACAGCGTCCGCGCCGTAGGCGTCCGCCAGTTGGTCGGGCGCCGTGACGTTGCCTCGCGATTTCGACATCTTCGAGCCGCCCTGGCGCACCCAACCCTGGTGGAACAGCCGGGCGAACGGCTCGCGCAGCTCGAGCATGCCCAGGTCGTTCATGACCTTGACGAAGAAGCGCGAGTAGAGCAGATGGCCCGTCGCGTGGTCGATGCCGCCGATGTACTGGTCGACCGGCATCCAGAGCTCGGCTATCTCGCGATCGAACGGAGCTTCGTCGTTGTGCGGGTCGGTGTAGCGCAGGAAGTACCAGGAGGAATCGACGAAGGTGTCCATCGTGTCCGCCTCGCGGCGTCCCTCGCGCCCGCACCTCGGGCACGGCACCCGCGACCACTCCTCGTTGGACGCGAGCGGCGGCTTGCCCTTCGGCCTGTAGTCCTCGACCTCGGGCAGCAGGACGGGGAGCTCGTCCTCGGGCACCGGCACGATCCCGCACTCGTCGCAGTAGACGATCGGGATCGGGCAGCCCCAGTAGCGCTGGCGTGAAAAGCCCCAGTCGCGCAGGCGGTAGCTGACCGCCGGCGCCCCCCGGCCGCGCCCGCGCAGCCACTCGACAATCGCCTTCGAGGCCTCGGGAGCCGGCATCCCCGAGAACTGGGCCGAGTTGACGAGGACCTCGTTCTCGGTATGTTCCGAGAAGGCGCCTTCCTCGGGCCGCTCGCCGTCCGCGGGGACGACGACGGTGGTGATCGGAAGATCGTGCTGCTTCGCGAAGGCGTAGTCGCGCTCGTCGTGCGCGGGGACGGCCATGATCGCGCCGGTGCCGTAGTCCATCAGCACGTAGTCCGCCACCCAGATCGGAATCTGCTCGTCGTTGACGGGGTTCGTCGCGTAGCGGCCGGTGAAAACACCTGTCTTCTCCCGCGCCGGATCGGCGCGCTCCTCCACCGAGCGGGCGGCGGTCTTGCGGACGTAGTCCAGAATCTCCGCCTCCTGCGGCGCGCCCTGCGCGAGCCGCTCCACGAGCGCATGCTCCGGAGCAAGCACGAAGAACGTCGCGCCGAAGAGCGTGTCGGGGCGGGTCGTGAACACCGGGACGTCGAGGTCGAGCTCCTCGACGCGAAACAGGATCTCGGCTCCCTCGGAGCGGCCGATCCAGTTGCGCTGGATCGTGATCGTCCGTTCGGGCCAGTCCAGGAGCGCGTGGTCGTCGAGCAGCGCGTCTGCGTACGCGGTGATCTTGAAGAACCATTGCTCGAGCCTTCGCAATTCGACCACGGCGCCGCAGCGTTCGCAGCGGCCGTCGATCACCTGCTCGTTCGCGAGCACGGTCTGGTCGTTGGGACACCAGTTGACCGGAGCCGCCTTTCTGTAGGCCAGGCCGGCCTCGAAGAACTTCAGGAACAGCCACTGCGTCCAGCGGTAGTACTCGGGCTGGTGCGCCGAGACCTCGCGGTCCCAGTCGATCGCCCAGCCGAGCCGCCGCATCTGGCGCCCGATGTTGGCGATGTTGCGCTCGGTGATCTTCCTCGGGTGGCCGCCCTCTCTGATCGCTGCGTTCTCGGCAGGCAGGCCGAACGAGTCGAACCCCATCGGGCGCAGCACCGCGTAGCCGTGGCGGCGGCGGAAATGCGTGACGACGTCCCCGAGCGTGTAGTTGAGCACGTGGCCCATGTGAAGATCGCCGGAGGGGTACGGCAGCATCTCGAGCATGTAGAACTTCCGCTCGCGCGCGGCCGTGCCCGGCTCGTCCGGGTTCGGAATGTAGAAGGCTCGCGCCTTCTCCCAAACCGCCTGCCATTTCGCTTCGATCTGTTGTGGGTCGTACCCGTCCATTTCTCCTTCGGGAATAAAAAAAGCCTCTCTTGCGAGAGGCCGTGGGGGAGCCGGCGCGGCCGTTCCGCCGCGTGTCTCCCCTGCGCTACTCGAGCAGCTGCACCATTGGCTGTGACTTTACCATCACGCGTTCGAATTCAGGAGGTGGCAATGGCGAACTACACGATCCAGAACATGAAGGAAGTCGAGGACCAGGCTCCTAAGTTCGGGCTCTCCCCGGACCTTGAGGCGAGGTTCGCGCGCGTCCCGCTCGAGGCCGAGCTCGTCGGCATCACCTACCAGCGCCTGGCCCCGAACTTTCGGCTCCCGTATGGGCACAAGCACAAGACCCAGGAAGAGGTGTTCGTCGTCGTCAGCGGAAGCGCACGAGTGAACGTCGACGGCGAGGTGCACGAACTGAAGCCGTGGGACGCGGTCCGGGTGCACAAGGACACGATGCGAAGCTTCGAGGCGGGGCCCGACGGCGTGGAGATCCTCGCCGTGGGCGCGCCGGGCGGGCCGGGCGACGCCGAGACGGTGGACGGCTGGTGGGGCGACTGAGCGTCCTCGGCGTCAACCACATCGCCTTCCGCACCCCCGATCCGGCGCGGTTGAAGCGCTTCTACGCGGACCTCCTGGAGGCGGAAGAGCTAGAGGGTTCCCACGATCCGCTGCGCGCGGGCGGCGTGATCCTCGTCTTCTTTCCCTCCGAGAGCACACCGCCCGACGATCCCGACGAGATCGCGTTCGACTGCGACGCGGGCGGGTTCACGCGCGCCTACGAGACGGCGAAGCGCCTCGGCGTCGTCACCAGGGATCCGGTTGAGCCGACGCCCTGGTCGAAGGCCTTTCTCGTGCGCGACCCGGACGGGCGCCGGATCGAGCTCACCTACGACGACCACGGCGTCTACTGGCGCGAGTAACCGCTGCTCGAGCTCTTCCCCGATAGCGCCCGCGTCGCGAACGGCGAGCTCACGATCGGCGGCGTCAGCGCCTCCACGCTCGCCGACGAGTTCGACACGCCGCTCGTCGTCTACTGCGAAGAGACGCTGCGCGCACGGGCCCAGGCGTACCGACGGGCCGCGCCGGACGCGCTCGTCGTCTACGGGACGAAGGCATTCCCGAACGTGGCGCTGCTCCGGCTGTTCGCCGCGGAAGGGCTGGGAGCGGACGTATCGACGCTCGGCGAGCTCGAGTTCGCGCTGCGCGCGGGCGTGCCCGCCGACCGCCTGGTCGTCCACGGGAACAACAAGAGCGACGCCGAGCTCGGCCGAGCCGCCGAGGCGGGCGCCGCCTTCGTCGTCCTGGACGCCCTCGACGAGATCGAGCGCGCGGCCGCGGCAGGCGTACGCCGCGTACTCGTGCGCGTCACCCCGGGGATCGAGGCTGAGACGCACGAGGCGATCCGCACGGCGCACCACGGATCCAAGTTCGGGCTCCCGCCGGCGGATGCGCTGACGGCGATCGATCAGGCTCGCCGGGCCGGACTCGACGTCGCCGGGCTGCACGTCCACCTCGGCTCCCAGCTGCTCGATCTCGCGCCCGCGCGGACGGCTGTCGACTGGCTGCGCGGCTTCGTCGCCGAGGCCGGCTGGGAGCCGGAGGTGATCGACGTCGGCGGTGGGCTCGGCGTCGCCTATGTCGAGCAGGAGCGGGCGCCGTCGATCGAGGACTTCGTCGGCGCGATCCTCGGGCAGCTGGGCGATTGGCGGCCGAGCCTGATCCTCGAGCCCGGACGCTCGCTCGTCGCTGAAGCGGCGGTCACTCTCTATCGCGTTGGCGTGGTCAAGGATGCGGGCGAGACGACGTTCGTGGCGATCGACGGCGGGATGTCGGACAACCCGCGCCCGCAGCTCTACGGCGCCGCCTACACGGCGCTGCTCGCGAACCGTGCCGAGGACGGCCCACTCGCCCCCTTCACTGTCTGCGGCAAGCACTGCGAGGCCGGCGACGTCCTGATCCAGCGGATCGCGCTGCCGGAACCTCGCCGCGGCGACCTGCTCGCCGTTCCGGTAACCGGCGCCTACACGCTCGGGATGGCGTCGAACTACAACGGCGTACCGCGTCCGGCGGCCGTGCTCGTCGCGGACGGCGAGGCACGCCTGATCCGGCGCCGCGAGACGGTCGATGACCTGCTCGCCCACGAGGTCGCCGATTGAGGGCGGGCCGCTCCGCGCCGATAACAACGACGTGTCCGCTGCCCGTATCAGCACGTGGCTCGGCGTCACCGCGATGTTCTGCGGCATCGCCGCGTTCGCGTCGGCCTTCACGATGCGTTTCGACTTCTTCTTCCTGCTGGCGTGGCCCGCAACCCTGCTCGGGCTCGCAGGCCTGGTTCTCGGGATCGCGGGCCTCGTCGCCTCGCGCGGCAACCGCAGCTACGGCCTCGTCGGCGCGGTCACGGCGCTGATCGGCTTCGGGCTCCCGATTCTCTTCGTCGTCGGCCTGCTCGCGGCGCTTTCTGACCTCGAGTAACCGAAAACGAAACTCCGGCGTTGGAAGACCAACGGAAGGAGGTTCGTTTGAGCATCCTCTGGATCATTCTCATCATCGTGCTCGTGCTTGCTCTCCTGGGTTTCTTCTCGCGCGGGTACTGGTAGGACCCACAAACCGTCGCGATAGGCCGCCCGGCCCATTGCCGGGCGGCTCCTCGCCAGGCATCGTGCGGGGGTGGGCACCCCCGCCTCGCTTGACGCTTTCGACCGGCACGACTCGCTCCCGCGCCTCGGCGGGATGGCGCGGCCCGACGGCGTGACGATCGTGAGCGAGCGCTTCTGGGCCTTCGCGGGGGTGGACGGCACGCTGCGCGAGGGGACAATGCCTCGTCTGCCGACCTGGTTGAAGCGGATCCCCATGCTCCGGGGGCTCTGCAAGCTTTCGATCGCGGTCGCGCCGCTCTTTCGTCGTGGCGGTGTGGCGCCGGCCCGCGAGCGAGCGCTGCTCGCAGGAGCGGTTGCAGTCTCCTTCGCGCTGCCTTTGCTCCCCGGCCGTGTCGCGCTGATCGGCGGTCTCGTCACCGCATTCGTGCTGGTCGCCTGGATGCTGCGTGGGCGCACGCTCTTCCTGCACGGCGCCGAGCATCGGGCGATCGCCGCCGCGGAGCGCGGTGAACTCGCGTCGACCTGGCGCGGCGAGACCGAGCCGTCGCGGTTCTCGCCTCGCTGCGGGACGAACTTCGCGGCCCTGGCCGTCGCCGTATCCGTGCTCGCCGACCGAGTCGCCCCGCTGCCCGCCACCTTCTACGCCTCGGCCGGACTGGTGCTCGCCTCGCTCGCGCTCACGATGGAGCTGTGGGTCGCCGTGCAGGCATCGACCGCCCGCGCCGCGCGGATCTTCTTGCTCCCCGGCCTCGCTCTGCAGCGGCTCACGACGCGGGAGCCCGCGCTGACGGAGACGCACACCGCCCTGCGCGCCGTCGACTCAGTGCTGCAGCGCGAGCTCGGATAGACCAGGCCGAACGAGACGCGGCGGGGCCTTCAGCCCCGCGTCGTTGACGCTCGGATTGAGCGGCTCCGCGAGCGGCGGCGCGCCAAACGAAGCCGCCCGCCGATGCTCAGGCGCGTCGCGGTAGAGCGTCGTGCGCTGCCTCGGGGTGCGGCCGAGCGCCAGGATCGCCTCCTCCATTCGCTCCGGCGGCAGCTCCTGCCCGTGCTCCGCGCCGGCCGCGCGCGAGATCGACTCGTTCATCAGCGTGCCCCCGAGATCGTTCGCGCCAGCCCGCAGGGCGGCCGCGGCGCCGTCGAGACCGAGCTTCACCCATGACGCCTGGATGTTCGTGATCCAGGGGTGCAGCGCGAGCCGCCCGACCGCGTGCATGAGCACGGCCTCGCGGAACGTCGGGCCCGGGCGCGCGCGTCCCTTGAGGTAGATCGGCGCCTCCATGTGCACGAAGGGAAGCGGCACGAGTTCGGTAAAACCGCCGCTTCGCCGCTGCTGGTCGCGCAGACGCAGCAGATGACGGGCCCAGCTGCGAAGCGTGTCGGCGTGGCCGAACATGATCGTCGTCGTCGAGCGCAGCCCGACTTGATGCGCGACGTCGTGAACGCGGAGCCACTGGCGCGTCGTGACCTTGTCCGGGCAGATGATCCGCCGCACCTCGTCGTCGAGGATCTCGGCGGCGGTCCCTGGGAGCGAGGCCAATCCCGCCTCGCGGAGACGAGTCAGGAACTCCTCGAGCTCGAGCCCGAGGGTCGCCGCTCCCTGCCAGACCTCGAGCGCCGAGAAGGCGTGGACGTGGAGCTCCGGAAGGGCGGCTTTGATCGCGCGGCAGACGTCCAGATAGAAGTCGCCCGTGAACCCGGGGTGGATCCCGCCCTGGAGGCAGATCTCGACGGCGCCGCGTTTCCACGCTTCGTCGGCCCGCCGCACGATCTCCTCGATCGGCACCAGGTACGGGCTGCCCCGGAGGTTCTCGGCGAGCTTGCCCTTGGAGAAGGCGCAGAAGCCGCAGCGGAAGTAGCAGACGTTCGTGTAGTTGACGTTCCGCGTCACCACGTACGTCACCGCGTCGCCGCAGACCTCTCGGCGGAGGCCGTCGGCGGCTGCGACCACCGCGTCGAAGTCGGCGCCGCGAGCGGAGAAGAGCGTGACGACGTCTTCCTCGTCGAGCTCCTCCTCTTCGCGCGCCTTGGCGAGCGCCTCCGCGACCCGCGTATCCGCCGCGCGCGCTCGTCCGTTGAGAAGGCGAGGAATCGGGGTAGCGGCGCCGGCGGCCCAGCTGTCCTCTCTCGCTAGGCCGCCGGCGTCCACGTGCCGAAGTACGTGCCTTGCAACACAAGCCTCTGTCCAGCGGTCGAGCGCACGCACGTATTCCGGGTAGATGGCGAGGCGCGGCGCGAGTTCGAATCCGGCGGCTTGTGTTGCATCGCGCAAGCGCTCGAGCTCGGGCCACGGGGCCTCCGGGTTGACGTGGTCGATCGTGACCGGGGAGACCCCGCCCCAGTCGTTGATCCCGGCCTCGAGCAGTCTCGGAAACTCGTCGTAGCTCAGGTTCGGCGGCGCCTGGATGTTCGCGTCGGGACCGAGGACGATCCGGGCCGCCGCGCACGTCCAGAGGAGCTCCTCGAGCGGAGGCTCGGGCGCGTCCGCCATCAGCGTGTCCGGCTTCGCGCGGAAGTTCTGGACGATCACCTCCTGGACGTGCCGGAAGCGTTCGTGCAGGGCACGGATCGCGCGGAGAGCGTCGAGCCGCTCGGCCCGCGTCTCGCCGAGCCCGATCAGGATCCCGGTCGTGAATGGAACACGCGCCCGACCGGCGGCCTCGATCGTGGCGAGCCGCGCGGCCGGCAGCTTGTCCGGCGAGCCGAAGTGCGGGCCACCGCGGGCGGCGAGGCTCGGCGCCGTGCCCTCGAGCATCAGGCCCTGCGAGACGCTGACCTCGCGGAGCGCGGCGAGGTCCTCCTCCATCATCACCCCAGGGTTCAGGTGCGGCAGGAGCCCGGTCTCCTCGAGCACCAACCGCGCACAGCGCGCGAGATATTCGAGCGTCGTCTCGCAGCCGAGCTCCGCGAGCTCCTCGCGCGCGACCCGGTAGCGCAGCTCGGGCTTGTCGCCGAGTGTGAACAACGCCTCGTGACAGCCGGCCGCGGCGCCGGCACGCGCGACCTCGAGCACCTCCGCCTCGGTCATGAAGGCGCGCTCGCCGCGCTTCGGAGGCCGCGCGAAGGTGCAGTAGTGGCAGACGTCGCGGCACAGCTTCGTCAGCGGGATGAAGACCTTCGGCGAGTACGTGACGAGTCGGCCGTGCCCGGCCTCCCGCAGGCGCGTCGCCTCCTCCGCCAGCTCCTCCCAGCGCAGCTCGGCGAGCGCCTCCATCGCGGAGGACTCTACGTGCTCAGCGGACGCTGAAGAGGCCGCCGAAGTAGACCCAGCGGCCGTTGTGATAGCGCTCGAGCTTCGCCTGGTCGAGCGGGAAGTGCTCGCGGGCCGTCGTCCGGACGACGACGCCCGGCAGGAGGAACGGGTTGTTACGCTCGTTCAGGTGGATCGCCGCGTCGCGGGCCTTCGCCCTCGTGAGGTTGCGGCCGGCCTTCTTGAGGACGTCTGTCATGGTGAAGGCGACCGCCATCGCGTACATGTTGTAGACGTCCTTCGGGTTCGCACGGCTGCCGCCGTAGCGCTTCAGGATCGAGCGGTAGAGCCGAACACCCGGGTCGCGCGCCCAGCGCGGGTCGGTCGGGTCCTTGGTGAAGACGACGCTGATCGATCCCTCCGTCTCCCGGGCGGCACCGCCGGCCCGGGCGAGGCCGATCACGTTGGACGCGCTCGCGACCGCGTTCACGAACACCTGCGGCCGCCACTTGAGCTGGTGCGCGTAGACGTAGGCCTGGATGGCGAACTTCGGCGTCGCGAACAGCATCAGCGTGTTCACGCGCTTCGCCTTCAGCCGGATGATCTGCGAGCGGACGTTGTCGTCCGCGACGTCGTAGCCGCGCTGCTCGACGATCAGCCTCGTCTTCGGGCCGAGCCCCGCCTTGAAGCCCTTGATCAGATCCTTGCCGTAGTCGTCGGCCTGGTACAGGATCCCGATCCGCGCCTTCGGCTTCGTCCGGCGGATGTAGCGCCCGTAGATCTTCCCCTCGCTCGAGTAGTCGAGCTGGTAGCCGATCGTCCACGGGTACTTCTTGTAGTCCCGTCCCCACGTAGTCGCCCCGCTGGCGACGAAGAGCTGCGGCACGTCCAGCTGGTTCAGGTACGAGCGGACAGCCAAGTTCTGGTCGGTCCCGAGGCTGTTGAAGATCGCGAACACACGGTCGCGCTGGACGAGCTCCCTCGTTTGCTCGACCGTCCGCGACGGGTCGTAGCCATCGTCGACGTACTTGTAGTTGATCTTCCGCCGGTTCACCCCACCGCGCGCGTTCACGTACTTGAAGTACGCCGCCGCGCCCTTGGCGACCGACGCGAACGCCGACGCCGGCCCCGAGAGCGGGATCGTGCCGCCGATCAGGATCGAGCTCGAGCTGACGCCAGGCGGCGGCGCCGCCGAGACCGTCGTCGCGAGGACGGCCGCGCACGCAGCGGCCGCCGCGAGATAGAGGCTCTTCCCCATTCCTTACTGGGACCGAGTGTACAAGCGGGTGGTTAGCGGGTCCAAGGCACGCCGGGCCAACCCGCCGAGGCCGCGCGGCAGCAGGATCATGACCAGGATGATCGCGGCCCCGTAGACGACGAACGGCACACCCGGCGCCTTCGAGATCTTCTCCGCGAGGTCGGGCAGGAACTGCAGGAACAGGGCGCCGAACACCGCGCCCGGCAGCCAGTCGACGCCAGCCACGACCGTGCCCACGAGCACGCGCAGCGAGAGCTCGAACGGGAACGCGCTCGGAACCGCGAAGCCGTTCAGCGAGACGAGCAGGTACAGCGAGCCGGCCACCCCGGCGTAGAAGCCGCTGATCGCGAAGGCGAGGGTCTTGTAGGTGGCGAGGCGGACGCCCGACGAGACGGCCGCGAGCTCGCTGTCCCGCAGTGCCCGCAGCGCCCGCCCGAAGCGCCCGCGCAGGAGCAGCCACGCCAGTGCGAAGAGCACGAGGCCGATGCTCCAGGTCAGGTAGTAGAAGAAATCGTTCTGGGTGAAGGTGTGGCCCAGCACGGTCACCTTCAGGGTCGTCGCCCCGGTGAGGTCGTTCAGGGACTTCTCGAACAGGTTGATCCCGCTCGTCCCGCCCGTGAGACAGCGCTCCGAGTCGGAGGGTCCCGTGCAGACGTCCTTCTTCAATAACAGCGGGGTGGCGATCGCGAGCGCGAACGTGACGAGCGCGAGGTAGAGCCCCCGCAGCCGCAACGCGGGTAGCCCGACGATGAACCCGGCCCCGCCCGCGACCAGCCCCGCAATCGGGATCGTCCACACGTCACGGACGCCGAAGTCGGCGACCACGATCGCGGTCGTGTACGCGCCCACCGCCATCAGGGCCCCGTGCCCGAGCGAGATCTGGCCGGTGTAGCCGGTCAGGACGATCAGGCCGAGGATCGCGATGAAGAACGTCCCCGCCCGCGCGAACTGCGACGCGCGGAAATCGGACAACCAGTGCGGCAGGACGATCATCAGCGCCACGGCGGCGGCGAAGACGACGATTCCGAGCGCGATTCGATAGGCCGGGCGCATCAGGCTCTCCTCAGCGCCGTGCGCCCGAACAACCCGGTCGGGCGGACGAGCAGGACGAGGAGGATGATGAAGAGCGCGACCGGGAGCCGAAGGTCGGTTCCGATCCAGTCGACGTAGGTCCCGAGCAGGTTGAGCATCACGCCGAAGAGGAGGCTCCCGACGACCGCGCCGGCGGGGCTGTCCATTCCGCCGAGGACGGCGCCTGCGAAGGCGTACAGCAGGATCGGCTGCATGAAGTTCTGGTCGAAGCTCTGCAACGGCGGCGCCGCCAGCAAGCCCGCGATTGCGCCGAGGGCCGCGGAGAGGCCCCAGCCGAGGGCGATCATCCAGGAGACGCGCACCCCGGAGAGCCTGCTCGAGTCCGGGTTCAGCGCGGCGGCGCGCATCGCGAGGCCGAGCTTCGTGTACTGAAAGAACAGATAGAGCACGATCACGATCCCGATCGAGACCGCGATGATTCCGAGGTCCTCGATCGAGAACGCGACCCCCGCGATCTCGACGGGGCGCCGCGAGAAGGCGCTCGGCATCGACTTCAACTCGGGCGACCAGATCCAGAACGCCGAGCCGTTGAAGATGAAGAACAGCCCGAGCGTGACGATCACGACCGTTAGATGCGGCGCGTCTCGAAGCGGTCGCACTGCCACTCGCTCGACGGCGATCCCGCCGACGAATGCGATCGCGATCGTGGCGGCGACTGCAGGCCAGTACGGCCAGCCGCGGTCGATCAGGCTCCACGCGATGAACGTCGTGAACATCGCCATCTCGCCCTGCGCGAAGTTGGCGACGCCGGTCGTCCGGAAGATCAGGACGAGCGCGAGCGCCAGCAGCGCGTAGATGCCGCCGGACGCGAGCCCGCTGACCACCTGCTGGAAGAACTCGGTCCAGTCGAAGGCCGCGACGAGCAAATCAGTAACCGAGGTACGACTTTCGGACCGATTCGTGCCGGCGCAGCTCCTCGCTCGTGCCCGAGACGGCCACCCGCCCAACCTCGAGCACGTAGGCGCGCTGCGACGACTCGAGCGCGAGGTTCGCGTTCTGCTCCACGACGAGCACCGAGAGTCCGTCCTGCTCGTTCAGCTCCCGCACGATCCGGAAGATCTCGGCGACGACGATCGGCGCCAGGCCGAGGGACGGCTCGTCGAGCAGCAGCAGCCGCGGCCGTTGCATCAGCGCGCGTGAGAGCGCGAGCATCTGTTGCTCGCCGCCGGAGAGGGTCCCCGCCTGCTGACCGGCTCGTTCGCGCATCCACGGGAAGTAGCCATAGATCCGCTCGAGATCCGCCTTCGCGGACTTCCCGTTCCGCCGGACGAACGCGCCGAGGCGAAGGTTCTCCCGAACCGTGAGCTCCATGAAGGTGCCGCGACCTTCGGGGACGTGGGCGATGCCCAGCTTGGCAACGGACTCGGGCGAGCGGCGTGAGATATTGTCGCCCGCGAAGACAACCCCGCCGTTTCGCTTCACCGTCCCGGAGATGGCGCGGAGGGTGGTCGTCTTGCCGGCGCCGTTCGCGCCGAGGACGGAGACGATCTCGCCGTCCTCGACGGTCATGGTCACGCCGTGTAGCACCTTGATCTGCCCGTAGCGGGCCTCGACGTGGTCGAGCTCAAGCAGCGGCGCCAAGGTATGCCTCGATCACGGCCGGATCCGACCGCACCTCGCTCGGCGTGCCCTCGGCGATCTTCTTGCCGAAGTCGAGCACGTGGACGCGATCCGCGACGCCCATCACCAGGTTCATGTGGTGCTCGACGAGCACGAGCGTGAGCTCGAACGCGTCGCGGATTCGGCGGATGAAGGACGCGAGCTCCTGCACCTCCTCGTGGTTGAGCCCGCCCGCCGGCTCGTCGAGGAGGAGGAGCCGCGGCTCGGACACAAGCGCCCTGGCGAGCTCGACGCGCTTCATCGTCCCGAACGGAAGTCCACTGGCCCGCCGGCGCGCGGGCGCGGCGAGGCCGATCTCGTCCAGCACGTCGTGCGCGCTTCGCTCGCCGCGCCGCGCATGGCCCCCCACGAGCACGTTCTCGAGCACCGTCATCGTCGGAAAGAGCTCCACGTTTTGGAACGTCCGGGCGATCCCGCGGCGGATCACCCGGTGGGGCGGTGTCTTGAGCAAGGTCTCGCCGTCGAACCTGATCTCGCCCGAATCGGGGCGGTAGAGCCGGGTGATCAGGTTGAAGAGGGTCGTCTTTCCGGCGCCGTTGGGCCCAATCAAGCCCGCGATCTGGCCGGCTTCCACCGCGAGCGAGACGTCGTCGAGGGCGATGACCCCGCCGAACCGCCTGGTGACGTGATCGACCTCCAGCAGCGGCATCGAGCGTCGTACCTTAGATGCGGTTTCGGAATTACTTCCGCCGTGTCGACCGGTCGGTTCAGACGGACGCGCAGGCGGAGCCCGCGCGTCCTGATGGCGGCGCCGCCGAGTCGGCGCCTTAGATCGTGCGAAGGTTTTGCCCACGACCGGCTTCTATGCTTCTGAGGGGGCGCCCCTCCGCGGTTGTCGGCCTGTTAGGGAGTCGATCGCTGCGACAGCGCCCCCTCTCTCGCGGGTCTCTTCGAGGGTGCGTTTGAGTTGCCCGGACTGGGGTACGCTTGGGGGTCCCTAACAGGCCCGACCCCAGATCTATGCATCGCCGCCACCACCGCGAGCTCCTCGCTCAGACAACAGTTCTCGCCCTGCTTCGGTAGGGCGATGACAGGAGGGGGAGTAGGCCGCAGCTCCCCCTCCACCCGCTTCTTGGCGCGCGCGGGAGGGCAGGTGGCTCCCCCGGCTTGCCCTCCCCGCCTGCCTTCTAGGCCGGTGCGCGAAGCTCCTCGGGCTCGGTCACGGGGCGGCGGCAGGCGAAGCGCTCGCAGACGTAGACCGCGGGCCGGCCGTCGACGAAGTTCTTGCCCTCGAGGAGCGGAACGGCGTCGCTCGGGCCGAACGCGACGACCGCGTTCGGATCAAACGGCTCCAGAGCTGCGCGGGTGATCTCGTCACCGGGCGCACCGACGATCGCCAGCTCGCGCGGCGGCGAGAGGTAGAGGTCGAGAGCGCAGAGAGCGTGTCCGAAGGCCGAGGGCGCGCGAGGGATCGCCGCTGCGATCAGACGGAAGACGCCCGCGGCCCGCCGTTCGAGCTCGTCGTCGCCGTAGATCCTCGCCAGCCGCAGCAGGACGTACGCGAGCGTCGAGTTCCCCGACGGCGTCGGGTGATCGTCGAAGTCCTTCTTGCGCGTGACAAGCCGTTCGCCGTCTGCAGGCGTCATGAAGAAGCCGCCCCTGTCCTCGTCGGCGAAGAGCTCCACCGCGAGCCGCGCCAGTCGGTTCGCCTCCTCGAGCCAGCGAAGGTCGCCCGTCGCGACGTGCAGCTCGTACAGGCCGTTCGCGACGCTCGCGTAGTCGTCGAGGAACCCCGGGCCCGAGGCCCGGCCGCCGCGACGGCTGCGCACGACGTCCGCCGCGATGAGGAGCTCACCGAGCTCGACCGCCACCTGGATCAGGTCGGCTCGGTTGAGCCGGCGTCCCGATTCCGCGAGCGCCGCCAGCGCGAGGCCGTTCCAGGCGCTGACGACCTTGTCGTCGCGCGCCGGCTGTGGGCGGGCATTGCGGGCCTGTAGGAGGCGCGCACGGGTCTCGGCGTCAAGCGCGCCACGGAGGATGAATCGCCCGTCTTCGAACGGCTGGAACAGCTCCTCGGGCGCGCCTTCGCCGGGAGCCCAGGTGAAGGTCAGCCCCTCGACGCCCTCCGTGTCGGCGTCCTGCGAGGACGCGAAGCCTTCGCCGGGGATCCAGAGCTCGCGCAGCATGTACTCGAGCGTCTCCTCCACGACCTCGCGGTAGCGGTCGTTGCCGGTGAGGAGCCACCCGTGCAGGTAGGCCGGGACGAGCAGCGCGTTGTCGTAGAGCATCTTCTCGAAGTGCGGCACGAGCCACTGCCGGTCGACGGAGTAACGATGGAAGCCGCCGCCGACCAGGTCGTACATCCCCCCGGCGGCCATCCCGTCGAGCGTCGCGTTGACCAGGTCCAGCTCTCCTCGGCGCATCAGGAACTCAAGCGCGGACGCGGGCGGGAACCTCGGCGCGCCACCAAAGCCGCCCCACTCCGGATCGAACTGGTCGCGGAACCCCCGCACGGCTTCGGAGAGCAGCGAGGCGGTGAGCGGATCCGTCGAGGGTTGGGTATCGCTCGAGCGACGGACCGCGTCGACCAGCACGGCCGCCTGCTCGGCGACGTCGTTCCGCCGCTCGCGGTAGGCGTTCGAGACGGCGACCAGCACCTGCTCGAAGCTGGGCAGGCCGTGCCGCGGCTCGGGCGGGAAGTAGGTGCCGCCGAGAAACGGCTCGCCTTCAGGGGTGAGAAAGACGGTCATCGGCCAACCGCCCTGCCCGGTCAGCGCGACGACGGCGTCCATGTACACGGCGTCGACGTCCGGGCGCTCTTCGCGGTCGACCTTCACGTTCACGAAGCGGTCGTTCATGAGGCGGGCGACTCGCTCGTCCTCGAACGACTCGTGCTCCATCACGTGGCACCAATGACAGGCCGCGTAGCCGATCGAGAGCAGGATCGGCTTGTCCTGTTCACGCGCGCGCGAGAACGCTTCTTCGCCCCACGGGTACCAGTCGACCGGGTTGTCGGCGTGCTGCAGGAGGTAGGGACTCGTCTCCTCCGCGAGACGGTTCATCGGACCACCGTAGCTACTTACGGAACCTGCGGAACAGCTCGGCCGCG
>JBIOYJ010000048.1:0-3091 GCA_044870105.1 Gaiellaceae bacterium | reverse complement strand
ATCCGGACGTTCCTGATCGCCGATGTACGCGGCTACACGGTCTTCACGCAGGAGCGCGGTGACGAGGCCGCTGCTCTCCTGGCCGGCAGGTTCGCCGCCGTCGCGCGGGAGGCCGTCGGGGCGCTCGACGGAACGGTCGTGGAGCTCCGCGGCGACGAGGCCCTCGTGGTGTTTGATTCGGCCCGGCAGGCGATCCGGGCCGCGATCGAGCTGCAGCGGCGGTTCGTCGACGCGACCGTCGCCGACCCGACCCTGCCGCTGGCGGTCGGGATCGGGCTGGACGCCGGTGAGGCGGTGCCCGTGGACGACGGCTACCGCGGCGGCGCGCTGAACCTCGCGGCCCGGCTGTGCTCGATCGCGGGGCCGGCGGAGATCCTCGCGAGCGCCGCGGTCACGCACCTCGCCCGGAAGGTGGATGGCGTCGCGTACGTCGACCGGGGCGCGGTGCGACTCAAAGGGCTGAAGGATCCGGTCCAGGTGATCCGGCTCCGCGCCGAGGCGGACGACCCCGCCGAGGACATCGCGTTCCGGCGGGCGCTCGGCTCGGCAGCGGCCCGGCTCGTGCCCGACGTCCCCGGCCCGATCGTCGCGAACCCGTACAAGGGCCTCCGAGCGTTCGAGGAAGCCGACGCCGCTGATTACTTCGGACGCGATGAGCTCATCGAGCAGCTGGTGAAGCGGCTGGGGAGCACGCGGTTCCTCGCGGTCGTCGGCCCGAGCGGCAGCGGGAAGTCCTCCGTCGTCCGGGCTGGGCTCCTGCCGGCGATCCGTCGGGGCGCGATCCCCGCGTCGGAGCGATGGTGGATCACCGACATGTTCCCGGGGGCGCGACCGCTGGACGGGCTCGAGGCGGCGCTGCTCCGGGCCGTCCCCGATCCGCCCACCAGCCTCATGGACCAGCTCGAGCGCGACGAGCACGGGCTCCACCGGGCCATCCTGCGGCTGCTGCCCTCGGACGCCACCGAGCTCGTCCTCGTGATCGACCAGTTCGAGGAGGTGTTCACGCTCGTCGAAGACGAGGCCGTCCGTGTGCACTTCCTCGGAAGCCTCGAGAGTGCCGTCCGCGACCCGCGGAGCCGGCTCCGGGTGGTCACCACGCTCCGCGCCGACTTCTACGACCGGCCGCTCCTGTACCGAGGGTTCGCAGAGCTGTTCAAGTCCCGCGTCGAGGCGGTGATCCCGCTGTCGGCTGAGGAGCTCGAGCGTGCGATCTCCGGCCCTGCGAAGCGTGTCGACATCTCTCCCGAGCCCGGCCTCGTCGCCGCGGTGCTGGCCGACGTCGCGGAAGAGCCGGGCGCGCTCCCGCTGATGCAGTACGCCCTGACCGAGCTCTTCGAACGCCGCGACGGCCGGACGCTCTCCCTCGAGGCGTACCGGGGGATCGGCGGCGTGTCCGGCGCCCTCGGACGTCGAGCCGAGGAGCTGTACGCGGAGCTCGACGGCGGCGGCCGGGGGGCCGCCCGTCAGCTCTTCCTGCGCCTCGTCGCGCTCGGCGAAGGGTCCGAAGACACCCGGCGTCGCGTGCCGCGCTCGGAGATCGGCTCGCTCGACGTCGACCAGCAGGCGATGACCACGGTCATGGATACGTTCGGCGCATCGCGGCAGCTGTCGTTCGACCGCGACGCGAAGACCGGCGCGCCCACGATCGAGCTCGCGCACGAGGCGATGCTCACCGCGTGGCCGCGACTGAACCGCTGGATCGACGCGGCGCGCGAGGAGCTGCGGATCGAACGCCGCGTCGCCGCGGCCGCCCGGGAGTGGGTCGAGTCGGACCGCGATCGGTCGTTCCTCCTCGGCGGCTCGCGGCTGGAACAGGCCGAGGCCTGGCGGTCGGGCTCGGGGATCGCCCTCACCCCGGAGGAAGGTGCCTACCTGGACGCCTCTCGAGCGGAGCGCGACCGGCGGCAGGCGGACGAGGAAGCGCGCGCCGCTCACGAGCGCGACTTGGAGCGGCGCTCCGTGCGTCGGCTACGCGCCCTTGTCGGCGTGCTGGCCGTCGCGATGGTCGTCGCGATCGCCCTCACGATCTTCGCGACGCGGGAGAACGGCCGCGCCGCGAGGGAGGAGCGCAACGCGAACGCGCGCGAGCTCGCCGCCGCGTCCGTCGCGAACCTCGAGGTCGACCCGGAGCGGAGCATCCTGCTCGCGCTGGAGGCCGTCGACGTCACGAGATCGGTCGACGGCACGGTCCTCCCGGAGGCGGAGGAGGCGCTGCATCGAGCGGTCATCGCCTCGCGCATCGTGCTGAACGAGCCGGATCTCGGCGGCGCCCTCGACTGGAGCCCGGACGGCGTCTTCGTCACGGAGGGACCCGAGAACAGCGGCAGGATCGACATCCGGGACGCTGCGACCGGCGCAAGCGTGCGGAGGTGGCAAAGCCATAGCGACATCAACGACGTCCAGTTCTCCCAGGACGGGTCGATGCTCGCGACGAGCGGCGACGACGGAGCGCTCCGCGTCTGGGACCCGGGCAGTGGAGAACGGATCGCGGCCGTCCAGGGGGCCGGATTGGTGTTCGGAGTGTCCTTCGACGCCGACGGATCGCTGGTCGCGGCGTCGTGGGTGGAGGAGGAGGGGAAGGGGTCGATGATCCGCATCGCCCGCCCAGCGACCGGCGAGGTCGTGCGCACGATCGACCCACCGGGGGTGTCAATCGACACGGCGCTCAGCCCCGATGGCGAGCGAATCGTAGCCGGGGACCTCTTCGGGGACGGCGCACGCGTCTACGACGTTGCCACCGGGGAGGAGATCCTCGTCCTCCCCGGGCGCTCCTCGGTCGGCGCCGTTTCCTGGAGTCCAGATGGACGCTGGATCGCGACCGCGTCCGGCGATTCGTTCGTGCGGGTCTGGAACGCCGAGACCGGAGAGCTCGAGCAACGACTGAGCGGCCACACGGGCGAGGTGATCACGGTGGATTGGGGTCCGGACTCGCGCCGGCTCGTCTCGGGCGGCAGCGACGGCACCGCGCGGGTCTGGGAGGTCGATGAGGCGGAGGGCCGGGAGGTGTTCAGGCTCGCCAAGCAGCCGACCCAGTTGGGGACGTTAGCAGCGTTCTCCCCCGACGGCGAGCAGGTGCTCACGGGCGACATCG
>JBIOYJ010000047.1:0-7280 GCA_044870105.1 Gaiellaceae bacterium | reverse complement strand
GCCGGCGAAGAGTTCGTAGGTCCGCCGGCCGAACAGGAACGCGTCGGCGCGCTGGTAGGTCTGGTCGATGAACGTCATGGTCGCGTTGTCGAACACCCCCATGGCCCATCCGCCGCGCTCGAATCCGTTCCTGCGGTCCTCATCCGACGCGCCGCCGTTTCCCTGCATCACGCCATCGACGGTGACTTGCGTCATGGTGGTCAGTTTCATGGGTTCGTCCTCTCTCGTGGTGGTCTTTCTCGTTATGACCGGACCGCGGCGCCGATCTCATCGGTCGCAGCAGAGTCCGTCCGGCGAATTCGACCCGGAGGATCTGGAATACGAAGCGAACTAGGACCGCGACCTGCGCGAGCGTCCTCTCGCCCCGAGCGCACTTTCAACCTGAGCGGGACGAGCAATTTCGACCCCTTCTTACAGGGAAGGTGGTCACGCGTTCTGTCGAGGGTCGAGTGCTCCCAAATCCGTCTACGGCGATGACGCCGGGAACCGCCAGGAACGGCTGAGTTGCCGGCGACGAACGCGTTTCGCCGATCAGAGATTGCAGAAGGCCCGTCTGGTCGTCGTAACGGCTCGTGACGAAATACGGTTCGAGCTCCGGCGCGAGCTCGAGGTAGGCGTGCCGGATCCGGGGCTCAGTGCGGGATGATCAGCACGTCGATCGGGAAGTACTGCGGTCCCCCGCCTTCGGGCGGCGGCCCTCCCATGACCTCTCCGAGCGCCGGGCCGAGCTTCTCCTCCATGAAGCGCTCGAAGGCCTCGCGCGACTCCCAGACGTCGTAGACGTAGTAGCCCTGCTCGCCCTGGCCGGCGCTGTGGACGATCAGCCCCTCCGGCGCCTCGTCTTCCCGCATCGGGGAGGCGTGCCCAAACATCTTCTCGGTGACGTCGTCGTAGATCTGCTTCGTGAACTCGGGCGCTGCCGTCAGGACTCCAACTGCCATCTCGCCTCCTCTTGGTTTCGTGGACGCCGGATTCTAGGCCGCTACGTTCAGGCTGGGCGGGAAAGGCAAAGCACGCCGGCCAAGCCGTACCTCTTACGACGTCGGTTCCCCTCGACGCGGAGCCTTATGGAGCCCTGCGGTTGCAACCGGTGACCATCCTGCAGGGCGCAGTAGCCAGAAGAGGCAACGCCGGATGGAGCCTTTGTGAAGCCCCGTGGTTGCAACGGGTGGCAATCGGTGGCAAATCGGATCGGCGCAGACGCGGCCAAAACCAGCCAAAACCGTTGCCGTCGGTTGCGACCGGCTGCCGATCGGAGCGCATGGTAAGGAGGGGTCGACGGTTCGAGTCCGGGAGCACGTTGTGGAGCAGTGAGGATTTTCACGGGCTCTGTGTGTGCCGGCTTTCAAGCCACGATCTCCGAGCTCAGCCGGTCGCGCACTAGGCTGCGTTCATCGAGAACGTTCTCTACGACCGAATCGGCGGCGCATACGCCGAGACGCGTCTCCCCGACCCGAGGATCGCGCGGGTGATTCGGGCCGCCCTCGGCGACGCCGCTTCCGTCGTGAACATCGGCGCCGGCTCGGGCTCATATGAACCGACCGATCTCGCGGTCGTTCCGGTCGAGCCGTCCGAGCTTATGATCCGGCAGCGGCCTCCGTCGCTCCCACCAGCAGTCCGCGGCGTAGCCGAGGCGCTACCGCTGCCGGACAAGAGCATCGACGCGGCTCTCGCCGTACTGACCGCCCATCACTGGGCGGATCGTGCAGCAGCATTCGCCGAGATCCGCCGCGTCGCGCGGAGGCGCGCCGTCTTCTTCACGCACGATCCCGATGCGACCTTCGGTTGGCTCGACGACTACTTCCCCGGCCTCGCCGGCGACACAACCTCCCGCTATCCCCAGCTGGTCGAGTTCGAGGTGTTGGGCCGCGTCACGATCGAACCCGCGCCGGTGCCCGCCGATTGCACGGACGGCTTCACCGCCGCCTACTGGCGCCGACCGAACGCCTATCTCGACGAAGCCATACGGGCGAACATGTCAACCTTCGCACTGCTCGACGGTCGGCTCGTCGCCGACGGTGTCGCTCGTCTCGCGCGCGATCTCACCGATCGCTCCTGGCACAACCGCTACGCCTCACTGCTGAACTTGCCCGAACTCGATGTCGGCTACCGCCGCGTCGTCGCCGAACTCGGCTAAACCCGGACCCCTCGGCCCACCGCTTCTCGCGTCACGTGCCCTCCCGGGGGCCCGTCTCCGAGGTAGGGCCGGGTACCTAGGCGGGGCCCAGTGACAGTTCGGTCGTCAGCTCACCGCTTGCTTCACGAGCGCGCGGATCCTTGCCTCGTCGGCGGCAGTCAATTTTTTCAGCGCGAAGGCGGTCGGCCACATGGCGCCTTCGTCGAGGTTCGCCTTGTCGCTGAAGCCGAACGTCGCGTACCTCGTTTTGAACTTCTGCGCGCTTTGGAAGAAGCAGACGACCTTGCCGTCCTTGGCATACGCGGGCATCCCGTACCAGGTTCTCGGCGAGAGGGCTGGCGCGCTGGCTTTGACGATCGCATGGAGCCGCTCGGCCATGGCGCGATCCGGTTCCGGCATCTCGGCGATCTTCGCGAGCACGTCGCTTTCCCCGTCCGCCTTGCCCGCGCGCGGGCGGCGGCGCGCGGCCGCCTTCAGCTCTTGGGCGCGCTCCTTCATCGCGGCCCGTTCCTCGGCCGTGAATCCCTTGGACGCCTTGCCGGTGGTTCTCTTGGCGGACTGCTGCGTGCCCTTCTTCGCGGGTTTCCTCTCAGCCACTGCGAAGCACCTCCGTGCGCCGAACGAGTCCCAGACGCTTGACCTCCGGTGCGATCGCCGGACGGCTCAGCGCAGCTCCTGGATGCGGATCAGGTTACCGCTCTCGACCCGCCTCCGACGCTCTAGTACGCCTGCGACCAGGACGCGCGTTCGACGGCCGGTGACTCGCAAACGATGCACGGAGCCTATGGAATTCGACGAAGGAGAGGGGCCGCACCGGGGAGCGCGGCCCCTCCGAGACGAGCGCTTAGAAGCCGGCTCCGAAGGTCGAGCGCGGCACCTTTCCGAGCACCTGCTCCTGGTAGTAGACCGGCCCGCCACCGTCAGCGGTCACGACCGGCGAGGCGTAATGGGTCGAGACGGCGAGCGTGTAGATGTTGGCGTCCGAGATCGCGATCCCGAAGTAGTCGCCGATGAAGCCGCGCCCCGTCGGACACGGGTCTCGGTGGCCGGCGCACGGGTACTGCGAGAGGCCGTCCACCTTCTGGGCCGGCTGGTCCGGATCCCAGCTGAACTCGGTGGCGCGGACGTTGCCGCCGACCGGCACGGCGCCGGCCGCTGTCCCGCTGTCCTTGTACGGCTGGAGCGAGACGTCGATGCACGTGTTCGCGTCGCCCCAGTGCGAAGCGATGATCGACGGGTCGAGGGCCGGGCAAGCAGCCCGACGATCGTAGAACGCGACCGCGACGGCTCCGCCCGGCCCTGCCGCTACCGACGGCTGGAACTGATCCGTCGAGGCGGTGCCTGCATCGTCGTTCACGAGCGCCGGCGCCGACCACGTGAGGCCTCTATCGGTCGACTGCGTGAAGTAGACGTCCATGTGGCCGCCCACGGTGTCGTAGTTCTCGTACGTCAGGTAGACGTGGTCCGGGTAAGTCGGGCTGGCCGCGAAGTTCTCGATGATCCCGTCGCGGAAGTTCGTCGGCGGCAGGTACCCGAGCGGGTTCTCGATCGGAGAGGCAGCAACGACGAACGGGCGCCACGTCTTGCCGTCGTCGGCCGATTTCGTCACGTACACGTGGCCGACCTTGTTCTTGTTCAGATCGAAGCCCCCGACGAAGGCGACGTAGACCGTGCCGTCCCCGGCCACCGAGGGGTAGACGTAGGTGTTCCCGGGCGTTGTCTCGGACGGTGTCGTGAGCTGCACGGCCTTCGAGAACGTCTGGCCGCGGTCACGCGAGACGGCGACCATGATCTTGCCGTTGTTGTTCGCCCCGTTGAAGGTCGTCCACATCGCGTAGACGTGGTCGCGGTAGGCGGTGAGCGGGAAGTGGTTGACCGCGATCCACTGCTTGTCCTCGACGTGGCCGAACGCGAGGCTCGTCTGGTTGTTCGTCGAGTCGATCGCCTTGCCGCCGTTCCCCTTCACCCAGTGTCGGCCCAGGTCGTCCGAGTACGAGACGTCGATCTCCCCGTTCGGGTGCAGGCCGCCCTCCCAGAACGCGTTGAACGGGAGCGTCGTCTGGTAGACGCGCCCCTGGGTGTCGAAGTCGACGTTCGGGTCGGTGTTGTTCGTCCAGCTCGGAGGCATGTCCTGGGTGCCCACCGTGGTGCACTCGTAGCCCTGCACCTGGTTGTTCCCCGCTGGCGAACCACCCAGGATCGTGTACGACCCGAGGTGGAAGTCGTAGAACGTGCTCCACTTGCCGATGAAGAACTTCGAGCTGCCGACGATGTTCTCCGTGTCCGGCTTCACGGCGAGCCAGGACTCGGAATGGTTCGAGTTCAGGGCTTGCGGGCCGCAGGTGCCGGGCTGCGGCTTCGTCGAGCCTGGCGGCACCGGATAGCCGCCGCCCGCGACCGGCGAGCTGGCGACGAGGTTCGTTCCGACGAGACTCCACGCGGCGGCTGCGCTTCCCGCCCAGACGAGCGCCGCCGCCAAGGCGGTCAGCGGTAGCAAGGTCTTCTTCATTCTCTCCCCCCTCGTCAAGGAACCTGGAAACCTGGCTTCGTATCACACTCGGCACCGCGGCCGTCGACTTCGGCACCGGCCCCGCCGGAGTAGGCTCGGCCGTCGCATCGGTTTGTGACCGACGATCGCGAACGAGAGGAGGAGATCATGGCCAAAACAGTCATGGGCGCGGTGGTCTCCCTGGACGGGTTCATCGCCGACGACAACGACGACGTTGGGCCGTTGTTCGACTGGTACAACAACGGCGACGGCACCTGGGCGTTCGAGGGCGCGGACTACGAGTGCCGGACCTGGACCGGCGATGTCGGCACCGCTTTGTTCGCTGCGGCCTGCCTCGATGCCGACGCCCGCTACCCGATCATCGACGTCGTCTAGGCCACGCCAGTGACGACGATGAGGACGTCAACCGCTCCGACCCGATCGGCGTCAGTCCGGGTACTCGTCCTTCCGCCAAGCGCGGGTCTCGGCGGGTTGCGTTTTCGGCGTTCGCTCGAGCAGGAAGCTGTAGTACGGCCTGACGAACGGGTCGGG
Organism: Gaiellaceae bacterium; assembly: GCA_044870105.1. Lineage (GTDB taxonomy): Bacteria > Actinomycetota > Thermoleophilia > Gaiellales > Gaiellaceae > JBKPFU01. The sequence continues at coordinate 2,103 of JBIOYJ010000047.1, read as the reverse complement.
AGCGATCACCGTGTAGGTGTGGTAGACGGCCCCGTTCTCGCGCGCGAAGGCGATCCAGCTCGGAGCCTCGCGCAGCCCGTCCTTGAGCTCGGCCCCGACCTGGCCTGACCACTCCTGGAGCTCGTCGGGCGGGCTGTCGATCATCTCCTTGATCTCGGGAATCTGCTGCGCCTGCTCCTCGGTCAACGCGAGGCCGAAGTCGAAGGCGAAGTCGGTGTTGTAGGTGGAGACGTAGGGGAACTCCCAGCCCATCCGCCGCTTGTAGGCGGTCATCCGCTCGATCGGCGCCCGCGAGAAGCAGAGCAGCGTCACGTCGCGATGGTTCAGGTGGACGAGCGAGCCGTCGAGCCCGTCGCCCAGGCTGGTGCAACCTGGGCAGGCGCCGTTGGTGTAGTCGGGACCGAACATGATGTTGTAGGCGAGCAGCTGCGAGCGCCCGTCGAAGAGCTCGGCGAGGGTCTTCTTGCCGTCCTCGGTGTCGAACTCGTACTCCTTTTCGACCGGGACCCAGGGGAGATCGCGGCGCTTGCTCGTGATCTCCTCGTTTCGCTCCGCCTGTTCGGCCTCGAGCTTCGCGAGCCCGTCTCGGGCCACCTGCCAGTCCTCGCGGGTTCCAATCTTGTGTTCGGCCATCTCATCTCCCTCCTGTCCGACTCCAGCGCTCCCGCGCGAGCCGAATCCATCGTCGGATCGGACGCTACCGGGATCACGAGATGAGACTCGCGGCGACCCGGAAAATCATCGCAACCCGGGTTCCGAACACGCCTCGCGTCCAGCCCACGCGGAAAGCCGCCCAGCATCTTGATCCACCACCGTCGTCGCCGCTAGGGTCATAGACGGACGTAGGCGCACTTCTTGATCCTCGACGTTCGCGCGCCGCTGCACGCACTGCACGGCGACATTCATCTGCGTCTCAGGAGGTCGGAAGTGAGCGAGGTTGACGAGATCCCATATGTTCGTTGTCCGACCGAGTTCTCAGCGCCCGTGCGCTACGCCCACGGCCCCGACTCGTATCACCAATCCGGTGTTCCTCGGGGCGTGATCTCTGCGCACGTCTGGAGTGAAAGCCGCATCTTCCCCAGTACGAGCCGGCACTACTGGGTGTACGTCCCGGCGCAATACACAGCTTCGGAGCCAGCGTCGCTCATGGTCTTCCAGGACGGCCACCTGTACCTCGATCCCGAGGGTGAGATGCGGGTTCCTGTCGTATTCGACAACCTGATCCACCGAGGCGAGATGCCCGTGACCATCGGTGTCTTCGTCGACCCGGGAAAGCCCGAGAACCGGAATGCGGAGTACGACGCGTTCAGCGATGCCTACGCGACCTTTCTGCTGACGGAGATCCTCCCGAACGTTCAGGACAGTTACCTCATCGCAGACGACCCCGATCAGTGGGCGATCGGCGGCGGGAGTAGCGTCGGGAGCTGCGCATTCACCGTCGCTTGGATGCGCCCTCAGCGATTCCAGCGAGTCCTGAGCTTCGTCGGGAGCTTCGCCCAGATCCGGGGCGGCAACCGCTACCCCGAGCTGATTCAGGCCACGCCGCTGAAACCGCTACGGGTCTTCCTGCAAGCGGCGACTCGCGATCTCAACTGGGACGCTGCCGAGTTCAACTGGTTCAGCGCCAACTTGCGCGTCGCCGCAGCCCTCGCGGAACGTGGGTACGACCTCCGTTTCGTTCTCGGAGACGGCGGCCACGACCCGAACCACGGCGGCACGATCTTGCCCGATGCGCTCCGCTGGCTCTGGCGACACGAATCTGAGGGAACCTTGACTTCGTGACGTTCCCCGAACACTCGCCATCCGATGATTCCGTGCGATGACTGAGCGCCTGCGAGAGCAGTACGCAACAGACGACAACCTGCGAGCCCGGATCGCGCTCCACTCAGCCTTTTCGATCAACCCGCACTGGGCCGAGTGGCTGTTCGACCGCGAGGCGCCAGGGCCGGGCGCCCGTACCCTCGACCTCGGCTGCGGCCCAGCGACGCTCTGGCGCGCAAACCGCGAGCGGATCGACCCGAGCTGGTCGCTCACCCTGGCCGACTTCACGCCGGGCATGATCGAGGCGGCGCGCCGCGAGCTCGGAGAACGCGCGGTCTACGG
>JBIOYJ010000046.1:0-20082 GCA_044870105.1 Gaiellaceae bacterium | reverse complement strand
CAGCGCGTTGAGTTCGAGGTCGTGCAGGGCCCCAAGGGCGCTCAGGCCGCGAACGTCCAGCCTGTCTAGCTTTCCTTTCGGAACCGAGTACAGAGGCCCCCGAAAGGGGGCCTCTTTGTTTTGCTTAGGGAGGACCGATGGCGATCACCAGGGATGACGTACTGCACGTGGCGGCGCTGGCGCGGCTCGAGCTGACCGAGGACGAGATCTCGCGGCTCGAGGTACAGCTGAACGACATCCTGGCCGCCGTCGGCAAGGTCTCCGAACTCGATCTCGCCGATGTGCCGCCGACCTCGCATCCGCTCGCAGTCGTGAACGCCTTCAGGCCGGACGAGCCGCGGTCGTCGCTGTCGCTCGACGACGTCTTCACCAACGCACCGGAGCGCGACGGCGACCACTTCCGCGTGCCGCCGACCGGGGAGACCGCCGCATGATCGACACGCTCCGGCTGACAGCTGAGGAGGCGAAGAGGATGCTCGACCGTCGCGAGGTGTCCGCGCCCGAGCTGCGCGCCGCGTACCGCGAGGCGATCGACGCCCGCAACCAGGAGTTGCACTGCTTCCTCACCCTCGTCGACGACGATGAGAACAAGAGCGTCCCGATCGCGCTGAAGGACGTGATCTCGACGAAGGGCATTCGCACGACCGCCGGCTCGAAGATCCTCGAGAACTATGTGCCGGTGTTCGACTCCACCGTCGCGTTGCGCTGCAAGGCCGCCGGCCTGCAGCTGCTCGGCAAGACGAACACCGACGAGTTCGCGATGGGGTCGTCGACGGAGAACTCCGCGTTCGGGCCGAGCAAGAATCCGTGGGACCCGACACGCGTACCGGGCGGCTCCGGAGGCGGGTCCGCCGCCGCCGTGTCCGCGGGTCTGGCCCCGTGGGCGCTCGGGTCGGACACGGGCGGCTCGATCAAGCAGCCGTCGTCGCTGTGCGGCAACGTCGGCCTGCGCCCGACGTACGGCACGGTGTCGCGCTACGGCATCGTGGCGTTCGCGTCCAGTCTCGACCAGGTCGGGCCCGTCACGAAGACGGTGCGCGACAACGCGCTCCTGTACGGGATCATCAGCGGCCGCGACGAATGCGACTCGACGACAGTCGAGGTGCCGCCGGTCGAGCTACCGGACGCCGAGGATCTGAAGGGTCTGCGCGTCGGCGTGCCGAAGGAGCTGAACGAAGCGGAAGGCATCGAGCCCGGCGTCACCGAGGCGGTACGCCGCGCGATCGACCTCTGTACGGAGCTCGGTGCGGAGGTCGGCGAGTGCAAGCTGCCGCGCTCCGTGGAGTACGGCTTGGCGTGCTACTACCTGATCGCGCCCGCCGAGGCGTCGTCGAACCTCGCGCGCTACGACGGTGTGCGGTACGGGCTGCGCCGCGAGGCGGACGGGTACTACGAGCTCGTCTCGCGCACACGCGACGCCGGCTTCGGCGACGAGCCGAAGCGCCGCATCATGCTCGGGACGTACGCGCTCTCCGCCGGTTACTACGAGGCGTACTACGGGCAGGCGCAGAAAGTCCGCACCGTCATCTCGCGCGAGTTCGCGGAAGCGTTCGAGCGGTTCGACCTGCTCGTCAGCCCGACCTCGCCGACGGTCGCGTTCAAGCTCGGCGAGAAGACCGAGAACCCGCTCGCGATGTATCTGTCGGATCTGCTCACGATCCCGTCGAACATGGCCGGCGTTCCGGGCCTATCGATTCCTTGTGGCCTCTCGGACGGCCTGCCGGTCGGACTGCAGCTGATCGGGCCGCAGTTCTCGGAGAACGTGCTCTTTCGCGCGGGCCACGCCCTGGAGCGGGCGCTCGAGTTCAACTTCGTCCCGGAGCGGTACAGATGACCGATAGGTGGGACGCCGTGATCGGGCTGGAGATCCACATCCATCTGAAGACGCGGACGAAGATGTTCTGCCGCTGCGAGGTCGAGTACTTCGCGCCCGAGAACAGCCGCACCTGTCCGGTCTGCCTGGCGCATCCGGGGACGCTGCCCGTGCCGAACCGCAAGGCGATCGAATGGACGATCCTGCTCGGACATGCGCTCCGCTGCGAGATCGCCGAGCGCGCGGTCTTCCATCGCAAGCACTACTTCTATCCCGACACTCCGAAGGGCTACCAGATCTCGCAGTACGACGAGCCCCTCTGCGTGAACGGCACGTTCGCCCTGCCCGGCGCGGACGGCGAGGTGGAGATCGGCATCACCCGGGCCCATCTGGAGGAGGACGCCGCAAAGACGGTGCACGTCGGCGGCGCCGAGGGCCGGATCCACGGCGCCGAAGCCGCACACGTCGACTTCAATCGCGGCGGGACGCCGCTCGTCGAGATCGTGACCGAGCCGGACATCCGTTCCGCCGACCAGGCGCGCCGCTTCCTGCAGCTGCTGCGGCAGACCGTCGTCGAGCTCGGCATCTCCGACGCCGAGATGGAGAAGGGCTCGCTGCGGTTCGACGTCAACGTCTCGGTCCGGCCCGAGGGATCGGACGAGCTGCGCACGCGCACAGAGCTCAAGAACATGAACTCCTTCGCCTTCGCCGCGAAGGGGATCCAGCGCGAGATCGACCGACAGATCGGGGTGTACGAGGGCGGGGGAGAGGTCGAGCAGGAGACGCTGCACTTCGACCCGTCTCGCGAGAACGCGCCGCCGCTGCGGACGAAGGAGGAGGCGCAGGACTACCGCTACTTCCCGGAGCCCGACCTCGTTCCTCTCGAGCCGGATCGCGAACTGGTCGACCGGCTGCGCGGCGAGCTCCCGGAGCTGCCGGGAAGCAGGATCAAGGCCCTCGCGGACGAGCTGGACTTCGGGCCCGCGGAGGGGCTCGTGACGGCCGGCCGGGACGAGTTGTTCCGCCGCGTCCCCGGCGACCGCCGGGCGGTCGCGAACGTGCTGATGAACGAGTTCGCTGCGACCGGCGTCGATCCGGTAGCGGTCGACGGCGAGGAGCTCGGGAAGCTGATCGAGGCGCGGGCGACGATCCCGCGAGCGGCGTTCGCCGAGGCGCTGGCCGCGAGCGGGAATCCGGACTTCTCCGCGGAGCAGTACCTCGGCGAGACCGTCGTGGCGGAGGTCTCCGAGATCGACCCGCTGATCGACGCCGTGCTCGCGGAGCACCCCGATCAGGTCGCCGCGTACCGCGGCGGGAAGGAGGGTCTGCTCGGCTTCTTCGTCGGTCAGGTGATGCAGCGCACGAACGGTAAGGCCGATCCCAAGGTGGTCAACGAGCGCCTGCGCGAGAAGCTGACGGGGTGAAGCACGCCCGTCACGAGTTGTGGTTCGAGACACCAAACCGTCGCGACTACATCAACATCACTCCTGACGTCCAGGAGTTCATCCGTCGCGCGGGGATCGAGAACGGGCTCTGCCTCGTCAATCCCATGCACATCACCGCGGCCGTCTACGTCAACGATGCCGAGTCGGGGCTGATCCAGGACTTCGATGACTGGCTTGAACGGCTGGCGCCTCACGAGCCCGTCTCGCAATACCGCCACAACAATGGCGAGGACAACGCGGACGCACATCTAAAACGACAGTTGATGGGGCACCAGGTCGTGCTGGCGATCACCGACGGCCAACTCGATCTCGGCCCGTGGGAGCAGGTCTTCTACGCCGAGTTCGACGGCCGCCGGCGCAAACGCGTCTTGCTCAAGGCGATCGGCGAGTAACTCGTGCGGCTGCGGCTCGGCCTCGCAGTGCTCGCGCTGGCGCTGCCGCTCGCCGGCCGCGCCGGGCCGCCGCCCGCGGAATGGCTCACCTACGGGAACGACCCGCAGCGCACGAGCTTCACCGACGCGGCACCGCCAAGGTCGATCCGGCTCGCCTGGACGGCGAAGCTCGCGGGCCGCATCACCTCGCAGATCCTCGTCGCCGAGAACACGCTGTACGTCGGCACCTCGGCGGGAACGCTCTACGCGCTCGACCCGAGCGGCAATCGGCGTTGGCACGTCCGGTTCGGGCAGCTGAAGAACACGTGCCCGCAGCTCGACGGCTGGGGAATTACGGGAACGGCCGCCGTCGACCCCGCCACGCACGCGCTCTACCTCGCCGACGCCTGGGGCCGGCTGCACGGCCTCGATCTCGCCACCGGCCGCGAGCGGCCGGGCTGGCCCGTGCGGCTCTTCTCGGACTTCCGCCGCGAGCACGTCTGGGGCGCCGTGACCATCGTCGGCGGGTCCGCGTACGTCGGCACGGGCTCGTACTGCGACCGGGTGATGCAGGGGAAGGTGATCCGCGTCGACCTGGCGACGCGGGCGGCTTCGCGTTGGGTCGTAGTCCCGCGCTCGCTCGGCGGGGGTGGAGGGATCTGGGGTTGGGGAGGCGTCGCCTACAGCGCGACGCGGGATTCTCTCCTCGTCGTCACCGGAAATGCGTTCCGCGGAGGGCTCAACGTCGGCCGTCGGCACCGCGAGTGGGCGGGATACGGCGAGCGGCTGGTTGAGCTTTCTCCGGATCTCCGCCTTCGTGCGTCGAGCCACCCCCGCGACATCTTCGAGCCGAGCGATCTCGATTTCGTCGGCTCGCCGGTCGCGTTCACGCCGACCGCATGTCCCGAGCTCATCGCCGCCACGAACAAGAACGGGCGGCTCTACGTGTGGCGAAGCGATGCGGTTCGCGCCGGACCGGTCGCCTCGCTCGGCTTGATCGGGATCGACTCGCCGCCGATCGTCAGCCAGCCGGCGTGGTCGCCGCGCCGGCGCTCGCTCTACCTCGTCACGCAGCACCGGCTCGTGCGCGTCTCGATCGGCGCGCGCTGCGGCGCAGGCATCCGTTGGTCGGTCCGGGCGGGCAAGGGCTTGCTGAACAGCTCGCCGACGGTCGCCGGCGGGATCGTCTGGTTCGCGCGGACGGGAAATCCCTCGTTGCTGGTCGGTGCCGACGCACAGAGCGGCGGAATCCGGCTTGCAACACGCTTTCGCGACCCGGTTTTCAGCGCCCCGACGGTGGTCGGAAACCGCGTCTACGCAGGCTCTTTCGAGGGCCGCGTGTACGCGTTCGAGTTGCGCGGGTAAAGATTTTCGCGCTACGGTCGATCCCTCATTCGAGGGATGCCGCCCATTCGCCCGAAATTCGCGGCGATACCGTTTCTCGCCGCCTTTGTACTCGTCAGCCCCGCCGCGGGGGCGGGCCGGCCGGACGTCGCCGCGCTCCAGGTCGCCCTGCACGGCCGAGGCCTCTACGGGGGGACGATCGACGGCGTTCAAGGCGAATCCACCTCGCGTGCGGTCCGCCGCCTGCAGCGCCGTGCCGGACTCCCCGTCGACGGCGTCTTCGGGCCGCGAACGCGGCGGGCGCTCGGCCGCTACGCGAAGCACCGGCTCGGCAGCCGTCAGCTGACTAGCGGCATGGGCGGTTGGGATGTCGCCGCGTTCCAGTTCTCGCTTGCCTGGCACGGCTTCCCCTCCGGGACGATCGACGGTCGCTTCGGCGGTCATGTCGAGCGGGCGCTCCGCCGGTTCCAGATTTGGGCCGGCCTCCGGCCGGACGGCGTTGCGGGACCGAGCGTCTTCACAGCGCTTCGCCGCCCGCTCCCCCGCTGCTCGATTGCCCTCGCCTGGCCGCTTCGAGGACCGCTCGGTGACACGTTCGGGCCGCGCGGGAACCGGTTCCACACCGGCATCGACATTCCGGCTGCGACGGGAGCCCCTGTCGGCGCCGCCCGCTCCGGCACCGTGGTGTTCGCCGGCTGGTACGCGGGCGGCTGGGGCAAGCTCGTCGTGGTGCGCCATTCGAACGGCATCCGCAGTTGGTATGCGCATCTCTCGAGGTTCGATGTGCGCAAAGGCATGCACGTCTCGACCGGGACGCGCATCGGCCGTGTCGGCGCGACGGGGGACGCCAGCGGGCCGCACCTCCACTTCGAGGTTCGCGTGCGGAACGCGGCCGTCGATCCGCTCTCTGCGCTCCGCTAGCTCCCAGGGATCTAGCGGCCGAGCGCTGAGCTAGGCTCAGGGGGGTGAAGCGGTATCTGATGGCGCCTGGGCCGACGCCCGTGCCGCCCGAGGTCCTGGCGGCGCTCGCGCAGCCCGTCGTCCATCATCGCGGCCCCGATTTCAAGGCGGTCTACGCGGAGTGCCTCGGCCGCTTGCGGCAGGTCTACCGCACCGAATCGGAAGTGCTGATGTTCACGGCGTCCGGTTCGGGCGCCATGGAGTCGACGGTGGCGAACCTCTGCTCGCCCGGCGATCGCGTGCTTGTCGTCTCCGCGGGCTACTTCGGGGAGCGGTGGGCGGCTCTCACCGAGAGCTACGGCTGCGAGGTCGACCATCTGCGCTACAGCTGGGGAGAGGTCCCGCGCGCGGAGGATCTCGCCGAGCACGAGGGGGCCCGTGTCGTCTTCCTGACCCAGTCCGAGACGTCCACGGGCGTCGTCGTCGATGTGCCAGCGCTTGCGGCGGCGGCCAAGGAGCTCGGCGCGCTGGTCGCCGTCGACGCGATCTCGAGCCTGGGGGCCGTTCCGCTCGAGACCGACGAGTGGGGTCTCGACGCCGTCGTCTCCGGTTCCCAGAAGGCGCTGATGACGCCGCCCGGCCTCGCCACGGTCTCCGTCTCCGACGCGGCCGCGCAGGCGAGCACCCGCGCCCGCTCCCCGCGCTTCTACTTCGACTGGGAGCGGACGCGAAAGGCCCAGGCCAAGCTCGACGCCGCGTTCACGCCGGCCGTCTCCTTGGTCGTCGGTTTCAACGTCGCGCTCGGACTGATCCTCGAGCAGGGACTCGACGCCGCGTTCGAACGCCATCTCCGACTGGGACGCGCTTGCCGTGAGGGCGCGAAGGCGATGGGCCTGGAGCTCTTCTCTCCCGACGAGGACACCTCTGCTGTGGTCACCGCCATTCGAGCGCCGGAGGGGATCGATTCCGACGAGCTCGTCCTGAGCTTGCGCGACGGCTTCGGTGTCACGCTCGCGCCCGGCCAGGGCGAGCTGAAGGGCAAGATCTTCCGCATCGGCCACATCGGCTACTACGACGTGTTCGACATCACGACGGCGCTCGGCGCCGTGGAGCTCGGCCTCGCGGAGATGGGCGCCGAGATCGAGCGCGGCGCCGCGGTCACCCGTGCGCTCGAGACCTATGCCGAGGGCGCGCGGGTGTGACCGACCGGCCGCGCGTCCTGATCCGGGAGAAGATCGCCGACGCGGGCGTCGAGCTGCTGCGCGAGCGCTTCGACGTCGACGTGGAGACGAACGGCGACCTTGCCGCCAAGATCGGCGAGTACGAGGCGATCGTCATCCGCTCGGGGACGAAGCTCACGGCCGATCTGATCGCGCGCGCCGACCGCCTCAAGGTGATCGGTCGCGCCGGCGTGGGCGTCGACAACGTCGACGTCGAGGCCGCAACCCGGCGCGGGATCGTGGTGGCCAACGCGCCCGAATCGACTGTCGTCTCGGCAGCCGAGCACACGATCGGTCTCCTGCTCGCGCTCTCCCGGAACATTCCGCAGGCGCACGCCGCGCTCAAGGAAGGCCGCTGGGAGCGCTCCGCGTACGGCGGGATCGAGCTGGTCGACAAGACGCTCGGGGTGCTCGGCTTCGGCCGCATCGGCCAACAGGTCGCGCGGCGCGCGATCGGCCTCGGCATGCGCGTCGTGGCCTACGATCCCTTCGTCGCCCGCGAGCGCTTCCGCGAGCTGGGTGCGGAGCGCGTGGAGACGCCGGACGACGTCTTCGCCGCCGCCGAGTTCCTCACGCTCCACCTCCCGCTGACCCCGGAGACCGAGGGATCGATGGACGCTCGGGCGTTCGGGAAGATGCGTGACGGCGTCCGCTTCGTGAACGCCGCTCGCGGCGAGCTCGTCGACGAGGCCGCGCTGATCGAGGCGCTGCGCTCGGGGAAGGTGGCCGCCGCCGCGCTCGACGTGTTCTCGGACGAACCGTACGAGGGCCCGCTGCTCGAGCTCGAGAACGTGATCGTCACGCCGCATCTGGCGGCGTCGACAGCGGAAGCGCAGGATCGCGCCGGCATGATCGTGGCCGAGCAGGTCGCCGCCGCGCTCGAGGGGATGGTCGTCACCAACGCGGTCAACATTCCGGCGATCCGGCCCGAGGACTTGGAGCTCCTGGGCCCGTTCGTCCCGCTCGCGGCGAAGCTCGGGCGGCTGGCGATGGAGCTCGCCGCCGGCCGCGCCGAGCGGATCACGCTCTTCTACTACGGCGGCCTGTCCGGCTACGACACCCGGCTCCTCACGGTCGCGGCGCTGAACGGAGCGTTCCAGGGCAGAGCCGAGGAGCCGGTCAACTACGTCAACGCCCCCCTGATCGCCGCCGAGCGGGGAATCGAGGTGCTGGAGGAGCGCCGGCGCGCGTCGCGCGACTTCACCAATCTCGTCCGTGTCGGCGTCGGCTCGAACGGTGACGAGGTCCGTGTCGCCGGGACGACGATCGGCCGCGACCATCGCCACTGGCTCGTCAACGCGCTCGGCTTCGAGCTGGAGATGGAGCTCGCGCCCCTGATGGTCTTCTTCAGCTACGACGACGTGCCGGGCGTGATCGGCCGCGTGGGGACGGTTTTCGGAGAGGCGGGAGTCAACATTGCCAACATGGCCGTCTCGCGCACGCGGCGCGGGGGCAAGGCGCTGATGGCGCTGTCCATCGACACGCCGCCCCCCGACGAGCTCGTCGCCGAGCTGCGCGGCGAGCACGGCTTCGATGATGTTCGCTTCATCTCGCTTACCTAGCCTCGCGCTCCTGGGCGGCGACGGCTCCCGCCACTGGCTCCGCCCTGGTTACGCCGCCCCCGCCTTGCGCCGCTGGCGGCAGGATGCTGCGCCGGCGGCGCTTTTCCACTGGCGTCCGCCTTGGTTACGGCCCTGCGCCCCCCGGCTTGCCCCCTTTGCCAGCGACGCCCCAGGAACGTGAGGCCCCCAGCTCTCGGCAAGCGAGGTGAAGGGTGGTTTGCCGTCCAGCTGGCCCTGATGGCCGTGATCGTCCTCTCCGGCTTCACAGGCGTCTACTGGCCGGACGCGGCGGCGGGGACGCTGACAGTCGTCGGGATCGTGGTCGCGACCCTCGGCCTGTCGTTGCTGATCGCGGCGATGGTCTCGATGGGCCGCAACCTCAGCCCGTTCCCGAGGCCGGTGGTCCGGGGGAGCCTTGTGCAGCACGGCGTCTACCGCGTCGTCCGGCACCCCATCTACGGGGCCGTCCTTCTCATCGCCCTCGGCTGGTCGCTGGCGGAGTCGCCGCTCGGTCTGATCCCGACCGCGCTGCTCGCGTTCGTGTTCGATCTGAAGGCGAGGCTCGAGGAGGGATGGCTGCTCGAGCGCTACCCGTCCTACGGCGAGTACCGCACCCGGACGCGCAGCCGGTTCGTGCCCGGCTTGTACTAGCTCGTTAAGTGGACTGCTCGCGCGGATCGCGGCGGCGGACGAGCCGTCCGACGGCGCCGAGCTTCTCGACGACGGCGTAGCCTCGGCGCTTCCGCACCACGCGCTCGACCTGCTCGTCGACGTGGCCGGGCCGCAGGACGAACCGCGCTCCGTGCTCGCGAACCCGCTCGTACTCGTCGAACGGCACCTCGACGTGCTCGGTGCACTCCGGATCGCCGCATTCGCACATGAACTCGGCCTCGCCGGCTTCGAAGCGGCCCGACGTCTCCGCGATCCGCTCGTTGACGTCGCGGAAGAGCGACTCGGTTTTGGCGATTCGGCGTTGTTCTTCGTCCATCGTGCTCCCGACGTTGTCGATCTACAAACGGCTACCCTCGGAAAATGGTCACGCGGCCCTGGCCTGAGGCGGTGGAACGCGTCGCGGCCTTCCTGCGCTCGGCGGGGGCGGAGGCGAAGATCGAGGAGTTCGAGACGGGGACTCCGACCGCCGAGGACGCCGCGCGGGCGGTCGGCTGCGATCTCGGCCAGATCGTCAAGTCGCTCGTGTTCATGTGTGACGACCGTGCCGTTCTCGTGCTGGTGCCGGGAAGCCGTCGCGCCGACCGCGAGAAAGTCCGAGCGGCGGCGGGCGCCGCTTACGCACGCATCGCCGGCTCCGAGGAGGTGCGCGACGCGACCGGTTTCGCTCCCGGCGCGGTCGCGCCCTTCCCGCTTCCGGCGATCGAACGGGTTTTCATCGACCGGACGTTGCTCCAGCACAAGGTGGTCTGGATCGGCGCCGGCTCGCCGAATCACCTCGCCGCGCTCGGACCGAGGGAACTCCAACGCCTTGCCCGCGCCAACTCCGTCGACGCCGTCGACGAGGCCGCATAACATTCCAGTTAGAAAGGAGCGCGCATGCGTGAGACCGAGAAGATCTGGATGAACGGCGAGTTCGTCGACTGGGCCGACGCGAAGGTCCACGTCGGCGTCCACGGCCTCCACTACGGCTCCGGCGTCTTCGAAGGAATTCGGGCGTACGAGACGCAGAAGGGCACCGCGGTCTTCCGGCTCACCGACCACCTCGAGCGCCTGCACAACTCAGCGCGCTTGCTCTACATGGAGATTCCGTACTCCGTCGAGGACCTCAAGGCGGCCTGTCACGAGCTGATCGGGGTCAACGGCCTGCCCGAGTGCTACCTGCGCCCGATCGTGTTCTACGGCTACGGGGAGCTCGGCGTGTCCGCGATGGGTAACCCGGTCGAGACCGTGATCATGAGCTGGCCGTGGGGCGCGTACCTCGGCGAGGAGGGGCTGAAGAAGGGCATCCACGCCAAGATCTCGAGCTGGCAGCGGATCGGCCCGAACGTGATTCCCCACGTCTCCAAGGCGACCGGGGTGTATCTGAACTCCATGCTCGCGGTCACGGAGGTGAACCGCGCGGGATACGACGAGGCGATCCTGCTCACGGCCGAGGGCTTCATCGCCGACGGCTCCGGCGAGAACGTCTTCGTGGTCAAGGACGGCGTCATCTACACGCCCGACCTCTCGGCCTCGATCCTGCCCGGGATCACCCGCGACACGGTGATCCAGATCGCGCAGGACCTCGGCTATCGCGTCGTGGAGAAGACCCTGATCCGATCCGATCTCTATCTCGCGGACGAGGCGTTCATGACCGGGACGGCCGCGGAAGTGACGCCGCTGCGCGCGATCGACGATGTCGAGATCGGCGTCGGTGAGGTCACGCTCGAGATCCAGGAGGCCTACCTCGACACCGCGCGGGGGCGCAGCGAGCGGTGGCCGCACTGGCTCGAGTACGCGACACCGGCCGCCGAGCCCGCCGGCGCTTGAAACAAGAGACGCGGGTCGTACCGCTCAGCCGCCCCTTCCTCGACGAGCGCGAGGAGGAGCTCGTCCTCGAGGTTCTCCGTTCCGGGCGGCTCTCGCTCGGGCCGACAATCGAGCGTTTCGAGGAGGCCTTCGCCGAGATCGTCGGAGCACCCCACGCGGCCGCCGTCTCCAGCGGAACCGCAGGGCTGCATCTGCTTGCGCACGCGTCCGGACTCGGGCCGGGCGACGAGGTGATCACCACCCCCTACTCGTTCGCCGCGACGGCGAACTGCTTCATCTACGAGGGCGCGACGCCGGTCTTTGCCGACGTCGACCCGCAGACCCTGAACCTCGATCCCGCGGCCGTCGAGGCCGCGATCACCGAGCGCACGCGCGCGATCATCGCCGTCGACATCTACGGCTATCCGTGCGAGCTCGAGCCGCTGCGCGAGCTTGCGGGCCGGCACGGTCTCGTCCTCTTCGACGACGCGTGTCAGGCCTTCGGAGCCCACTACAAGGAAGCTCCGGTGGGCTCGCACGGGACCTCCTGCGTCTTCGCCTTCTATCCAAACAAGCAGATCACCACCGGCGAGGGAGGCGTCGTCACGACGCACTCCGAAGACGAATGGCGCCTGCTCAAGAGCCTTCGCAACCACGGACGCGCCGATGGCGGCGGGTGGTTGGAGCACGCGCGGCTCGGTTTCAATTACCGCCTCAACGACGTCGCCGCGGCGCTTGGGCTCGGGCAGCTCGAGAAGCTCGACGAGATCCTGGAGCTACGAGCGGCGGCAGCGCGCCGCTACACGGAACTGCTCGCCGGCGTCGACGGTGTCGAGCCGCCGGTCGCGGACGACGACAATCATCGCCGCTCCTGGTTCGTGTACGTGATCAAGCTCGCTCCAGAGCTCGACCGCGACCACGTAATGCTCACGCTCCAAGGGGAGGGAATCCAGACCGGGCGCTACCTCCCGTGCATCCACCTGCAGGCATACATGCGCGAGCGCTACGGCTTCGGGGAGGGGTTGTGCCCGCTGGCCGAAGAAGCCAGCCGGCGTACGATGGCGCTGCCGTTCTTCACGGCGATCGAGGCGTCCGATCAGGAACGCGTGGTCGAGGCGCTGCGCGCCGCTCTGGCCTAAGAGCTCGCTTCAAAATGAAGCGCTGTGCCGCCGGACCGCGCTGGGACGGCGCTATGCGGCGTCCTCGGTCGTGTCCGTATTTCGTTCAATACGAACACTCCCTGCGTCCTTGCCTCGCACCGCCCATCGCATACCCCGGCGGCGAGGCCGCATTCTGAAACGAGCTCTAAGTGACCTTCATGTCGACGATCTTGGGCCGGCCTTCGCGGTCCTCCCAGCGGCACTCCACCGTGCCCTCGCCCTCGTCGCCCAAGTAGCGCGTGCGAACGATCGCCGCGTCGCCGGCGACCTCGACGCTGACGAGTTCCGCCGCGGTGATCGTCCGCGGCAGCTGCTTCATCACGCCACCCGCCTGAGCCAGCGCCTCGCCGTCCAGGTCGCTTCCGGCCCGGCGTAGATCGCCGGCCACGACGGCGTCGCCGTGCGCCTGCGCGTGCTCCCGTACCGACGCCTCGTCCACGGCGGTGAGCATAATCGAGCCGTGGACGGAGCTCGGATGATCTTTCTCGGCTACGGCAAGTACGTCCGCGCCGACCGCATCTACGCGATTGAGCCGATCACCGACAAACGTCGCGGCCACGGCAGCCGCACGCTCGTCTGGATCGAGGGGATTCCCGAGCCGATCGTCGCCTCACGCACCGAGCGGACGATCCTCGCCGAGATGGGGCAGAGCCACGCGGCGCGGGCGCAGGTGCTCGACCAGTCGCTCGACCTCGCGGAGCGGCTCGTCCAGCAGGCCGAATCGGGGCGGGTCGACCTGCGTGATCTCCAGCGCCGCGCGAAGAGAGTGCTCGAGGCAACCGTTCCCAAGGGCGAGAACGAGAGCCTCTTCTAGCGGCCGACCGCCTCGCCCGAGCACCTCCCACCCGCCGAAAAAGCCGCCCTCGAAGAGCCGAGCCCGAGCGCGCGGCCGGGGCGGTTCGCCTGGTTCCGGCACGTCGCCGTCGACACCCGGCCGCTGCGGGAGACGCCGGCCTTCCGCCGCCTGTTCATCGGGCAGGGCGTCTCCTTCATCGGCAGTGAGATCACCTTTGTCGCCGTCGCCGTCCAGATGTACGACCTCACCGGCTCCACGCTCCAGGTCGGGCTGCTCGGGATCACCGATCTGATCCCGCTGCTGATCGTCCCGATCGTCGGCGGGGCGATCGCCGACGTCGTCGACCGCCGCCGCCTGATGCTCGTCAGCGCCGCGGTCGCGCTGGTCGCGAGCGGGCTCTACATGGGAAATGCGGCACTGCCTCATCCGCACTCTTGGGCGCTCTACCCGATCACCCTGCTGGCCGTGACGGGTTTCGCGGCGATGATCCCGGCGGAACGCTCGCTCGTTCCCGCGCTCGTCGGCGTCGACCGGATCGCCGCCGCGTCGGCGCTCGAGAGCATCTACCGGAACTTCGCTGCGGTGGCGGGACCGGCGCTCGGCGGGTTGTTGGTCGCGACGCTCGGCTTCACCGGGACCTACGCGATCGACCTGGCGACGTTCGCGGCGGCCCTGTGGGCGATCCTTCGCTTGCCCCCGGCCTTGCCCGCGGAGGCCGAGGAGCGCGTCACGCTCGGCTCCATCCTCGACGGGCTCCGCTACATCCCGACGCGGCGCGAGCTGCTGGGGATCTTCCTCGTCGACACGAACGCGATGATCTTCGGGATGCCGATGGCGCTCTTCCCCGCGATCGGGATGAAGCTCGGCGGAACGTCCGTCGTCGGGTTGCTGTACGCGGCGCCGTCCGCCGGCGCGCTCGTCGCGGCATTCCTCTCCGGCACGGTGACGAGGATGCGGCGCCAGGGAATCGGCGTGCTCGTCGCCGCGTCACTCTGGGGCGTCGCGATCGCCGCCTTCGGCTTCGCCGAGTCGCTGTGGCTTGCGTTGCTGTTGCTCGCGCTTGCCGGCGCCGCCGACTTCGTCAGCGCCGTGCTACGCAGCGCGATCGCCCTCGCGGCGACGCCGGACGCGATGCGGGGGCGCGTGTCGGGAATCGAGTTCACCCAGGTCGCTGCCGCTCCCTCGCTCGGGAACCTCGAGGCGGGCGCGCTCGCCTCGGCCACCAGCGTCCGCTTCTCCGTCGTCTCCGGCGGGATCGCGTGCGTCGTGGGAACGATCGTGCTGGCGGCCGCGATCCCGCAGCTGATCCGCTACGACGCGAAGCAGGTGCAACAGGCTTGATTGGCACGGAGGCGTCGCTTGCGATGCCGCTTAAAGGGCGTGACGGCTTTGCCGGCGCGCCCGTCTAAAGTCGCCTCGAATTGAATTTGACGAAGCAGCTCTTCGGATGACTCTGGGTAGGAAGTTCTTTGCGCGCTCGGTCCACGACGTGGCGCCGGATCTGATCGGGGCGGTGCTGCTCTTCGACGGCGCCGGCGGGCGCATCGTCGAGGTCGAGGCCTACGACCAGGAAGACCCGGCCAGCCACGGCTTCCGCGGGAGGACGGCGCGCAACGCGTCCATGTTCGGGCCGCCTGGCCACGCCTACGTTTACCGCTCGTACGGCATCCACTGGTGCCTCAACCTCGTGTGCGAGGAGGAGGGGAGAGCAAGCGCCGTGCTCGTCCGGGCGCTCGAGCCGACCGAGGGCGTCGAGGCGATGCGCGAGCGGCGCGGGCTCGACGACCCCCGGCTCCTGTGCGCCGGTCCCGGCCGCGTCTGCCAGGCGCTCGGGATCACGCGTGGTCACGACGGGCTCGCACTCGACGAGCCGCCTTTCAAGCTGCTCCCGCGCGACGGCGAGGTCGAGGTGCTCGCGGGCCCTCGCATCGGGATCACGCGCGCGGGCGAGCTGCCCTGGCGCTACGGCCTCGCCGGCTCGCGCTTCCTCAGCCGGTCTTTACGGCCAGCCTGACAACCATTCCGGGCGCGGCGGCGGCGCCGGGCCTGGGCGACTGCCACATCACCTTCGCGTCTCCGGAGGCGTCGCCGTCGAGCTTGCCCTGCAGCTTCAGCTTCTCGAGCTTCGCTTTCGCTTGGTCGAACGTCAACCCGACGAGGTTTGGAACGACCCCGTGCAGCGGCTTCGCGAGGACGAGCGTCACCTTGTCGTAGGAGGAGAGCGTGCCGCGCGCCGGGAACTGGCGCAGGACGACGCCGGTGCGCTCGCTCGGGCGTGCCGGTCGGTACACGTACGCGGGCACGAGCGGCTGGGCCGCCAGCCGCGCATTCGCCTCGCGGACCGTCTCGCCGACGACGTCGGGGACCTCGACCTCGTTCGGCTTGCAATCGGCGATGTTGCTCGGGCCCTGCGAGCCGAAGTAGAGCACCGTCCTCGTGTCGTTGCAATGGCCGTTGTCGAGCTGGATCCGGCCGTCCCGGTAGACGATCTGCCTGGCGCTGCCGTACGGGATCAGCGGCGTCGGGAAGGGCTGCGGCTCGGCGTGCAGGTACGGGAGCGCCCGTTCCATGAAGCTCTTCCAGATCAGCGCCGGGAAGGTGCCGCCCGCGACCGGATCCCCGTGATACTCGGTCAGCATCGGCCGGAGGCCGTTCGGGTAACCGACCCAGATCGCGACGGCGAGCTGCGGCGTGTAGCCGACGAACCAGGCGTCGCCGAAGTTCTCGGTCGTGCCGGTCTTGCCGGCGGCCGGGCGCCCATCCGGCAGAGCCGCGGCATGTCCCGTGCCGCCCTTGATCACGCGCTGGAGCAGGTACGTGACGATCCCCGCCGTGTTCTCGCCGACCACCTGGCGGGCGATCGGACGGTTCTGCTCGCCGCCGATGTGGTCGACCGCACGCGGCTGGTTGCCCAGGATCGAGCCGTCGATGCGCCGGCCTCCGTTCGCGAAGGCGGAGAACGCCCGCGCCATCTCGAGCGGGTTGACGGCCTGGGCCCCGAGCCCGATCGAGAAGTACGGCTTCAGCCGACTACGGATGCCGAGCGAGCGCGCCGTCCGCGCGACGTTCGCCGGCCCGACGAGCCGCGTGAGCTGCGCGTAGACCGCGTTGTCAGAGTAC
Organism: Gaiellaceae bacterium; assembly: GCA_044870105.1. GTDB lineage: Bacteria > Actinomycetota > Thermoleophilia > Gaiellales > Gaiellaceae > JBKPFU01. The sequence continues at coordinate 3,891 of JBIOYJ010000046.1, read as the reverse complement.
TGCGTCGCCTGCTCCAGGTCGATCGTGCCCAGGTACTCGTCTTCGAAGTTGTGCACGACCCAGACGCGGTCGCCGAGCGGGATCGTCACTTCTTTGGACACGAACGTCGTCGACGGGGAGATGCCTTCCTTCAGCGCGGTCGTGAGGACGAACGGCTTGAAGGACGAGCCAGGCTGCCGCAGTCCCTGCACGGCCAGGTTGAACTGGCTCTTGCGGTAGTTTCGCCCGCCGACCATCGCCAGGACGCTGCCGTCGCTCGGGTTCATCGCCACCAGCGCCGCGGCGGGGCCGTCCGGGTTCGACAGCCATTTCTCGATCGACTCCCGGCCGATGCGCTGGAGGTCGAGATCGATGGTCGTGTGGACCCGCAGGCCGCCGCCGAACACCTTCGCGGCGCCGTAGTGCTCGATCAGCTGCTGCTTGACGTAGTTCGTGAAGTACGGCGCCGGGCCCTGACGCCCCGGAGGCTTGACCTCCTGCGGGCTCGGGAGGTCGGTCTGGGTGGCTTGGTTGTAGTCGGCCAGTGAGATGTCGCCCTGATCGAGCATGTCCTTGAGGACGGTGTCCCGGCGCTCTTTCGCTTCCCTCGGGTTGGCGACCGGATCGAAGCGGCTCGGGTCTCCGGGGATTCCGGCGAGCAGCGCCGATTCGGCGAGCGTCAACCTCTTCGCCCGGTGATGGAAATACGTCTGCGCCGCCTGCTCGACGCCGTAGGCGCCGTTGCCGAAGTAGATCGTGTTCAGGTACGCGGTCAGGATGCGGTCCTTCGACCAGCGCTGCTCGAGCTGCCACGCGAGCGCGGCCTCCTTGAGCTTTCGCCCGATCGAGCGCTGCTTGCGCACGTAGGTGTTCTTTACGAACTGCTGCGTGATCGTCGAGCCGCCTTCGACGACCTTCTTGTGCCTGATGTCCTGCCACATCGCGCGCACGATTCCTCGCAAGTCGACGCCGCGGTGCTCGTAGAAGCGGCGGTCCTCGACGGCGACGATCGCCTGCTTCATCAGCGGCGAGATCTCGTCCGAGGAGACGATCAGGCGGCTCTCGCGGCCGACGAGACGCGCGAGCACGCGCTCGGGCGGATTGCCGGCGTAGATGAATCCGTCGCGCTCGATCGCCTGCTGGCGGGAGGGGTCGAGCGCGGGGATCTCGCCCGCGATCGCGGTCACGAACCCGAAGGTGAAGGACACGAACGCAGCCAGTGCGAGGATCGCAAGGAGCGCGAGAAGGCGGAGCCTGCGAATCCTGCCCCGGCGCGTCGAGCGCCTCGGAGAAGGTCGTCTACCCGGAGCCAGAACCGATGGATTGTAACGGTATGCTCGCCGCATTCATGGCCGCGGCCGAGCTCACGCGAAACGCAGTCCATGTCCAGCCCGAAGGCGAACTCGAGCGCAAGCTCGAGCAGAGCCGGCCGTTGCGGGTCAAGCTCGGCATCGACGTCACGGCGCCGCACGTCACTCTCGGAAACGGGATCCCGCTTCAGCGCATGGCCTCCTTCCAGCGTGAGGGTCATACCGGCGTCTTGATCGTCGGCGATTACACGACGCGGATCGGCGATCCGTCGGGCAGGTCGGCGACGCGACCGATGCTCGATCCGGAGGAGATCGATCGACATGCCCAGCGCTATTTCGACCACGCGTCGACGATCATCGACCCCGAGCGGACCGAGGTCCGCTTCAACAGCGAATGGCTCTCGAAGCTCGACTTCGCGGAGATCCTGCGCCTGACGCGGACGACGACGGTCGCGCGGATGCTCGAGCGAGACGATTTCGCGAAGCGCTATGCCGAGCGCTCGCCGATCTCCGTCTCGGAGCTGCTCTATCCGCTCATGCAGGCTTACGACTCCGTCGCGGTGGAGGCGGACGTCGAGCTCGGCGGAACCGATCAGCTCTACAACCTCTTGATGGGCCGCGACGTGATGGAGGCCTACGGGCTCGAGCCGCAGGTGGCGCTCACGGTCGAGCTGCTGATGAGCTGGGACGGGACGCTGATGAGCGGCTCGCGCGGTAACTACATCGCGCTCGTCGAGGACCCGGAGGAGCAGTTCGGAAAGGCGATGCGGATTCCCGACGATTTGCTGCCGCAGTACTACCGGCTCGTCATGGAATCCGACCAGGATCCAGCGGCGCTCGACCCGATGGAGGCCAAGCTCGAGCTCGCCCGATTCATCGTTCGGCGCGCTCACGGTGAGGACGGTCTGCGGCGCGGCGAGGAGTACTTCAACCGTGTCATTCGCGAGGGCGAGGCGCCCGAGGAAACGCCCGAGGTCGAGCTGCCGCCGGACGGCGCGGTGCTCCATCTGCCGAAGCTGTTGGTGGACTTTCTCGGGGTCGCTTCGACGAGCGAGGCTCGCCGGCTGATCGCGCAGGGTGGAGTCAAGATCGACGGCCGGGTTGCCGATGAGCTGGACGTACCGCGGGAGCGGCTCGCGGGAGCTCTGATCCAGGCCGGCAAGCGCCGGTTCGTCAGGTTTAGGGTTTCTTGACGATCCGACCCGCGCTGCTATCATTCCCCAGCCGCCGAGAGGCGGTGTACCAAAGTCCCTGCAACTCGACCAGGAGCGCCTTCGGACGCGAATCGGATACGACCTCAGTACCGAGACAGTCTCGAAGGCCTCTGATGCGAGTCAGAGGCTTTTTTACGCCGCCAACGGCACCGGTCTTTGAAAACTCAGCAGCGTGTGCAAACGTCGAGGCCTCACGCCTTCGGGTGTGGGGTTCTAAATCCCGTCATACCCTGAGGCGGTCGCGCCGGCAAAGCCGGCACGACCTCTGACGGCATCGCAAGCGAAGCCGTGGGGTGTGACCTTTGAGCTCAAGCTCAACTGAAGAAGCTTGCAACGAGGCGAAGGCCTCAACGCAAACCAGTCTTCACGGAGAGTTTGATCCTGGCTCAGGACGAACGCTGGCGGCGCGCTTAACACATGCAAGTCGAGCGAGAACCAGGCCTTCGGGCCTGGGGAAAGCGGCGAACGGGTGAGTATCACGTGAGTAATCTGCCCTCGGCATCGGGATAGCCCGGGGAAACCCGGATTAATACCGAATGGCCTCTCGCGCCCTCGGGTGCGAAAGAAAAGGTGGCTTCGGCTTCTGGCCGAGGATGAGCCCGCGGCCGATTAGCTTGTTGGTGAGGTAATGGCTCACCAAGGCTCCGATCGGTAGCTGGTCTGAGAGGACGATCAGCCACACTGGGACTGAGACACGGCCCAGACTCCTACGGGAGGCAGCAGTGGGGAATCTTGCGCAATGGGCGAAAGCCTGACGCAGCCATGCCGCGTGAATGATGAAGGTCTTAGGATTGTAAAGTTCTTTCGCCCGTGACGATGATGACGGTAACGGGAGAAGAAGCCCCGGCTAACTTCGTGCCAGCAGCCGCGGTAATACGAAGGGGGCTAGCGTTGTTCGGAATTACTGGGCGTAAAGCGAGTGTAGGCGGTTGCCATAGTCAGGTGTGAAAGCCTTGAGCTCAACTCTGGAACTGCCTTTGATACTGGCGACCTAGAGTCCGGAAGAGGTTAGTGGAATTCCCAGTGTAGAGGTGAAATTCGTAGATATTGGGAAGAACACCGGTGGCGAAGGCGGCTCTCTGGACCGAGACTGACGCTGAGGCGCGAAAGCGTGGGGAGCAAACAGGATTAGATACCCTGGTAGTCCACGCTGTAAACGATGTGTGCTAGACGTTGGGGAGCCTAGCTCTTCGGTGTCGCAGCTAACGCGGTAAGCACACCGCCTGGGGAGTACGGCCGCAAGGTTAAAACTCAAAGGAATTGACGGGGGCCCGCACAAGCGGTGGAGCATGTGGTTTAATTCGACGCAACGCGAAGAACCTTACCAGCCCTTGACATGTCCGGTATGGACGGGGGAGACCCCGCCCTTCAGTTCGGCTGGCCGGAGC
>JBIOYJ010000045.1:0-5037 GCA_044870105.1 Gaiellaceae bacterium | reverse complement strand
ACACGCTCGGCCGAGGAGTGCGAGATGTCACGCTCGTGCCAGAGGGCCACGTTCTCTAGTCCGACGACCGCGGCGGCACGCACGACGCGCGCGAGTCCGCAGATCCGCTCGGCAACCACGGGGTTCCGCTTGTGCGGCATCGCGGACGAGCCCTTCTGGCCCTTGCCAAAGGGCTCAGCCACCTCGGCCACCTCGGTGCGCGCGAGATGGCGGATCTCGAGCGCGAACCTCTCCAGCGACGCGGCCGCGACGGCGAGCGTAGACAGGAGCTCTGCATGCCGGTCGCGCTGGACGATCTGCGTCGATACGGGAGCCGGCTCGAGTCCCAGCCGCTCGCAGGCGATGCGCTCGACCTCCGGATCGATCGCGGCGTAGGTCCCGACCGCGCCCGAGAGCTTGCCCACACGGATTCCTTCGAGCGCATTGCGAAGCCGCGTACGGTTGCGGTCGAGCTCGAACGCCCACCCGGCGAGCTTGAGCCCGAAGGTCGTCGGCTCCGCGTGGACGCCGTGCGTGCGGCCCATGCAGACGTCGTCCTTGTGCTGCTCGGCGCGCGCGACGGCCGCGTCGAAGGCGCGGTCGACGCCGTCGAGGAGGAGCTCGCCGGCCTCGCGGATCTGGAGCGCGAGCGCGGTGTCGATCACGTCGGACGAGGTGAGGCCGTAGTGGAACCAGCGGCCGTTTTCGCCCAGCTGCTCCGCGACGGCATCGACGAACGCCGCCAGGTCGTGCTGCGTCCTTTCCTCGAGCTCGGCGACGCGCTCTGCCGAGGGCGGGCGGGCCGTCTCGCGGATCTCGCGCACGGCATCGGCGGGCACCGCGCCGATCTCCGCCCATCCCTCGAGCGCGGCAAGCTCGACCTCGAGCCAGCGCGCGAGCTTCGTCTCGTCCGACCAGATCCTGGCCATGGCCGGGCGGGAGTAGCGGGCGATCACTGGATCCAGTCTAGAGGCGGAGGAGGCGGGCAAACCGTGTCGCCTGGAGAGAACTTTCACCGCTTCCGGCTCACTCGCGTGTCACACCTGCGCGCCTTCTCCTCCTACCATCTTCTTCGCCCCTTGGGTGGGCGGGGGTTGGGGATGGAGAGAGCGCCTACGCGCCGAGAATCCGCGCCGCGAGCGCGGCCGCGTTGCGCGCGTTGTCGACGCCGACAGTGGCGACGGGCACGCCCGGAGGCATCTGGACGATCGCGAGCAGCGCATCGAGCCCGTCGAGCACGCTTTTCGAAGAGCGCAGGGGCACGCCGATGACGGGCAGATCTGTATGAGCGGCCACGACGCCCGGAAGGGCCGCGGAGAGGCCGGCGCCGCAGATCAGCACTCGTAGGCCACGGCCGCGCGCCGCCCGCGCGTATTCGGCGACCGCATCGGGCGTGCGGTGGGCGGAGCGGACCTCGAACTCGTGCCCGATTCCCTGCCGCTCGAGCTCCTCGACGGCGTCCTGCATCCGCTCGCGGTCGGAGTCGGAGCCGACCAGGATTCCGACGAGCGGCCTCTCAGGAGTGGACATGCTCGGCCTTGGCCGCGATGTCAGACCGGTAGCGCATCTCGGGAAACGAGATCTTGTGGACGGCCTCGTAGGCGGCGGCCCGGGCGCTGATCACGTCAGGGCCGAGCCCCGTCACATTGAGGATCCGGCGGCCGTTCGTGACCAGCCGGCCGTCATGCTCCGCGGTGCCGGCGTGGAAGACGAGTGCGCCGGTCGCCGCCGCGGTGTCGACGCCCCCGATCGGCGTGCCGTGATCGCCCCGGTCGAGCGGATCGCGGCCACAGATGACGACCGTTACGGCAGCCTCGTCGCCGACCTCGAGCGCCGTTTCGCCGAGATCGCCTCGGGCCGCTGCCGCCAGCGCGGGAAGGAAGTCGCCCTCGATGCGCGGCACGATCGACTGCGTCTCGGGGTCGCCGAAGCGGCAGTTGAACTCGAGCACGCGCGGGCCATCCTCCGTGACCATCAGACCGGCGTAGAGCAGTCCGATGAACGGCGTCTCGCGCAGCGCGAGCTCGCGCAGCACGGGTCGGTGGATCGCGTCGAGCAGCTCGTCGACGTTCGCCTCGAGCCACGGGACCGGCGAGTAGGAACCCATTCCGCCGGTGTTGGGCCCCTCGTCTCCGTCCTCCAGGCGCTTGAAGTCCTGCGCGGGGGCGAGCGCGACCGCGTTCACTCCGTCGCAGAGCGCGAAGACCGACACCTCCTCGCCCTCGAGCAGCTCCTCGATCACGAACGCGTCACCGTAGGCCGTCACCGTCTTCAGCGCTCTGTCGAGCTCTGTCGGCGTGCGACAAACGAAGACGCCCTTGCCGGCGGTGAGCCCGTCGGCCTTGACCACGCAGGGCGGGCGCGCGACTGCCAGCTGGTCGGCGGTGGGTACATCCGCCGCATGCATGACGTCCTTCGCGAAGCTCTTCGAGCCCTCGATCCGCGCCGCGGACGCGCCGGGTCCGAAGACCGAGATTCCCGCGTGTCGTAGCCGATCGGCCACGCCCGCGACGAGTGGCGCCTCGGGGCCCACGACGACCAAGTCGATGTCGACTTCCCGGCAGAGAGCGAGCAGGCCGTCGCCGTCGTCGGCGCGCACGGGGTGACAGTCGCCGAGGCTCGCGATGCCGGGGTTGCCCGGCGCCGCGTGCAGGCGGTCGAGCCGTGGGCTCTGGGCGAGCTTCCACGCCAAGGCATGCTCGCGGCCGCCCGAGCCCACGATCAGGACGTTCATGGACTCAGTGTTTCAAAGGGGGCGGAGGGGTATCCAACGGGCATGTCGGAACCTGGACTCGATCGACACACGTGGGAAAGCGAGTGGCAAAGCCTCGAGCCGCTCGTCGTCGACTCCCCCGAGGAGGCCTTGCCAGAGCTCGACAATCTGATCGAGCGGATGATGCTCGAGCGCGGCTACCCGCTCGACGAGGAGGGCGCGCGCGAGTCGGCCGAACCCGAGGTCGTGGCGGAGTTCCTCGAAGCACGGCGAATCGCCCGACTCGTCGACGAGGGGCAGACGGTCGACCCGGGCGACGTCGGCGCTGCGATCACGGGCTACCGCAACCTGTACGAGTACCTGCTCGCGGAACGCCGGGCTCCGTAGACTGCGGCCGCGATGAAGGCGCCGCCTTACGCCGCGGCTTCGGTCGAGATCGTCCGGCTGCCCAGCGGCCGCGTCTCGCCGGATCAGGTCGCAGCCGAGGAGCCGCTCGAGATCCGCGTCAACGGCGACCCAATCGCCGTGACGATGCGGACGCCCGGCCACGACGAGGAGCTTGCAATCGGGTTCTTGTATTCGGAGGGAATCTCGCCATCTCGGACCGCGATTCCTTCCGACCTGGCCGCCAACACGATCGAGGTCGAGGCGGGGGATTTCGATCCCGAGCGCCTGCAACGGCACTTCTACACGTCGTCGTCTTGCGGCGTGTGCGGAAAGGGGGCGCTCGAGGCGGTCGCGGTGGAGGCGGCGAAGGTGACGAGCGGCTTGCGCGTTCGCCTCGAGCTCCTGGCCGATCTGCCCAATCGCCTCCGCGCCGCGCAGCCGGCCTTCGAGGCGACCGGGGGCTTGCACGCGACCGGTCTGTTCGCGGGCGACGGGGAGCTGCTGTGCCTGCGCGAGGACGTGGGCCGGCACAACGCGATGGACAAGGTGATCGGCTGGGCGTTCGGCGAAGGGCTGCTGCCGCTCGCCGAGTCGGTCCTGTGTGTGAGCGGCCGACTCTCGTTCGAGCTCGTGCAGAAGGCGGCGGTCGCCGGGTGTCCGCTGGTCGTCGCAGTCGGGGCCCCGTCGAGCCTCGCAGTCGAGCTCGGTCGTGATCGCGGGATCACGCTCTGCGGCTTCGCGCGAGGCGATCGTCTGAACGTCTACTCGGAGCCTTGGCGCGTCGGGGCCTAAAGGCGTCGCTTGCGATGCCGCCGTCAGGACGCGCGGGCTTGGCCCGCGCGTCCGTCTGCAATGACCGGTCGACCGGTTTGAACTCATGACGAAGCGATCGCTGACCGGCGTCCTGCTCGTCGGCGGGGCGAGCTCGAGGTTCGGGTCGCCGAAGTCGCTCGCGGAGCTTGACGGCGAGACGCTCGCCGAGCGGGCGTGGCGTGTCCTGGGGGAGGCATGCGAAGAGCGGCTGGCCGTCGGGAAGGCGCGCGACGCGCTGCCGTTGCCGTTTCCGGTGCTCGACGACGGCATCGATGTGCGCGCCCCGATCGCCGGCGTAGTCGCGGGCCTTCGCGCCGCATCGAACGACGTTTGCGTCTTCCTTCCCGTGGACACGCCCTTCGTCACGGCCGAACTGCTGCGGGGGCTCGCCGAGGCCTGCGCCGACGCCGCCGTCCCGCAGACCGGGCCGCTTCCCGCGGCTTACTCGAAGACCGCGCTTCGCGTCCTCGAGCGTCGGCTCAACGCCGGCGAGCTCACGCTGCGCGATGCGTTGTCAGAACTGGATACGACAGTCATCGAGCTGGATGCCGAGCTCCTTCGCAACGTGAATACGCCCGACGAGCTCTACGCGAGCACGCGCTCGCGGGCGGCGCCGGTGCCGATGATCGACACGTCCAGGTCGAGCGCCAGCTCGACGAACTCCACATAGCGGCGCGCGTTCTCGGGCAGCTTCGAGCGGCCGTCGACCGCGTCGAGCGGCTCCTCCCAACCGGGCAGTTTCTCGTAGACCGGGTCGCAGTGGTGGAAGTCCGACTGATGCGCGGGGAACTCGTCCGTCTCGGTCCCGTCGCGCAGCCGGTAGCGCACGCAGACCGGGAGCGCGGCAAAGGCGGAGAGCACGTCGAGCTTCGTCAGCGCGAGCGTCGTCATCCCGTTGAGCCGCGACGCATAGCGAAGCGCGACCAGATCGAGCCATCCGCATCGCCGGTCGCGGCCGGTGACCGTGCCGACCTCGCCGCCCAGGGTCCGTAGGCGCTCCTGGGCGTCGCCTTCGATTTCGGTCGGGAAGGGTCCCTCGCCGACGCGGGTCACATATGCCTTCGCCACCCCGATCACGTGGTCGATCCGCGTCGGGCCGATGCCGATCCCCGTCGTCGCTCCGCCGGCGAGCGTGCTGGAGGAAG
>JBIOYJ010000044.1:0-11129 GCA_044870105.1 Gaiellaceae bacterium | reverse complement strand
GCCTTCTCCTCGTCCGGAATCAGGCGTTGCTGGCGATCGGCGACCGAGACGCTCGCGCGTTGCGCACGCAGTTCCTCCGGCGCCGTGATCGCGACGACGACGTCGAAGCGGTCCTCACTCCCGGCCTCGTAGAGAAGGGGAACCTCGGTGGCGCACACGGCCGGCGGGTCCGGAAGCCGCGCGAGCTCGTCGCGCCAGGCGAGGTATTCCTCCGACACCCGCGGATGCAGGAGCGCTTCCAGCCAGGCGAGCGCTTCGCGGCCGGCGAAGACGACGTCCGCGATCGCAGCGCGGTCGATCTGGCCGGCGTCGTCGAGAATCCGCTCGCCGAAGCGATCGAGGAGCGCCGAGCGCACCCCTTCGTCTTCCCGCAGCAGTGTATGGACGATGTCGTCGCTCGAGATCACGGCTGCGCCGTGGCGCGCGAACGCGGCGAGCGCCTCGCTCTTGCCGGCGCCGATTCCTCCGGTGATCGCGACCGTGACCGGCCGCGCCATGCTATTCCTCGGCTTCTGGCGGCGGAGCGGGCGGCTCTCCCTCGGAGTCGCCGGGCCCCTGCTCCTCCGGAGCCACCTGGTCGGCGGCGATGCTCTCGTCGGTCCGTTCCGGCTCGACCTCGGGCTCGCCCTCCGAGACCGGCGGCTCCAGCCCGGCTTCGTCGGCCGATGCCTCGGGAAAAACCTCTTCCGAGAGATCGATCTGCGGTGTCGCGTGCACCTCTTCGGCATCGGGCGGCGGGCCGAGAAGCTCCTGTCCTTCTACGCGCTTGAGCGAGAGCGAGAGCCGTCGGCGCTCGGCGTCGACCTCGATGATCTTCACTTTCACCTGGTCGCCCTGCGAGACCACCTCGCGTGGATTCTCGACGTGATGCTGAGCGAGCTCGGAGATGTGGACGAGGCCTTCGACGCCGGGCAGGATCTCGACGAAGGCGCCGAACGTGACGACCTTGGTCACCTTGCCGTCCACGACCTCGCCCTCGCCGTGCTGCTCCAGCACCTGCTGCCAGGGATCGGTCTGCGTCTGCTTCAGGCCGAGCGAGATCCGCTGCCGCTCGCGGTCGATGTCGAGCACCTTCACCTTGACGGTCTGCCCGATGTCGAGCACCTCGGATGGATGGTTGACGTGACTCCACGAGAGCTCGGAGATGTGGATCAGGCCGTCCATCCCGTCGAGGTCGACGAACGCGCCGAAGTCGACGATGTTGGAGATCTGGCCGTCGACGACGTCCCCAGGGTTGAGGCGGTCGAGGATCGCCTGGCGCATCTCCTTGCGCTCGTCCTCGAGGACGGCGCGTCGGGAGAGGACGACGTTGTTGCGCGACCTGTTGAGCTCGATCACCTTGCAGCGCAGCTCCTGGCCGAGGAACTCGTCGAGGTCCTGCACGCGGCGGATGTCCACGAGCGAGGCCGGCAGGAAGCCGCGGACGCCCAGGTCGAGGATGAGGCCGCCCTTCACGACCTCGATCACCTTTCCGTCGACGGGCTCGCCCGACTCGGCCGCCGCCTCGATCTTCTTCCACGCCATCTCGAACCGCGCGCGCTTCTTGGACAGGATCAGGCGGCCTTCGGCGTCCTCCTTGGTGAGGACGAGCGCGTCGATCTCGTCGCCGAGCTTGACCTCGTCTTCGGGATTGACCGAGCGGCGGATCGAGAGCTCGGAGACCGGGATGACGCCCTCGGACTTGTAGCCGATGTCGATCAGCACCTCATCCTTGTCCACGCGGACAACGGTGCCGTGCACGACCTCCCCCTCGTTGATCGTGGGGAAGGTGGAGTCGTAGTCCGGAACGAGCTCCCCATCGGGGCCGGTCGTCCAGACGCCTTCTTCGGCTGTGGGTGTGGTCTCGCTGGCCATCAAAGACGGGTCAGTGTACCCGCTGGTTTTCTGAGGAAGGCTCTGACTACGGCGAGGTAGTCGTCGGGCTTTTCGACGAAGCTCATGTGGCCGGCGCCCGCGATGACGTGGAGCTCGCTGTCGGCGATTCCGTCGTGAAGCACGCCGGCCGCTCGGGGCGTCGTCGTGCGGTCGTGCTCGCCGACGACGACCAGGGCCGGCTTGTTCAGGTCGGCGAGCTTCGGTGTGTAGTCGAAGTCGCCGTAGCCGACGTTCGCGAAATGGCGAAGGACGTCGGGGGTGCCGACGATGTCGTCGCCGTAGCCCGCGGGCGGCTCGCCGTGGAAGTGGAACGGCATCTGGATCCGAAGGAGCTCTTTCAGCTCGTCCTCGGTCTGCACGGTCTTCTCGTGCTCCCAGGACTCGGCGATGGCGGCGCCGGGCTCACCCAGCGCCTCGAGCGACGCCTCGACGTCCGCCATGAGGGAAGCGCTCGCATCGCCGCCGCCCGAGATCACGTACGCGGCGGCAGTGCCGAGCTCCGTCGCATGCCAGGTGGTGATGATGGCGCCGAAGGAGTGGCCGAGGAGGGCGAAGGTTTCGAGCTCGAGCGCCTCGGCGAGCAGGTCGACGTCGCGGGCGAAGACCTCGAGCGTCAGCGTGGCCGGGTCGACACGGTCGCTCTGACCCTGTCCCCGCTCGTCCACGTAGAGCAGGCGGAACTCGTCTCGGAGTGGGTCGAGGTAGGGACGGAACATCGAATGGTCTAGTCCCGGTCCTCCGTGAAGCACGATGAGCGGGAAGCCCCCGCCCAGCTCTTCGACGAACATCTTGTACCCATCCGGAAGGGTCACGCGCATGCGGGCAGCCTATGGCCTTTCCAGTCGTGACCAGGGGTCAGACCCCTTAATTTGGCGTTCGCTGACTTCATTGGCCAGGCACCCTCTCTGGCAGTGGCGCCCCTTCGGCTGACGCGCCGCCAGCGGCACGACTCCGCTTACGAACTGTTCGCTGTCTGATCCGGCCGTGGCCTGGGGTCAGACCCCTGGACCTGGCCGCTCTGGACACTTGAGGCCGAGGCTCAGGCGGATGCGGGTGCTTTGGCCGTCGACGCGGACGACTAGGTGGATGCACGCGGGGGCGCGCAACGAAAAGCCGCCCGCGTACACCAACCATGGATAGCCGGGCGCCGACCGACAGCCGACAAACCGCACCATGGAGGCCCATTGCTTCCCGCCCCACGAAATCGCCGCGCGGTTTTTCCAAGTCGCCGGCACCAGGACGTCGACGGGCCCTCCCCCAGCCTTCACCACGACGCCGCGCTTCTGCCCCTACCGAAATGGCCGACCCCTCCGGTTGTAGTCGACTTGAATCAGCTCGTCTTCCGGCGGAAACGCGACACGGCCAAACAGAACACCGTCGCTCGATCTCGGCGCCGGCGAAGGTTCCACGTCGATCGCGCGCTCACACGGAACGACACCCGCCCCGCGACACCTCGCGGCGGCACGGTTGCACTCACGGTCGTCGCAGCCGAGGCAAGGACAAACGCCACAATGACCAGAGTCCTCAACTCTTGGCCTCGCTCCAGTCCTCGCCGACGCCGACGTCGACGGCGAGCGGCGGGTCGAGGTCGTAGGCATCGCACATCTCGTCGCGGACGACCTCGCGCACCGCATTCACCTCGGCCTCCGGCGCCTCGAGCAGCAGCTCGTCGTGCACCTGCAAGACGAGTCGCGCCCCACGACCCTCGTCGCGCAATCGCTGCTGGATCGCGATCATCGCGACCTTGATGATGTCCGCGTTCGAGCCCTGCATGACGAAGTTGACCGCGAGGCGCTCGCCCAACGACCTCGTCTGCCGGTTCGAGGCGCGCAGCTCCGGTACCGGACGACGCCGACCCAGCAATGAGGTCGTGTAGCCGTCCTCGGTCGCCTGCTCGATCGTCCGCTGGATGAAGTCCTGCACGTGCGGGAACCGCGCCAGGTAGGCGTCGATATAGGCCTGCGCCTCCTCACGCGGGATCTCGAGATTCTCCGACAACCCGAACGCCGAGATCCCGTAGACGATCCCGAAATTGATCATCTTCGCGATCGCGCGCTGATCCTTCGTCAGCGCGGCCGGCTCGACGCCGAGCACCTCCGCCGCCGTCGCCGCATGGATGTCCTCGCCGCGCGCAAACGCCTCGCGCAGCTTTGGCTCGCCTGAGACGTGGGCGAGGATGCGCAGCTCGATCTGCGAGTAGTCCGCCGACAGCAGCTTCCAGCCTTGCTCGGCGACGAACGCGGAACGGATCTCGCGGCCGAGCTCGGTGCGGATCGGGATCGCCTGGAGATTCGGGTTCGTCGTCGAGAGCCGCCCCGTCGCGGCGACCGCCTGGTTGAAGGTCGTGTGCAGGCGGCCGTCCTCGCCGATCAGTCCCGGGAGCGGCCCCAGGTACGTATTCAGGAGCTTCGAGTATTCGCGCCATTCCTCGATGACGCCGACGATCTCGTGCTCGCCCCGGATCGTCCGTAGCACGCGGGTGTCCGTCGAATAACCCGTCTTGCCCTTGCGGCCCGGCGTCAGCCCGAGCTTCTCGAACAGCACGCGCGCAACCTGCTGCGTCGAGCCGAGCATGAACTCTTCTCCCGAGAGCTCGTGAGCGCGCGACTCGAGCTCCTCGACCCGGTCGGCCAGACGGGCGGTGATCTCGCCCATCCGGTAGGTGTCGATCTTGACCCCGACCGCCTCCATCGCGGCGAGCACGTCTGTCAGCGGCAGCTCGATCTCCCGGTAGAGCTCCTCCTGCTGCCGCTCGCGAACTCGATCGACGAGCGGGTCCCGCAGCCTCAGCGTCGCCGCCGCGTGGCGGAGGAGCCGCGCCGTGTCCTCGTCGGCGGGCGGCTCAGGGACCAGCTCGACGCCGTACTCGGCCGCGAGATCGTCGAGCTCATACGAAGCCCGGCTCGGCTCGATCAGGTAGGCCGCGAGCATCGTGTCGTCGTCGGCGGCGATGCGGAGAGACTTGGCGTCGTGGGCGACGACCTCGCCCTCCAGCTTCGCCGGCCGGTCGGCGAGGACGACCTCGTCCCCGCTCGCCACGGCCGCACGCTCGGCCTCCGCTGCGAACCCAAGCGGGCCGGCCAAACCGTCGAGATCGCCCTCGCGCCACCGCACGACGACGCCCGTGACCTGGCGCGCCGAGGCGGGAACCGCCGCGTCGAGCTCGTCGACACGCGAGAGGAGGTTCCGGAACTCGAAGCGCCTGAACATCTCCTTGAGCTGCGAACGGTCGGGCGGGTCGAGCACGAGCTCGGCCGGATCGCAGTCGACGTCGAGGTCGCGCCGCATCGTCGCCAGCTCCTTCGCCGCGGCCGCCTGCTCGGCGTGCTCACGGATCGCCTTCGAGCGGGCAGGAGTGAGGTCTTCCACGTGGTCGAGCACCTCTTCCAGCGAGCCGAACTGTGCGATCAACTGGCCGGCCGTCTTGTCGCCGATGCCCGGGACGCCAGGGATGTTGTCCGAAGGATCGCCCTTGAGCCCGATGAAGTCCGGCACCTGGTCCGGCCTGATCCCGAGCCGCGCCTCCACGCGCTCGGGCGTGTAGACGTGGACGTCCGAGACGCCGCGCGGCGTCATCATCAGGCAGACGTTCTCGGAGACGAGCTGGAAGGCGTCACGGTCGGTCGAGACCACGGTCGTCTTGATCCCCGCTTCGTCGGCGTGCGCGGCCAGAGTGGCGATCACGTCGTCCGCCTCCCAGCCTTCGAATTCGAGATTCCGGTAGCCGAACGCCTCGACGATCGGACGGAAGTACGGGAACTGCTCTCGCAGCAGGTCCGGCATCGGCTTGCGCTCGATCTTGTAGGTATCGAGGAGCTCCGTGCGGTGAACCGGGCGCGTGTCCCACGCGACCGCGACGCCGCGTGGCCGGTAGTCGGCGAGCAGCTTGAAGAGCATGTTCGTGAAGCCGAGCAGCGCGTTGGTCGAAAACCCCTCGCTCGTAGCCAGCTCCTCCGGGAGGGCATAGAACGCCCGGTAGGCGAGGTTGTTGCCGTCGACGAGGAAGAGCTCGCTTTCGCGAGCGGGCGCGTCGTCGAGCTGAAGCTCGGCGCCGGTAAGCGTTTTCGGCATGGGGCCAACGGTATCGTCCTCCGGCGAATGCCGGGGATCGAAATCCAGCCGTTTTCAGACGAGCATCTGGACGACGCCGCACGGCTGCTCGAGGAGCGCCACGCGCGGGACCGCGCGGCCGAGCCGCTCCTCCCCGAGGAGGTCGACTTCCGGGCCGAGGTCGAGATGCTATGGGCCGAGGGTGCATCCGGCGGGGTCGCGCTGGAGGGCGGCCGGGCCGTGGGTTATCTCTTGGGCAGCCGGCGAGACGACGAGGTTTGGGGCCCGAACGTCTGGGTCGAGCTCGGCGGGCACGCAGTCGGCACGTCTGAGCATGTACGCGACCTCTACGCGGCTGCGGCGGCGCGATGGGTGGAGGAAGGGCGCACACGCCACTACGTCCTTGTCCCGGCGGCGGAGACCGAGCTCGTGGACGCGTGGTTCCGGCTTGGCTTCGGCCAACAGCAGGCGCACGCCGTGCGTGAGGTCCCGAGCGAGATCGAGGTTCACGTCCCGGAAGGTTTCGAGATCAGGAAGCCGAGCGCGGACGAGATCGACGCGCTGCTCGAGGTCGACCTCGCGCTGCCGCGACACCAGCAGCAGGCACCGGTGTTCTCGACACGTCCCTTGCCGACCGCGGACGAGCAGCGTGACGAATGGGCGAAGACGCTTCGAGACAGCGACGAGCACGTGCTGGTCGGGTACCGGAGCGGCAAGCCGGTCGCCTGCTGGTCCTTCGTTCCCGCGGCGCGGTCGCGTCACCACGGCGAGGTGCTCGCCCCGACCGACCGAACCGGGTACCTCGCATTCGCCGCGACGCTCCCCGAGGCTCGCGGCACGGGCATCGGCGTCGCGCTCACCGACTCCACCTTTGCGGCGGCGGCCGAGCAGGGCTACACGATCATGGTCACGGACTGGCGGGTGACGAACCTCCTCGCCTCGCGCTTCTGGCCCCGGCGGGGGTTCCGCACGACCTTCCTCAGGCTGTACCGCTCGATCCCTTGAGGCGGGTCCCGCTCCTCGCCGGCTCGCGTGTGGCCGTCGTCGAGGCACCCGACGACGCCGTGATCCTGCGCCCGCCGCCGCCTGGGGAGGGGATTGCCGACGTCGGAGCGGCCGTGCGCGACGCTCTTCGATTCCCGCTCGCCGGCGATCCGCTGGAGGCGGTCGTGCGACGAGGAGGTCACGCGACGGTCGTCGTCGAGCTACCGGAGCTGCCAATCCCGAACGCACAGCACGATCCGCGGCCGGAGGCGCTCACAGCCACGGTCCGCGAGCTCGTCCGCCTCGGAGTGCCGGTCGAGAACCAGACACTCCTGGTCGCGACGGGTCTCGCGCGGAGACCGGCCGAGCGTGACCTCGAGGAGCTCGGGGTCGTCTCGCCGGAGTTTGCGCGCCGCTTCACCGGCCGAGTGGTCGTTCACGACGTCGAAGACCCGGAGCTCGTGCATCTGGGTGACGTCGGCCGCACGCCCCTGCGCGTCAACCGCGCGCTCATAGAGACAGACCTTGTCGTCGTGGCAGGCGCCGCGGAGACCGTCTTGCACGGCGGGCCGGCCGCGCTGGTCGCCGCTGCGGGGCGCGAGGCGCTGCGGGCCGTCGGCGCGTATTCGTTGCTCGAGACCACCGCCTCGCAGGGGTGGCGCTTGGCGGTCGCGCTCGAGCGCGAGCTCTCGCGGCGCGTCCCCGTGATCGGCACGTCGCTCGTCCTGAACAACCCTCAGCTGACGGGCGCAGTTCAGGGCTATCCGTACGAGGAGGAGGCGCTCGAGCGCGTCGCCCGCTCGCCGCTCCGGCGGGCATTCGGGCTGCTGCCCGCCCCCGCGCGCGATCGCGTGATGAAGTCCTTCCGCCGCGAGATCAGCGTCGCCGCGGCGTTCGGCGGCCCGCCCTCGGTCGCCCACGCCGAAGCGCTGTTGCGCGCGATCGAGTCGCGCTCGACGCGCGTGGAGGGGCAGCTCGACGCGGTCTGCATCGGGATTCCCCGGACGACGCCGCATCTTCCGCGCGAGCGGCCGAATCCGCTGCTCGCGGCCTACCTCGCGCTCGCCCTCGCGCTCCGGCTCTGGCGCAACGCGTTCCCGCTCGTCGAGGGCGGAACGGCGATCCTGCTCCACCGGTTTCACCGGCGCTTCCCGCATCCGACGCAGCAGCCCTACCGCGTCTTCTTCGGAGCGGCGAGATTCGGCCGAGAGGTCGAGGCTCTCTCCGAGGCCGAGCGAAACGTCGCCGGCGACACACGCGCGATCGAGGCATATCGCAACGGCCGCACCTGCCATCCGCTGCTGCCGTTCGCCGACTGGAGCGCGTGCGAGCCGGCGCTCGGGCGACTGGGCGCGGTGCTCGTCGCCGGCTGCCGCGACGCGGTCGCGGCGAAGCAGCTCGGCTTCGTCCCCACCCACGGGATCGGCGCGGCGCTCGCGATGGCGCACGGCCGCGCCGGCAGGCCGCCGCGGATCGGGTTCCTGCTCTCCCCGCCTTACTTTCCCCTAGAGGTCGTCGCTTAGGTCTCGCCGAGGTAGGTCTTGCGGACTTCCTCGTTCTCGCGCAGCTTCTTCGCGTCGTCGGCGAGGGCAATCTTGCCGGTCTCCATCACGTAGCCGCGGTGCGCCGTGTCGAGGGCCATCAGCGCGTTCTGCTCGACGAGCAGGATCGGCGTCCCCTGCTGGTTGATCTCGCGGACGATCTCGAAGATCTTCTCGACGAAGATCGGAGCTAGCCCCATCGACGGCTCGTCGAGGAGCAGGAGCTTCGGCTGCGCCATCAGCGCTCGGCCGATCGCGCACATCTGCTGCTCCCCGCCGGACAGCGTTCCCGCCTTCTGGCCCTTGCGCTCGGCGAGCCGGGGGAAGAGCGTGAAGACGCGATCGATCGACTCACGGATGCCCGCCCGATCGGACCGCTGGAAAGCGCCCATCTCGAGGTTCTCGAGCACGCTCATGCGCGGGAAGAGACGGCGGCCCTCGGGGGCCTGGCTGATCCCCATCTTCACGACGTCGTGCGGCGCCTCCTCGGTGATGTCCTTGCCCTGGAAACGGATGCGCCCCTGCCGCGGATGGTTGAGACCGTTGATCGACCGCAACGTCGTCGACTTTCCAGCCCCGTTGGCGCCGATCAGCGTGACGATCTCCCGCTCACGAACCTCAAGCGAGACTCCCTTTACCGCCTCGATCGAGCCGTAGAAGGTGTGAACGTCCTCGACCTCGAGGATCGGCTGAGCGGAGCCGTTCATCCCGCCTGGGCTCCGGCGGTCGCCGCCGTCCCGAGATACGCCTCGACGACGCGCGGGTCGCGCTGGACGTCCTGCGGCGAGCCCTCCGCGATCTTCTCGCCGTAGTCGAGAACGGTCACGCGCTCCGAGACACCCATCACAACGCGCATGTCGTGCTCGATCAGGAGGATCGTCAGGTCGCGCTCGCTCCTGATCTTCGACATGAAGTCCGTGAACTCGGCGGTCTCCTGCGGGTTCA
Organism: Gaiellaceae bacterium; assembly: GCA_044870105.1. GTDB lineage: Bacteria > Actinomycetota > Thermoleophilia > Gaiellales > Gaiellaceae > JBKPFU01. The sequence continues at coordinate 1,734 of JBIOYJ010000044.1, read as the reverse complement.
TGCCGGCCGTCGGCTCGTCGAGCAGCAGGAGCTTCGGCTGCGTCGCCAGCGCACGAGCGACCTCGAGCCGGCGCTGGTCGCCGTACGAGAGATTCCGCGCGGTCTCGTCGTCCTTGTTGCGTAGGCCGCAGTAGACGAGGAGGTCCCGGCAGGTGTCATGGGCATGCGTTTCCTCACGGCGGATCCGCGGTGTCCTGATGATCGAGCTGACGATGCCGCCTTTGAGCCGGGCGTGCATCCCGACGAGCACGTTCTCGAGCGCCGTCATGTTCTGGAAGAGCCGGATGTTCTGGAACGTTCGGCCGATGCCGCGCTCGGTGATCGCGTGAGGCGGCTTGCCGGTCACGTCCTCGCCGTCGAAGATGATCCGGCCGGCGGTCGGCCTGTACACGCCCGTGAGCATGTTGAAGAACGTCGTCTTGCCGGCGCCGTTCGGGCCGATCAGGCTGACGACGGCGCCGCGCGGGATCGTGAAATCGACGTCGTCGGTCGCGACGAGCCCGCCGAACTCCTTGCGGACTTTCTCGGCGACGAGGAGGTTGCCGTTCTCGCTGCTCACTGCTGCGTGTCGTACAGCGGCGTGTCCGCAACGCCCTCGCGGAACTCGGCCTGCCGTCTCGCACTAGGGATCAGCCCCTCCGGGCGGACGAGCATCACGATCACGATGATCGCGCCGTAGATTCCGTATTGGTAGAGCGGCACGTCCAGATGCGTGCCGAACGTCTGGTTGAGCTTGTGACCGATGTTCGCAAGACCCTCCTGGTTGAGGTACGCGAGGAACGCCGCGCCGAAGATGACCCCCCAGACGTTGCCCATCCCGCCGAGGATGACCATCGACAGGATGAACGCCGAGATGTTGAAGCTGAAGTCGTTCGGGAACGTCGAGCTCTTGAAGCTGGCGAAATAGGCGCCGGCGATGCCACCGAAGAACGCGCCGGTCGCGTAGGCCCACGTCTTCGTGCGCATGAGCGGCACGCCCATCGCGGCCGCGGCGGTCTCGTCCTCGCGGATCGCGATCCAGGCGCGCCCGAGGCGTGAGTCGCGCAGCCGCAGGCTGGAGAAGACCGTGATCAGAACGAGCAGGAGCACGAACCAGAAGTACAGCCGCGGGCCAGTGAAGAACGTCCCGGAACCGGTCTGGAAGCTGAGGCTGCCGAAACCGGGTGGGTCGATGGGAGTGATGCCGTTCGGGCCGTTCGTCAGGTTGAAGCCGCCGAGATCGTCGCCGTTGTTTGCGACCTGGGGCAGGATCTCGCCGAAGCCGAGGGTGACGATCGCGAGGTAGTCCCCGCGCAGGCGGAGCGTCGGCAGGCCGATCACGATGCCGATGAGCGCCGTCAACAGTGCCGCGAGGAGCAGGAGCACCCAGACGGAGATGTGGATCCCGGGCGTGGAGTGGCCGACGCCGATCGAGCCGATCTTGATGTCCTGACCGGCGAACTGCACCGACGCGAACCATGCGCACGTGTACGCGCCCACGGCATAGAACGCGACGTAGCCGAGATCGAGCAGGCCTGCGTAACCGACGACGATGTTGAGGCCGATCGCCATGATCACGTAGACGCCCATGATCACGGCCGTATTGACGTCTGGGAAGGCGCCGAAAAGCTGCATCACCGGCAGGCTGTCGACGTAGAACGGATATGTGACTGCAACGATCAGGACGGTCGTCGGAACGAGCATCCGCCGCGCCCAGGCGTATTTGTCCGGGATGTACGGCTTCGAGTACTGCGC
>JBIOYJ010000043.1:0-16674 GCA_044870105.1 Gaiellaceae bacterium | reverse complement strand
CAACGCGCACGACGTCGCCCGGGGTCGCGAAGAACACCGGCCCGTTCGAGTGCTGCGCGACGTACAGCGCGCCGTCAGGGCCCCACGCCAGGTCGATGATCGTCGTGAAGCCGCCGCAGTACACGGTGGGCGCCTGGCCGGGAACCACGCGGTAGACGTTTGCGTTGCCCGCGCAGAACGGGGCACCGGTCAGCTCGCCGACGTAGAGCGCTCCGTCCGGCCCGAGCGTGACCGCCGTCGGCACCGAATCGGTGAACGGCGGGAAGCCCGGGAAGACACACGACGGATGCTGCGGCGTGGTCGTGCGCGACGGGAATACGGCGAGCGTCGAGATGCCGCCGTTCACCCGCACCTGGAGCAGGTCGTTTCCGGCTGCATCGGCGACGAGAACCCGGCCCGGCAGAACGAGATCGCCGTAGAGGTTGCTCTCGACGGGTCCGGCGTCGGGATTTGCGCCGGCACCGCTCTCGTACGCGGCGACGTCCTCCTGGAGCCGCCAGTTGCCGCTCCCGACCACACGCGCGAGCCGGCCGAACTGCTGCCAGACCGAACTCGGCGGCGTGTCGCGCAGGGCCGGGTCGGCTCCCCAACCGATCGTGACGTGGGCATTGCCGCGGCCGAGCATCGAGATGTCGTGCGGACCTGTCGCCGAGCCGGTGTCGGGGCCGGCCATGGTGACGTATGACGGCAGGCCCGTGGCGTACGCGGACTGAGCCCCGCGCCAGAGACGCGAGATCCGGCCCGTCGCCCCATAACACTGAGGCGCCCCGCGCAGGACAATGCAGGGCCCGGCGCCGCCGCGGCCGGCCTCGGCAACGTACAGCGCACCTTCCGGGCCGAAGTTGATCCCACGTGGGTTGTCGAGGCCCGTCATCACGGGCGTGACCGTCGCCGCAGCCGTGCCGGCCGCGACGAGGGCCGCAGACGCAATCGCCACGAGAATGGCGAAGCGGGTCATTCTCATCATTCCTCCTCTCCCCCCAACCGCCCAACTATTTCACGTACCGCCCGTATCGTCCACGTATGGCGCAGCCGAAGCGGCCGCTCGAAACCTCGATCACGCTCGTGCTCGATCACGTCGACGAGGGGCTCTCGAAGGCTCACCTGGAGCTGTATCCGGAACGCATCCCGGAGAACATCCCGCTCTCGCTAACGCTCCTCTATCCCTGGATCCCAGCAGCGTCGGTTACGGAGGCCGATGTGGAGGAGCTGCGGGAGTTCTTCGCGGCTCGTCCACCGCTGGAGTTCGACCTGGTCGACGTCGCCGAGTTCCCCGGCCTCGTCGCGTACGCCGTGCCGCGGCCCGACGACGAGCTGAGGGCGACGATGCGGGCGCTCTGGGCGATGTACCCCGAGCACCCGCCGTACCGGCAGCCGGGCGGCGACCCGCCGCCGCACTGCACGCTGGGGCGGTTGGAGGGTCCTCACGCGATCACCTTGGAGGAGGCACGTGCCGGGGTCGAGCCGCTCCTCCCGATTCACTGCGTGGTCGGGGAGGCGACCTTGATGGACGAGTACGACTTCGACCGGATGCGGGTGCGCGAGACGTTCTCGTTTGGCAGTCTGAGCTCGCCGTCGTGATCGGGCTGGACGAGACGCTGGAGAAGGCGCTGGCCGCGCGCGTGCGCGAGGTGGTCGGGGGCGCCGTGACGACCGAGAGCGAGTTGCGTGAGCTCTCGGATCAGGTTGGCGGCTGGACGCGGTCTCTGGAGGCTCAGGTCCGCGGCAGCGAGCGCCTACTCGCTCGATTGACGGCGGATCCAACCTCCGAGTTTGCCCCGATCGCGGCCGAGCTACGCCGCGTGGAGACGCTCACGGAGGTACTGGACGATTTGCACTCGCTGTCCTCGGGGCTCGACGCGCGGACGCGTGAGCTCCGCTCGAAGTGGCTTAGCTAGCTCCCCTCGCGTGCTCAGCCGCCCACTCGAGCGCATCGTCGGCCACGCGCTCCCAGCCTTCCAGCGCGAACGTGTAGTGGGAGCGGTCCGGGTACTCCTTCAGCTCGGTCGGCGAGCTCGCCTTGCGCTGGATCTTGAAGGCGCTCTTCGTCACCGATGCGGGGACGGTGTGGTCCTTGCCGTTTGCCATCAGGAGCAGTGGCGCCCGGTTGCCGTCCCTCGGGTGCACCTTCAGCGGCGAGCCCGGCAGGAAGTTCGCAAACGCTGCCTGGAAAAGGACGCGACCCGGGCCCGGGATCGCGTAGCGCTCGTAGGCGCGCCGCGACTCCTCGTCGCTGAGCGTGTTGGTGAAGCCGTAGTGGAACTCCTTCGGCGTCAGCTCCACGGCCTTGTGTCTGTTGGCCGGGTTCTTCAGCGCGACTGACGCGACCTTGAAGCTCGACGGTGGGAGCGTGAGGATCCCCTTGATCGGCGCCGGCGAGATAGCGACGCCGGCGGCGCCGAGGCCGCGGTCGAGCAAGATCTCCGTCAGCAGCCCGCCGAAGGAGTGGCCGATGATGATCGGCGGCTTGTCCAGCTCGCGGATGATCCGTTCGTAGTGGTCGGCGATCTCGGCGACGCCGAGATGCTCGTACGGCTCCGTGTTGCGGCGGACGGAGTCGATGTCGCCCTCCATGCCCGGCCACGCCGGCGCGAGCACGTTATAGCCCTTGTTCTTGTAGCGCTCGACCCACGTTTCCCAGCTGAGCGGCGTCAGCCAGAGCCCGTGGACGAGGACGATCGTGTCGGGGCCGTTGCGGTCGACGGTCGCGGACATGCGTCCCTCCAAGGCGTCAGGGTCGAACCGAGACAACGAGGCCGCGGTCGAGGAAATTCCGACCCTACGCCGGTTATGGAAGCGGTGTCGAGCGCCCGTTCCCGCCTACGAGATCGCCCAGGTGTCGCCGGCGTGGAGGAGCGCGGCGAGGTCGCCTTCGCCCTTCTTCTCCTTCGCCGACTCGAGCTGCTCGGCCATGAGCTCGTCGTAGACCGGCCGCTCGACGTCGCGGAACACGCCGATCGGGGTCGCGCCCACCGTGGACTGCGTCAGCCGCGACAACGCGAACGCCGGGGCAGGCGACTCCGCCGCCGAATCCCAGACCAGCGCATCGCCCTCGCCCTCGAAGAGCTCGGCTGAGCCGTCCTCGCGTAGCCGCACGCCCTTCTCGCTCTCCTCGCCGAAGCGCACCGGATCGCCCTGCTTCAAGTAGATCCGGTTCTCCTTGTCCTCGCGCACGAAATCGAACGCCCCGTCGTTGAAGATGTTGCAGTTCTGGAAGATCTCCACGAACGCGCTGCCTTTGTGGTCCGCGGCAGCGCGGAGGGTCTCGGTTAGGTGGGCGCGGTCGGTGTCGATCGCGCGCGCGACGAAGGTCGCCTCGGCGCCGAGCGCGAGGGAGATCGGATTGAACGGCCAGTCGAGCGAGCCCATCGGGGTGGACTTCGTGAGCGTCCCGAGCGGGCTCGTGGGCGAGTACTGGCCCTTCGTCAGGCCGTAGATCTCGTTGTTGAACAAAAGGAGCTTGAAATTCACGTTTCGACGTAGCGCGTGGATCAGGTGGTTGCCCCCGATGGACAGGGCATCGCCGTCACCGGTCACGACCCAAACGGACAGGTCCGGCCTCGAAACACTCAACCCGGTCGCGATTGCCGGCGCGCGCCCGTGGATCGAGTGCATCCCGTACGTCTCCATGTAGTACGGGAAGCGGGCGGCGCAACCGATCCCGGAGACGAAGACGATCCGCTCGCGCGGCACGTCCAGCTCGGGCATGAAGGACTGGAGCGCGGCCAGGATCGCGTAATCCCCGCAGCCGGGGCACCAGCGGACCTCCTGGTCGGTCTTGTAGTCCTTCGCCGTTCGGCGCCCGTTGCCGTTGCCTTCGCTCACTTGCGCGGCCGCCCCTCGTCGTAGGACTTCGTGTACCCCGGCGGCGCCGCACCGTGACCGCCGAACGGACCGACGGCCGCGTTGGCACGTGCCGCCGAGACCGCGTCGACGTTGTCGATATTGCTGTCGGAGGATTCGCGCACCTGGAGCGACCGAAGACGGAACCACTTCCGGACTTTCTCCCGCAGCTTCACAGCATCGCCTCGATCACTTCCTGCAGCTCGGCCGCCCGGAACGGCAGCCCGCGCACGCGGTTGTAGCCGACCGCGTCGACCAAGAACGCTGCCCGGACGAGCTTCAGCAGCTGCCCGAGATTGATCTCCGGGACCAGCACGCGCTCGTACGACCGAACGACCTCGCCCAGGTTCCTCGGGAACGGATTCACGTGATGCAGGTGCGCCTGGGCGACCGAGCCACCGCCGCGCCGGACGCGGCGCACCGCGGCGGCGATCGGCCCGTAGGTTCCGCCCCACCCCAGAACCAAGAGCTCCGCGCCGTCGGGATCGTCCACCTCGACCTCCGGGACGTCGTCGGCGATCCCCGCCACCTTCTGCGCGCGCAGCTGCGTCATCAGGTTGTGGTTGTCGGGGTCGTAGGAGACGTTCCCGGTGATGTCGGCCTTCTCGAGTCCGCCGATCCGGTGCTCCAGGCCCGGGGTACCCGGAATTGCCCATGGCCGCGCCAGCGTCTCGGGATCGCGGGCGTACGGCTGGAACGTGTCGCCGTCGTTCGGCTCGGTTGCGAACACGACCGAGAGGTCGGGCAGCGAATCCACGTCCGGCAGCAGCCACGGCTCCGAACCGTTTGCCAGGTACGCATCCGACAACAGATAGACCGGCGTTCGGTACTTCAGCGCGATCCGCGCGGCCTCGAGCGCCGCGTCGAAGCACTGCGCCGGCGTGGACGCCGCCACGACCGGCACCGGCGATTCCGAGTTGCGCCCGAACATGACCATCAGGAGATCCGCCTGCTCGGGCTTCGTCGGCATCCCGGTCGACGGGCCGGCGCGCTGGACGTCGACGATGATCATCGGCAGCTCCAGGGTTATTCCGAGGCCGACGGTCTCGCTCTTCAGCACGACGCCGGGCCCGGCCGAGGTGCAGACGCCCAAAGCCCCGCCGAACGACGCGCCCAACGCCGCACCGGCCGCTGAGATCTCGTCCTCGGCCTGGAACGTCCGCACGCCGAAGTTCTTGTGGCGCGCGAGCTCTTCCAGGATCGCCGACGCAGGCGTAATTGGATAGGCGCCCAGGAACAAGGGCAGGCCCGAGCGCACCGACGCCGCGATCAGCCCGTACGCGAGCGCCGTGTTCCCGGTGACGTTCCGATACGTCCCCGGCCGAAGCTTGGCCGGCTTGACCTCGTAGGAGACGGCGAACGTCTCGGTCGTCTCGCCGAAGGCCCAGCCCGCCTGGAAGGCCTTGATGTTGGCGTCGGCGATCGTCGGCTTCGTCGCGAACTTCTTCTGCAGGAACTCGATCGTCACGTCCGTCGGGCGGTGGTAGAGCCACGACATCAGCCCGAGCGCGAACATGTTCTTCGCCCGCTCGGCCTCGCGCTTCGTCACGCCGGCGTCCTTCGTCGCCTCGATCGTCATCGTCGTCAGCGGGATCGCGTAGAGGTCGAACTCGTCCAGCGAGCCGTCGTCGAGCGGGTTCGACGAATAGCCGGCCTTGTCGAGGTTCCGTTCGGTGAAGGCGTCCTTGTTCACGATCAGGACGCCGCCCTTCGGCAGGTCGCCGACGTTGGTCTTTAGCGCGGCCGGGTTCATCGCCACGAGCACGTTCGGCGCGTCGCCCGGGGTGAGGATGTCGTGGTCGGCGAAGTGGAGCTGGAAGCCGGAGACGCCCGGCAGCGAGCCCGCCGGCGCGCGGATCTCGGCCGGGAAGTCCGGCAGCGTCGAAAGGTCGTTTCCGAGCAGCGCGGTCTCCGACGTGAACTGCCCGCCGGTTAGCTGCATCCCGTCGCCGGAGTCACCGGCGAAGCGGATGACGACGTTTTCCTGTTGCTCGACCCGCTTGGCCACGGGCCTACAAGGTAGCGCCTATACAGGAGCCTGCATCCCCGCAGGACGCACGGGCGCTCCCTGCCCTCCCAGCGCTTCCCGCGCGGGGCCTCTAGACCGTGACGGATGTCCGGCGCACGGTCAGGCCCCATGCCCTTCCGGACTCGAACAGCTCGTCCGGATCGACATCGTCGCGCCATCCGAGGAAATGCTTCTCGGGCTCGTCGTCCGTGGAGCCGTAGACGGCGAGGCGGTCCGGCGCGCGATCGACCGCGAGACCCTGCTCGAGGTCGTCGAGCCTGCGCTCGGCCTCTTCGGCCGCTGGTCCTTCGGCGTATCCCTTCGGCATTACCTGTCCGCGTGAAGATACGCCACCGCGCCCCGTCCCCGCCCGGCGTCCGCCTCGACGAGGGGGCGCAGGTGCGCCTCGAAGCGCTCGCGCTCCTCGGGCGTGAGCGCGCGCTCGATCGCCTCGCCGACGGTCGGCATCAGCGGGTTCCCGGACGTTCGCAGGACGGTCTCCCACGGACCACGGAGCCACGAGCCGGCCTTGAGGTCGACCTCGTAGCTCAGGTGGACGGGATCGAAGCCGGCGCTTTCGGCCCAAGCCAGCAGATCCCGCTCGTCGAAGTCGATGAGCGTGTCGTCCTGGCTGCCGAAGGCGTCGAGCACCTTGCGTGCGAGATCCTGGACCGGTCGCACGTCGTAGCCGATGAACCAGCCGTCCGGCTCGGGATACGCGAACTTGTTGATCGGCTCGAAGACCGAGAGCCTGCCTCCCGCCCGCAGCACGCGGTGGAACTCTTCGAGGGCGCGCTGCTTTCGCTCGCGCGGGAGATAGATCAAGACCGACCGCGTCGTGACGACGTCGACGGATTCGTCGTCCAGCGGCAGCTCGTCCGCGGAGCCGAGCACGAATTCGCAGCGCGAATCGTCTCCCGTCAGCGTGCGGCACTCCTCCAGCAAATCCTCGGAGATGTCATTGAAGATCACGCGGCCCTCGGGGCCGATACGGTCGAGCGCGCCGAAGGCGATCAGGCCGTCGCCGGCGCCCACGTCGACGACCACGTCCCCTGGCCCCACTCGAGCCCCGTCGAGCACCCGGTCGCGCACCGGCCCGAGGCTCTCGCGCATCTCGGCGAGCCGGGCCTCGTCTCCTCCCGCCCGTCGCTCGAGGATCCAGTCGGCCCAGCGGTCGCGCGCGACCTCAGCCACCGGCCTCCGCCAGGATCCCCTCCAGGTCGGCCGGCCGCGTGAACATCGTTAACGATCCGTCCGGCGCCTTCGGCCATTCCTCGCGCGGCCGGTCGTGGTAGAGCTCGACTCCGTTCTCGTCCGGATCGCGGAGGTAGATCGCCTCGCTGACGCCGTGGTCCGACGCTCCCGTGAGCGGGACGCCAGCCTCCAGCACCCGCTGCACCGCCTTGCCCAGCGCGGCCCGTGAGGGATAGCGGATGGCGAGGTGGAAGAGGCCGGTCGTTCCGGGCGGAGGCGGCGAGCCGCCCTTGCTCTCCCAGGTGTTCAGGCCGATGTGGTGGTGGTAGCCGCCGACGCTGAGAAACGCCGCCTCGTCGCCCATCCTCGCCATCACCTCGAAGCCGAGCACGTCGCGATAGAAGGCGAGCGCCCGGTCGATGTCGGAAACCTTGAGGTGAACGTGGCCGATGTCGGCGCCGGGATCGATCGCTCCGCTCATCCGGCGCAAAACTAGCGGGCGGGGGCCGTACGGCGCCCCCGCCCGCGGCCGTAGGGACTAGTCCCAGGGGAGACCAGCGTTCAGCGCCGCAGCCGCGACCGCGGCGAGCGCAACGAGAACCACCTGAAGGCGGAACTTCATGGCCGCACCTCCTTTCCCCCGTTCGAGGCTGCTGCCAGAACCAACGGCAGCCCGATAAACAAACGCTGCGGTCAACTAATGTCAAGAGGAATGGTTGTACGTTTGACTACGTCTGGTCCTGCGGGAAAGATCCACCGAGCGTGCCCGTGAACGGGGAGAGGGAATCGATCGGCGAGCGCCTGCGCAGGCTGCGCTTGGGGCGCGGGCTGTCCCAGCGCGAGCTTTCGGCCCCTGGCGTGTCCTACGCCTACATCTCTCGAATCGAAGCTGGAGCACGACGGCCGTCGGTCAAGGCGCTGCGCCTTTTGGCCAAGAAGCTGGGCGTCTCGGCGGACTACCTCGAAACCGGGTCTGAGATCCGGGACAGCGAGGAGCGCGAGCTTCGGCTCGCGGACGCCGAGCTCGAGCTTCGACTCGCGGACGATCCCTCGGCGGCGGAGGCGACGCTGGCCGAGCTTTTGCGGGAGGCAGAGGAGGCCGGGGATCGCATGGCGGCCGGACGCGCCCGGGTCGCGCTCGGCTTCGTCGCGTCCCGGCAGGGCCGTGCGGCCGACGCCGCCGAGCAGCTGGAGCGCGCGATCGAGACGGGCATCCTGCTTCCCACCGCACGGCCGGACGTCTACACGACGCTCGGACGGGCGTATGCCGCCGCCGGAGATCCGAACCGCGCCGTCGAGCTCTTCGAGAATTGCCTTGCCGAGGTGACCGTCCGCCGCCCGGGCGACACCGCGGCGTACGTGCGCTTCGCCGTCTATTTGAGCCATGCCCTGAGCGATCTCGGCGAGTTCGAGCGTGCCGAGGAGGTCCTCCACGACGCGCTCGAGCGAACGGACGATCTCGTCGACCCGATGATGCGCGTGCGGCTCTATCGCTCGCTCGGACGCCTCTCCGCGCTGGAAGACCGGCCGGCCGCGGCGCTCGACAACTTCCGGCGCGCGATCGCTCTGCTCGAGGCGACGGAGGACACAATCCACCTGGCTCGAGCGCATCTCGGCTGCGCGTGGACGCTGATCTCTGCCGACCGTGCGGAGGAGGCCGGCGCTCATCTCGACGCAGCAGAGGGTCTGTTCGGCGACAACGCCGAGATGATCGACCGCGCCTACCTGCGCACCGAGCAGGCGCGCTACTCGGCGCGGACGGGGAACGGGCCGCGCGCGATCCAGTGCGCGGAGGAAGCGCTCGCGCTGCTAGGCGAGGCCGATCCGGGCGAGCAGGGAAGCGCGTGGTGGGCTCTCGCGGAGGGTCTGGCGCTCCAGGGGAGCAACGAGCGCGCAAACGATGCGTTCCAGCTCGCGACCGAGCTGCTCGAACATCACGGCCAGCGGCGTGCCGCGGCGGATGCCCTGCGGGCCTGGGCGAAGCTCCTCCGGAGAATGGGACGAGAGCCGGAAGCGGGCTACGCCGAAGCACGCGCCGAGGCCATCGCGATGGAACTCGTTTCCGCGCGGGCCACGTGATCGAGGCCGACCTCCGGCCCCGCGGTCCATATTCGCTCCGACTCTCGACCCGCCTCGCAAGTGACGCGACGCGCATCGTTCGCGACGGAAGCCTGACGGCCGCCGTCGAGGTCGAGGGGCGGTTGGAACGTGCAATCGCGCGCCAGCGTCCGGACGGGGTCGTCTGCATTCGCGCCGAGAGCGACGGCGGCGTCGACCGGATGCGCTTCGTCTTGGGGATCGACGACGACCACAGCGAGTTCCTGGCGCGGTTCGCCTGCGACCCGCTGATCGGACCGGCGACGCGGCGACTGCGCGGACTGCGCCCACCGCGCGTGCTCACGGTCGCCCACGCTCTGCTGCGCGCCGTCTGCGGCCAGTTGATCACGGCCCGCCGCGCCCGCGAGATCGAGCGCAGAGTCGTGCGCGAGGCGACGCCGCTACTCGAGGGAACGACGCTACACGAGCCGCCGAGCGCGGCCGCGCTTTGCCGCTTCTCGCCGGCCGAGCTGCGCTCGCTCGGTGTCGGCATCCGGCGGGGCACGGCCCTCGTCCGCCTCTGCCGCTCACTCGACCTCGAGAAGCTGCGCGGTCTTCCGACCGAAGCGGCCGCGCGGCGGCTCGAGCGGGAACGCGGACTCGGCCCGTGGTCGGTCGGCGTCATCTGCATGCAAGGACTCGGGCGGACCGAGCGCGGCCTCGTCGGCGATCTCGGTCTCGTCAAGCTCCTCTCGACGATGCGAGGCCGCTGGGTCGAGGGTTGGGAGACGGCCGAGCTGCTCGATCCCTACGGCGAATGGGCCGGACTCGCGAGCGTGTATCTCCTGGCAGGCCGGGCCCAGGGGCTCGTCCCGATCGAGAGGCAGCTAGCCGCCTAGACTGGCGCATGGCCCTCGACGCACGGCGCGTCGCCATTCTCGGCGCAGGGACGATTGGTGAAGCACTCGTCGCCGGCTTCCTGAGCGGCGGTTGGCGTGAGGCCGCCGAGATCGTCGCCACCGGACGGCGCGAGGAGCGACTCGCGGAGTTGCGCGAGCGTTACGGCGTCGAAGCCACGCTCTCGAATGCCGATGCGATCGCCGGAGCGGCATTGGTCGTGATCGCCGTGAAGCCGCAGGACTTCGAGGTCCTGATCGGCGAGATCGCGCCGCTGCTCGCGGTCGAGCAGACCATCCTCTCGATCGCGGCCGCAATCCCGACCGGGACGATCGAGAACCATCTCGCCGAGCGGGTTCCCGTGGTTCGCGCGATGCCGAACACGCCCTCGGTGGTCCATGAGGGGATCGCCGGTGTGTGCGCGGGAATCCATGCCGACGAGGCGCACCTGGCGCTCGCGGAGGAGGCGCTCGCCCACCTCGGCGCCGTGGTGCGGGTGCCGGAGCCGTACATGGACGCGGTCACGGCCGTGTCGGGATCCGGCCCGGCGTACTTCGCCTTGCTCGCCGAGGCGATGATCGAGGCCGGAATACTGCTCGGGCTCGGGCGCGAGGTCTCGACGCAGCTCGTCGTGCAGACGATGCTGGGTACGGCGAAGCTCCTGCGGGACGAGAAGATCCATCCCGTCGAGCTTCGCGAGAAGGTGACCTCGCCGGGCGGGACGACCATCCGCGCGATCCGTGAGCTCGAAAGCGCCGGCGTCCGCGCCGCGTTCCTGAACGCGATTGAGGCCGCGATGGAACGCTCGCGTGAGCTCGCGGAGGGCAAGCCCTGAACGTCGAGCCGCTCGTCGCCGAGGACGAGGAGGGCGCCGCGCGGATGGTCGCGGAGCTCTTGGTCGAGGGCGCCCGCGCCGACCAGGCGATCGTCCTCACCGGAGGCGAGACGCCCCGGCGCGCATACGAGGTCGCCGCCGAGCTCGAGCCCGATTGGGAGGGCGCGTCGGTTTGGTGGGGCGACGAGCGGTGCGTGCCGCCCGACGACGAGCGTTCCAACTACGGCATGGCGCGCGCGGCGCTGCTCGAGCGGCTCGCCCGGGCTCCGACCGTCCACCGGATTCAAGGAGATCTCGAGCCCGAGGAGGCGGCGGCGGCGTACGAGCGCGAACTCCACGGGGTGACCCTCGATTTGCTCTTACTTGGACTCGGTCCGGATGGGCACACTGCGTCGCTGTTCCCGAACGCACCGACGCTCGCGGACCGCGAGCGGCTGGTGGTTCCGGCGGAGCCGAAACTCGACCCCTTTGTCATGCGCGTCACGCTGACGATTCCGGCGCTCGAGTCCGCCCGCGAGATCGTCTTCCTCGCGACCGGGGAGCAAAAGGCGGCTGCCGTTGCTCGTGCGTTCGCCGGCGATGCGGACCCTGCGACGCCGGCGAGCCTCGTTCGCTCGAAGATAGGCCCGACCCGCGCCGTCCTCGACCAAGCGGCCGCCTCGCGGTTGTTCGACTAGACAACAGAGGCGCCATCTGTATATATACGCGCGGGGTGGCCGTCTCGCAGATCCGCGACGTGTTGATCGTCGACCGTCCCGAGCAGCTGAAAGCGCTCGGGCATCCGCTTCGGTTGCGCGTGCTCGAGATGCTCGGAGCCGGTGAGCACGAGCAGCTGACGAACCGCGAGCTCGCGCAGCGCCTCGGGGTCGATCCCGGCCACCTGCACTTCCACGTACGGATGCTCCTCAAGGCCGGCCTGATCGCGCTCGCCGAGGGCGGGCGGGGGCGCGAGAAGCCCTACCAGGCCGTCGCGCGAACCGTGAGGGTGGCCCCAGAGCTGATCGCGACGGGCCAGGCGAGCGATCTTCGTGCGGCAATGCTGGCCGAGGTCGAGCGCGGGTGGGAGCGATATGGACCGGAGGGGCTGTTTCGCAGCGCCCAGGTGACCGCTCGAATCACGCCCGAGCGCGCGCTCGAGCTGATCACCGAACTGGTCGAGAAGGCACGGGATTCAGAGGAGGAGTCGGCCGAGCCGCTCGTTCTGACGACGGTCTTCCACCCGCAGACGGAGCACAGCTAGGGGAGTAGCGGCGACGAGAGCTGGGCGCTCAGGCCGCGCCGGTCGGCGAGCGCTCGTAGCACGATGACCGTGTCCGCGACGGGGATGTCCTCGAGATATTCGCTTCGCGTCTCGAAGGATTCGAGCACGGCTTCGACCGCCTCGGTGTAGCCGAGAACGTCGCCGGCGGCGATGAAGGCGAGCGCGTCGGCAACAGCGCGAGGAAAGTCGTCCCGGGTTCGGATCGTGTCGGCGGTGACGCGCGCGCGCTCGTCCTCGCCGAGGGTCAGGAACGCAAGCGCGGCCGCGTACCGACCGATTGGCGAGGCCGAGTCCGCGGCACCGACGTCGAGCGCCCAGCGCGCCTCGGCCGCGGCCGCGTCCCAGTCGCCGGCGAGGATGCGCGCCTTGATGGCGCCGATCGGACGTCCCCAGCTGTCCGGGGGCGCGTCGGCGAAGCTCTCGCGATAACGCTCGGCGGCCTTGGCGAGCCATTCCTTGGCTTCGTCGTCCCGCCCGTCCATCAGGAGCGCGAGTCCCGCGCCGCCGGCCGCGTTGCCCATCCGCGTCAGCTGCCGCTGCCGCTCGTCGGGGTCGTCGGGAAGCCTGGCCTCGCCGTCCCGGTAGCGCGACTGCTCGCGTTCGGCGTGAGCGGGCCAGTCGGCGACGGTCTCGTTGTTAGGCACGCCCAACCTCCTCCCCAATGCGATCGTAACGAGGAAAGACGCGCGCGTGGGTCACGGGATTGAGGCGAAAGCGCGACGGTTCTTCCACGGACTAACCTCACCCGCGAGGTGACAGAGCTCCGAGAGGTCGTCTACGTCGACGGCGTCCGCACGGCGTTCGGGCGCGCGGGGCCGAAGGGCATCTTCTGGCGCACACGAGCCGACGACATGGCCGTCAAGGTCGTCCGGGAGGTGCTCCGGCGGAATCCGAACGCGGTGCCCGAGCGGATCGGCGATGTCATCATCGCGGCGGCGGCCCAGGTCGGCGACCAGGGCCTGACCCTGGGCCGCGACGTCGCGCTCCTCGCCGGGTTGCCCCAAACCGTCCCGGGCTTCGCGCTCGATCGGATGTGCGCCGGGGCGCTGACGGCGGTGACGACCGGCGCGGGGGAGATCGCGATGGGCGCAGCCGAGCTCGTCCTGGCCGGCGGCGTCGAGCACATGGGCCACCATCCGATGGCGGCGGAAGTCGACTTCAACCCGCGCTTCGTCGCCGAGCGCCTGATCGACATCTCCGCGGCGACCATGGGAGCGACGGCGGAAAACCTGCACGACCGCTTCCCCCAGATCACCAAGAAGGAAGCCGACCGGTACGCGGTTCGCTCTCATCACCGGCTCGCGGAGGCCTGGCAGAACGGGGCCATGGCGGAAACGGTCGTCCCGATGACGGTCTTCAGCGATGAAGGTTGGAAGCAGGCCGACACGGACGAGTTCCTGCGCCCGAATGCTTCGCTGGATGGGATCGCCGATCTGCCGACGCCCTTCCGCGCCGGCGGTCGCGTTACCGCCGGGAACTCGGCCGGCCTGACCGACGGCGCGACCGCGTGCCTCCTTGCGTCGGCGGGCGCGGCGGAGGAACTCGGGCTCGAGCCCAGGATGCGCCTCGTCGGCTTCGCCTTCGCCGGCGTCGAGCCCGAGCTGATGGGCATCGGCCCGATCCCGGCGACGCGGAAGGTGCTGGAGCAGACGGGGCTCTCCTTGGACGACATCGGGCTGATCGAGCTGAACGAGCCCTTCGCCGTGCAGGTGTTGACGTGGTGCGACGGGATGGGCGTCGATCCCGACGGCGAGCGTCTCAATCCGTACGGAGGCGCGATCGCGTGCGGGCACCCGCTCGCGGCGACCGGCGTGCGACTGCTCGCGCAACTCGCCTACGGCTTCCGCGAGCGACCGGCGGTCCGCTACGGCCTGACGGCTCTGTGCGTCGGCCTCGGGATGGGCGCGGCCCTGATCTGGGAGAACCTTGCCGGCGACTGAGTTCAAGCTGGCCCGGGCCGGCGACGTCGCGCTGCTCACGATCGACAACGGCGAGGATCACACGAAGCCGACGTTTCTGGGCGAGACGGCGCTGCGCTCGCTCGAACGCGCGCTCGTCGCGCTCGAGCGCGACGACTACGCGGCGCTAGTCGTGACGGGCAAGCCGTTCGTCTTTTGCGCAGGAGCGGACATCAATCAGTTCGCCGGCGCGACGCGCGAGCTTGCGCTGGAGGGCAGCCGCGCAGGGCACCAGCTGTTCGGGCGGATCGCCGCGCTGCCCTTCCCGACGGTCGCCGCAATCAACGGCGCTTGCCTCGGCGGCGGCGTCGAGCTCGCGTTGCACTGCGACGCCCGCACGATCTCGACTTCCGTGCGCCACTTCGCCTGCCCCGAGTGCTTTCTCGGGATCATTCCAGCCTGGGGCGGCACGCAGCTCGTGCCGCGGCTCGTCGGCGCGGAGGCGGCGGTCAGGTTCATCGTCGCGAACCCGATGCGCCAGAACCGGATGCTGAAGGGGCCCGAGGCCTTCGAGCTCGGCTTCGCCGACCGCCTCCTCGAGCCGGTCGAATTCCTGGACGAGTCGATCGCCTTCGCCCGCGACCTTCGAGTCGATCGCGCCGAGCCCGACTTAGGCGACCTCGATGACGTGCTCCGAAAGGCGCGCAACCGGCTCGACGACCAGGTGCACGGGGCGGCGCCTGCGCCGTACCGAGCGCTCGAGCTGATCGAGGGCGCGTGCTCCGGCTGGAAAATCGAAGAGGGGTACCGCGCCGAGGAGGAGGCGCTCGCCGAGTTGCTCCCGAGCCGCCAGGCGCAAGCCTCCGTCTACGCCTTCGACCTGGTCGAGCGACGCGCGAAGAAACCGCTGCTGCTCGACGCCGCTCCGGGCGAGGTGAGGAAGGTCGGGATCGCGGGGGCCGGGCTGATGGCGACCCAGCTGGCGACCCTCTTCCTGAAACGCCTCGAGGTGCCGATCGTCCTTCGCGATCTCGATCAGACGATCGTCGACAACGCGCTGAAAACGATCCGGGGGGACGTTGCCGACCGCCCCCGCGGTACCTTCCTCGGCTCAATCGCCACCGGCTCGATCACGTACGAGGGTTTCGGCGACTGCGACGTCGTGCTCGAGGCGGTCGTCGAGGAAATGTCGGTAAAGCGACAGGTCTTCGCCGAGCTGCGCGAGCTCGTCAGGCCCGGCTGCATCCTCGCAACGAACACGTCCTCGCTCTCCGTCGCGGAGATGGGGGCGGACCTGGGCTTGCATTTCTTCAATCCGGTCGCCGTCCTGCCCCTCGTCGAGCTCGTCCGGACCGACCAAACGAGCGACAGCGCGCTCATGACCGCGTGGGACGTCTCTCAGAAGCTCCGCAAGCGACCGGTGATCGTCCGCGACGCGCCCGGATTCGTGGTCAACCGCGTCCTGACGCGGATGATGGTCGCGGTTCTGGACGCCCTCGAACACGGCAACTCCGTGGAGGAAACCGACGACGCCGTGCTCCGGATCGGCCTGCCTATGCCGCCCTCCGTGCTGCTCCAGCTGGTCGGCCCGAAGGTTGCACTGCACGTCCTCGAGACCCTGCACGAGGCGTATCCCGACCGCTTCCCGCTCTCCCAGACGCTCGCCAACTACGCGAACGGCGGCGACGAGATCGCCATGCGCGGGCAGGCGCCCCGGTCGCCCGAAGAGATCCTCGACTCGGTCCTCGAGGCGATCGCGGACGAGATCCGTCATCTGCTCGACGAGAGCGTCGTCGGCGACCCCAAGGACGTCGACACGGCCTTGCTTCTCGGCGCCGGCTGGCCCTTCTTCCTGGGCGGGATCACGAAGTACCTCGACCAGACCGGCGTCTCCGAGCGCATGTTTGGCCGCCCGCTGGCGCAGGTAGGCGCGGGAACACCGGCATGAGAGACGACTGGCGGATCCGGGTCCAGCTCGAGGAGACGGCCCACGCGCCGCGATTCCTGGAGCGGCTGGGGCTCGACCTCGGGTCGAAAGCCCGCGAGCTGGCGGAGGAGCTGGAGGGCGACCGGCTTGCCGTGTCGCGCGACGGAGACGAGTTGTTCGTCTACGCGGATTCGCAGCAACAGGCCGAGCGGGCGCGGGCAATCGTCGAAGCCGAGCTCGAGGAGCAAGGGCTCACGGCGTCGGTGACCCAGCCCGAGCGCTGGCTCGCCGACGAGGAGCATTGGTCGGACGAGCCTCCGGAGCCTGGGTTCGAGGAGGAGATTCTGGCCCGCGGCTATGCCCCGTGGGAGGTGCGTATCGAGTGCGAGTCGCATCACGAGGCGCAGAAGCTCGCCGACCGGCTCGAGGCGGAGGGCCAGCGTGTCGTGCGTCGGTACACCTACGTACTCGCCGGCGCCGCTTCGGAAGAGGCGGCGCGCGACCTCGCGCGCCGCCTGCACGGCGAAGTGGAAGCAGGAGGCGAGGCTGTCTGGGAAGTCCTGCCGCAAAATCCATTCGCCGTCTTCGGCGGCCTGGGCGGCACGGGGACGCCGCTGTAGCGCTAACGAAACCTTTGCGCGCTCCTCCTGGGAACTTCACACCGCAGTCGTAGGGTCAGCCCATGGGACGCTGGTTGCTCGCCATCTGGAACGGGATTTGCGCGCTCCTCGCCGGCGTCTGCTTGGTCTTTGGGATCGCCGGCTGCGCGGCTGC
>JBIOYJ010000042.1:0-4266 GCA_044870105.1 Gaiellaceae bacterium | reverse complement strand
GCGCCGAGGTCGACCGACCTGCGACCGTAGTTCGAGAACCAAGCGAGGCCGTCCGAGCTGTTCGTGGCGGCCACCGGGATCACGTTGGGAAGGCCGAAGGAGGCCGGATACGTCGGCGACGCGTCGTTGTTCGCCGAGCTGTTGCCGGCGGCGGTGACAAACAGCGAGCCACGTGAGTCCGCGTACGCGATCGCGTCGGCGAACGCCTGCGAGTAGCCGTCCCCGCCGTAGGAATTGTTCGTCGCGACGGCGCCCTTGTCGGCCGCGTACAGGACGGCTCTCAGCGCGTCGGCCGTCGTCCCGCTCCCATCGGCGCCGAGGAATTTGAGCGCCATCAGCTTGACGTGCCAGTTGACGCCGGTGACACCGATGCCGTTGTCCCCGACTGCTCCGATCGTCCCGCCGACATGCGTCCCGTGGCCATGGTCGTCCATCGGGTCGTTGTCGTTGTTCGCGAAGTCCCAGCCCCGCCAGTCGTCGACGTAGCCGTTGCCGTCGTTGTCGATGCCGTCGTTGCGGCAACCTGGACAGTTCTCGCCGGCGTTCAGCCAGATGTTCGCCGCCAGGTCCGGATGGGTGTAGTCGACGCCCGTGTCGACGACGCCGACGCTGACCTCGGGACTGCCGGTGGTGACGGTCCACGCCTCCGGCGCGTCGATGTCCGCATCCGGCGTCCCGGGCACGAAGTTGATGCTCTGGCCGAAGTTGTCGAGCCCCCAGAGGTTTTCGAAGCCGGGATCGTTTGGTAGGACGCGCTGGTCGCTCGCGTGCAAGCGAAAGTTGGGCTCGGCATAGCGGACGGCGGGGTCGCCTCGGAGGCGGACGATCGCGGAGCCGCGCCGCCCCGGCGCGGCTGCAAGGACCGCGCCAATGCCCCGCAAGCGGATCTTGACGCGAGCACCGGCGGCCTCCAGCGCCCGCCCCTCAACCGCTCGAGAGACCCCGTGTTTGAAGCCGACGATCAGCTCGCCCGGCACCGAGGGCGCCGCGCGTTGCGCGGCCGCTTGGTCGCGCGCGGCGCGAGTCGTCGCTCCGCCACTGGGCCCGACCAGTACGAGCACGGCGGCGACGGCCACACACCCGCAGCCGGACCGCAACAGCCGCATACGGCGAACCTAAACGACTGTGGGAAAAGTTACAAGCTCAGCTCTCCGTGCAATCGCGGCACCAGAGAGCGGGCACCGAGCGAGACGAGGCGGAGGAGAGAGAGAGGAGCGGATGATGGGACTCGAACCCACGACCTTCTGCATGGCAAGCAGACGCTCTAGCCAACTGAGCTACATCCGCGAGTCGGGCCAGTATAGCCGCGTCTAAGGCGCCGCTTGCGGCGCCGTTTTCAGGACGCACGGGCTTCGCCCGAGCGTCCGTCTCAAATGACCGGTCGACGCGCGACCCGTTAACAGCGATCTAGGCGGCGTCTAAGGCCTCGTTCACGAGCTTGTCGGCGAGCTCGTTGTGGGCGCGTCTGACCGCCGTATAGCTGACCTTGTTCAGCTGCCGTGCGAGCCGAGCGGCCTCGAGCGACAGCTCCCGCAGCGCCTCGTTCTTGACCTTGTACTCGCCGCGCATCTGCTTGACGAGAAGCTCCGAGTCCGAGACAACCTCCACCTCGTCGACGCCGAGCTCGACCGCCTTGGCGAGCCCGGCAACCAGGCCACGGTACTCGGCGACGTTGTTCGTGGCGACGCCGATCGTCTCCCCGCGCGCATCGAGCACCGTGCCGTCCTCGGTCTCGAGCACATAGCCGTACGCCGCGGGGCCCGGATTGCCGCGTGCGCCACCGTCGGTGGAAAGCCGCGCCTTCACGCCAGCGGATAGAGGTCGAAGGCGGGTTCTTCGTATGGATGGGCCCGGCGAAGGGCCTCGATGACCTCGGCCTCCCGCTCGACGGGATAGACGGTTTCGAGGCGGAGCTCCGCCACTCGTTCTTCCCGGCCTGCCTGCCCGACGTTGGGCGAAGTGCTCTCGCCGCCGAGGAACGTCCCGGTTCCCTCCGTGTACCAGGAGCAGCGCTCGTAGTCGCCGATTCGCCCGGCGCCGGCTTCGAACAGCGCGTTACGGACGGGATCCAGCGCCTCTCTCGGCACGAACACGACGAGCTTGCGGTTCACGTTTTCGGACGATAGACGGCGGGAAACGCGCGACCATGGCAACGATTCAGGTTCAACCGCGCTCGACACCCGAAGAGCGGTCCGATCAAGCGGTCGAAATCGAGGTGGACGAGGCGATCACCGTCCTGGCGAGCACGATCGAGGAATGGGTCGCGCCGCGGCAGCAGTGGGAGTTCACCCTTCGCGAGGGGCATGACTTCGGCCGGGCGAACAACGTCGAAGGCGAGCTGCTGTTCGTCGACGGCGAACAGACCTCCTCGCTTCGCTTCCGCTTCGATCAGCTCGACGCCGTCGACGATCTGGGCGACGAGCTCGTGCTCCGCTTCGAAGAACGCGAAGGCATTGCCAAGACCGCGCGGTTCACGGCGAACGGCCTCGACGTCGAGCTCTTCCACATCCTCACGTTTACGTAGCTAGGAGAGCTTGGCGAAATAGCCGGCTGAGCCGCCGGAACGCGCTGGAGCGGCGCTATGCGGCGTCCTCGGTCGCAGCCTCCGGCTCCCAGGGTCCAATACGAACGCTCCCTGCGTCCTGGCCTCGCGGGCGCCCAGCGCGCCCCGGCGACGAGCGGAATTCCGCCAAACCCTCCTGCGGCTACGGCGCGGGGTGCTCGATCGTGTCGATCTGGGCGCGCTGCAGCTTGCCGGAGTAGTCGACGTAGATCGACTTCCACTCGGTGAAGACGTCGAGCGCGGCCTGGCCTGCCTCGCGGTGGCCGTTGCCGGTGTCCTTCGTCCCGCCGAACGGCAGGTGCACCTCGGCGCCGATCGTCCCGGCGTTGATGTAGGTGATCCCGGCGACGAGATCGCGCATCGCGCGAAAGGCCTTGTTGACGTCACGCGTGAAGATCGAGGACGAGAGCCCGTACTTGACCCCGTTCGAGACGTCGATTGCCTCGTCGAGGTCGCGTACCTTGATCAGGGCGGTCGTCGGCCCGAAGATCTCCTCCTGCGCGATCCGCATACCCGGCTCGACGTCGCCGAAGATCGTGGGGACGTAGTAGTTGCCCTTGTCGAGGCCGTCGCCGCTCGCGATCTCGCCGCCGGTCAGGAGCTTCGCCCCCTCGCCCTTGCCGATCTCCGTGTAGGAGTGGATCTTCTCGAGCGCCGCCTTGTTGATCACCGGGCCGACATCGGTCTCCTCCTCCCAGCCCGGGCCGAGGCGCATCTTCTCGGCCGCCGCGACGAGCTTCGATGCGAGCGCGTCGTAGACCCCCTCCTGCACGATCACGCGGCTCGCCGCGGTGCAGCGCTGGCCCGAGGTGCCGAAGGCGGACCAGAGGATCCCGTCGACGGCGAGATCGAGATCGGCGTCGTCGAGCACGATGATCGCGTTCTTTCCGCCCAGCTCGAGGTGGACGTGCTTGAGATTGTCCGCAGCGGCGCGCATCACCTCCACCCCGGTCTCGCGTGAGCCTGTGAGCGAGATCACCGGTACGTCGGGGTGCTTGACGAGCCGGTCGCCGACCTGTCCGCCGCCGCCGTGGACGATGTTGACGACGCCTTTCGGGAGCCCGGCCTCGTCGAGCAGCTCGACGTAGCGCTCGCCGAGCAGCGGCGTGTCGGTCGCCGGCTTGAAGACGATCGTGTTCCCGGCGACGAGCGCCGGAAGCGTCTTCCAGGACGGGATCGCGATCGGGAAGTTCCAGGGCGTGATCACGCCGACGACGCCGATCGGCATCCGCACGCTCATGTTGAACTTGTCCTTCAGCTCCGACGGCGTCGTCTGGCCGAAGAGGCGCCTGCCTTCCCCGGCCATGTAGAAGCTCATGTCGATTGCTTCCTGGACATCCCCTTCGGCCTCGGGCAGGACCTTGCCCATCTCTCGCGTCATCAGGTCCGCAAACTCGTCCTTGTGGTCGATCAGCAGCTGCCCGAAGCGGAAGAGGATCTCGCCGCGCTTCGGGGCGGGGACCAGCCGCCACTCCTCGTAGGCGACCTTCGCGGCCTCGACGGCGCGGTCGACGTCCTCCGCGCCCGACTTCGGGAACGTCCCGATCGTGTCACCGTTCGCCGGACTGACGGAGTCGAACGTCTCGCCGCTCGCGGCGTCCACCCACTCGCCTGCGATGTAGTTCTGGAAGCTCTTCGTGCCCAGCAGCGCCACGGGCGCGATTCTAGTCAGCCGGTGGGTCTGTCTCGGGAAACGTGCCTGG
>JBIOYJ010000041.1:0-2362 GCA_044870105.1 Gaiellaceae bacterium | reverse complement strand
CGCCGTCCTTCAAGGGTCGGATGGCCTGGATGTGGCTCGGCGTGCGGCCGATCATGCGCTTGGCCTCGAAGCCGACGGCCAGCGGGCGACCGTCGCGGACGTTCACCGCGACGACCGACGGCTCGTTCAACACGATGCCGCGGCCTCGTACGTACACGACGGTGTTCGCCGTGCCGAGATCGACCGCCATGTCGCGGCCGCTGCCGAGGGACCCCCAGATTCGCATTGCGCCGGGAGAGCCTAGCCTTACAGCCGTGGTGACTTCCCGGCTCACGCTCGTCCCCTGTTCCCTCGCGCTCGTCGATGCGCTTGCCGACCGCGAAGCGGCCGAGGAGCTGCTCCGCGCGGCTGGGGTGGAGGGCGAGTCGCTGCGCTGGGTGAGCGAACCGTGACGTGGGAAGATGCGCGCGTGGCCGTCCAGACGCGCGTGACCGAAGGCTTCATCCCGTTTGCCGGGGCGCGGACCTGGTACCGCTCGGTGGCTGCCGAGCGGGAGGAGGGCCGGCTGCCCCTCCTCTGCCTGCACGGCGGGCCGGGGGCGAACTGGCTCCATCTCGCCCCGTACGAGGCCTTCGCGGCCGAGCGGCGCGTCGTCTTCTACGACCAGCTCGGCGCCGGAAACTCGGTAATGACGGAGCCGCACGATCCCGCGATCTGGACGCCGGAGCTCTACGTCCGGGAAGTCGACGCGGTGCGCGAGGCGCTCGGGCTCGAGCGGGTGCACGTGCTAGGCCATTCGTGGGGCGGCATGCTCGCGATGCAGTATGCGATCGGCCGGCCGGAGGGGCTCGTGTCCCTCGTGGTCGAGAGCTCCCCGGCAAGCGTCCCCGGATGGCTCGCCGAGGTGCAGCGGCTGCGGTCCGAGCTGCCGCCCGAGGTCGAGACCACTCTCCGCGAGCACGAGGAGGCGGGCACGATCGACGACCCGGCCTACGAGGAGGCGACGATGGTCTTCTACCGGCGCCACCTCTGCCGGACGGACCCGTGGCCGGAGTGGCTGGTCCGCTGCTTCGAGATCCTTTACGCGAACCCGGAGGTGTACCGGACGATGAACGGGCCGAGCGAGTTCCACGTCGTCGGCACGATCAAGGACTGGGACATCTCCGACCGGCTCGGGGAGATTCGCGTGCCGACCCTGATCGTCTCCGGCCGCTACGACGAGGTCACGCCCGCGACGGTGGAGGTCGTCCATCGCGGGATTCCGGGGTCGGAGTGGGTGCTGATGGAGGAGAGCTCGCACATGGCCCAGGCCGAAGAGCCGGAGCGAACGCTCGGAGCGATCGGACACTTCCTCGAGCGCGTCGAGCGCGCTACCGCGACCTAGCTCACGTCCATCGCGAACATCAGGGGCGCCGCAAGAACTCTGGGCCACCGGCGTCAGCTCGTCCGGGGAAACGAGTGAGGCGAGAGGGGAAGATATGCGCAAGATCTGTGCGGCCCTGGTTGTGACAGCGCTGGGCGCGGCCGCGATACTCGTCGGCCTGGCCCCGGCGTCCGTCTCGGGACCCGATTACCTCAACGTTGTCGGCTTCAGCGCCGCTTCGAAGAACAAGAGCGCCGCACGGCTCGCCGTGACGACGAAGGCGTCGATTCCGCGCCATCCAGACGCGTTCATCAGGTCGAATCCGGTCGTAGGCGTCGCTTGGGTCGACCTCGCGACGAGCAAAGCCTTCGTCGCGACGATCCACCCGGTGATCGGGCGCGATTCGCACCAAAATTCGAGGGGGTGGCATGCTCATACCGTCACGCTCGGCGGCGGTGCCACGGCCCCGAACGACTTCTGCCTTGCCTCGATCGACTCGAACCCGACGGCGGGTATCTCGATTCACGGCAAGACGATGAGGGTCAACGTGCGAACGTCGAAGCTGCCGGTGGCCCCGGGGGCATTCGACGCCGCGACCGGCTTCACAGTGCAGCACGAGGCTGCGTGCGCTTCCGGCCTCGCGGTGCGGGCCAGCACCTAACCGACGTCTCGAAAGGACGGAGAGGGCGGCTGCGATGCGTGGCCGCCCCTCTAGTTCACGTTCCGGCGCAGCCGTTTGATCTGGGCGCGGCGGCGCTTCTCTTCCAGGCGCCGCTCGACCGCGGCCTTGCTCGGCTTCGTCGGGCGGCGCTTGCGCGGGACGCGAAGGGCTTCGCGCAGGATCTCGACGAGGCGCTCGGTCGCGAGCGCGCGGTTCCGCCACTGGCTGCGCTCGTCCTGGGCAACCGCCCGCAGCACCGGCCCTGCGCGCCCGATCACCCGCCGCTTCTGAGCCTCCGAGAGCGCGGCCGAGGCCTCGACGTCGAAGAGCGCCTCGACGCGGGTGTCACTCTTCTGCGCGTGCTGGCCCCCCGGGCCGCTCGAACGCGAGAAGCGAAG
>JBIOYJ010000040.1:0-3990 GCA_044870105.1 Gaiellaceae bacterium | reverse complement strand
CGATGAAGAGCGGGAATCCCATGCCCATGGTTCCGGGCCCGATCCCCATCCCGCGGGCCTGCCGGATCGTGACGACCCACGCGAGGATGGCGAGGGCCACCAACGCGGTCCACGGAAGCGCGACCTGGCGGAGGGGGAGCAATCTCAGTCCGGGACGGTGTTCGGCGACGACCACTTCCTCGTCCGAGGTCATGGCGTCCCGGCCTTTCTGGTGGCGAGCATCGAGCGGAGGGGGAAGAGGCGCTGCGCGAGTTCGGCGTCCCCGGAGGACTCGGCGAGTAGTAACGTCTTCTCGACGAGATCGGCCGCCCGGTCCAGTTCCCCGATGTGCACGAGGGCTCCGATCAGGTCGGGAGCGATCTCGAGCTGGAACGGATCGTTCTTCGCTACCAGCGAGCTCGCCTTCGCGAACAGGTTCACCGCCGCCGTGGGGTCGCCCCGCTTGATCGCCCGGTGACCCGCCGAGGAGAGGCGCTCGGCGGCTGTTCGAGCGAGCCGCTGTGTCTCGTCGTCGAGTAGGCCAGCGGCGACGCGCTTGCGGAACTCGCTCTCCAGCTGGTATCCGATCGCAGCACCGCGATCGGGCACGAGCGTCAGGCGGATCGGATCGGTCGGTGGCAACAACGTGATGATCCGCGAGAAGAAGCTGCGCGCGGCGGGGAGGTCGCCGCGGGCGAGTGCCCGCTGTCCGGCCGATGCCAGACGCCGCGCAGCCGCTCGGGCGAGCTCGCGGCCTTCCGCGTCCACCGGCCCCAGCTCCGCTCGATAGCGGGCGGCCTGTTCGAGATGGTATCCGAGGATCTCCTCGTACTCGGCGATCCGATCGCCTGTGCGCCGCAATATCCATTCGGCGAACCGCTCGTGCAGCTCCGCGCGCAGCTTCTTCGGTACTCCGGCGTACGCGGCGTCGCGGATCAGGATGTGGTGGAAGCGGAACGCAGCCTCATCGACGAAATCCGCTTCGGCGATCTGGATGAACGCCTTGTCCGTCAAGGACGTGAGAGCCCGAAGCACGTCGTCCCGCTCCTCCGGCTGCGACAGATCGACCACCGCACCGCGGTGAAAGACCTGCCCCTCGATCGATCCCCGATCGAGCGCGGCGCGCTCTCGGGTCGGCAGCCGCTCGATGCGAACTCCGAGCAGCGCGTTGATCGTCGGGGGGATCGCCACGTGGGCGAGATCCTGCGTGGGCACCCAGCCTCCGTCCTCGCGTCGCAGCAGCCCCTGTTCGATGAGCATGGCCAGCAGCTCTTCAACGAAGAGCGGGTTCCCTTGGGCGGCCCGCGTGATCCCTTCGCGCGCGCCCGGAGAAAGGGGAGCTTCACCGAGCAGCGACTCGATCATCCGCTCGGACTCCGTCTCGCCGAGCTGATCGAGCCGCACGATCGGTTCCCACTCTCGATCGTCCTCGAGGAGTTCCGGACGGGCCAGGCAGAGAAGGAGGATCGGAGCGTCGCTCGAGAGTTCCCGGAGTTCGACCAGGACGTCGAGGAAGGTGGGCTCGGCCCACTGGAGGTCGTCGATCACGAGAATCAGCGGCCGGCGCTCGGCCAACGCCTCGAGCAGGTTGCGGATCGCCCAGGAGATCTCCCCCGCGGCGGCGGTCCCACTGGCAAGCCCGATGGCTTGGGCGACCCGTTCGGCGATGAGGGTGTCGTCCTCGCGTCCTCGAACCAGAGCGACGAGGCGGCCGCGCGCCTCGTCTTGGCTGTTTTCGTCGACGATCCCGGCCGCGTCGCGAATGATCTCGCCGAGTGCCCAGAACGTGATGCCCTCGCCGTAGGAAAGACAGCGTCCGCTGAGGATGGTCGCCTGTCCGCCGAGGAGAGATACGAACTCGTCTGCGAGCCGAGATTTCCCCATCCCGGGCTCCGCGACGACCGTGACGACGGCGCACCTTCGATGCGCCACGACCTCGGAGAAGCTGCGCTCCAATGTCTGAAGCTCCTCGTGCCGCCCGAACATTTCCCGGAGCCTTCGCGGCCGAGGGGCCGCGCGATCGACCACCGCGAGCAGGCGAAAGGCCTGGATCGCCTCGACCTTCCCCTTGACGTTGAACGGCTCGACGGGGTCGACGGAGACCGCGCTGCGAACGAGTCGATACGTCGACTCTCCGAGCAGGATCTCTCCCGCGACCGCAGCCTGTTCCAGGCGCGCCGCCAGGTTGACGGCATCACCCGTGACGAGGGCCTGGCGCAACGAGGAATCGCCCGCCACGACCTCGCCCGTGTTCACGCCGATGCGCAGCGCGATCTTGGTGCCGAATCGCCGCTCGAGTTCCTCGTTGAGCGCGGCCAGCCGGTCCCGCATTTCCGAGGCCGCTCTGACCGCGCGCAGGGCGTCGTCTTCGTGGAGCTCCGGCACACCGAACACGGCCATCACGGCGTCGCCGATGAACTTCTCCACGGTGCCCCCGTGCCGCTCGATCGCCGAACGCATCTCGTCGAAGTACCGGGACATCAGCTCGCGGACCGATTCCGCTTCGACGCGCTCGCCCATGGCGGTGGACCCCGACATATCGCAGAAGAGGAGCGTGGCGAGCTTCCGGCGTTCGGGCTCCTCCGCGACGAGGGGGGTCCCGCACATCCCGCACAGGCGGAAGCCGTCGGGATTCTCCTGGCCACATTGGCGGCATTGCTGCACGGCACTTAGTCTATGAGGGCCGAGTCCCCCGACTCCAGGCTGGATGGATCCTCCCCCCTTCAAATATCGGCCGCCATGTGTAGGCTGGGGTGTCCACGGGCCGAAGGAGGGAACAGCACGGCGTTCTGGCTGGAGGGCGACTACTTCGACGAATGCACCTGCACGATCAGCTGTCCCTGCATCTTCCTCAACGAGGCGACCGGGGACGACTGCGACGGCATCTTCGCTTGGCACATCGCTCGGGGTGACAAGGACGGCCTCGACCTCACGGACCTGAACGTGGCGATGGCCTGGCACTCAGGGAAGCAGATGCAGGACGGCAATTGGAAGGTCGCCCTGTACATCGACGAGCGGGCCAGCGCGGACCAGTCGAACGCACTGCAGGCCATCTTCGGAGGGCAGGCGGGGGGTCTGTTCGAGTCGATCGCTCCCCTCGTCGGCGAGATCGCCGGAGTGTTCCCCGCGAACATCTCCTTCGACAAGACGAACGGAGCTCGCGGCCTTCAGATCCAGGATGTGATCGAGATGCGGGCAGAAGAGCTCCGCGAGGAAGGCGAGGATCAGCCGACCGTCTTCACGGATGCGCCATTCATGGCCGTCCCTCAAGGGCTCCGTCAGGGGCGAACCGAGACGCTTCGCTACTCCGGTATGTGGAGCTTCGAGACGAGCGGCACCAACGCCTTCATCAATGAGTTCCGCTACGAGGCGTAGCCGCGCTCAGGCGGGAGCGAGAACCTCGACGGTCTTCGAGGCGGCAGCGCCACTGAGACGAACGTCGTAGACACAGAGCGCTCCGAGATCCCCGCCGAGGGAGATCGCCGTCGCCAGATGGATGGCGTCGAGAGTCCGGAGTTCGGGAGGGTCGAGCGCAGCCGCAACCCGCACGACCGGCTCGTCGAGGCCAACGAGCGCGATCCTCGAGAGGACCGATCGCGCTCTCCTTACCGCACCACCGCCGATCCGTCTCGCCACCCGTTCCACCTCGATCCGAGCCACCACGCTCGACACCCGCTCGGGCCAGGATCGTAGGAGGTCGCGAAGGGCTTTCGTCTCGGGCTCAGGCACCACGAGCTTCACGAGGGCCGAGGAGTCAAGGTAAAGGAGCTTCCCGGCCATGGGTTACCCGCGATCTTCGCGGAGCTCCCGGAGCGCAGCGGTGCCTTTGGTGGTGACCGGTCCCTTTGGCGGGGCGAGATCGAGGAGGTCCCCTTCGGGCGGCCTCGCCCGGCCCGAGGAGACCAGCTGCCGGAGGGCGGAGCCCGATTCATCGACTGGACCAAGCACCGCCACAGCTTTGCCGCGCTCAGTCACTTCGAGGCGCTCGCCCCGGGCGACTCGGCGCAGGTA
>JBIOYJ010000039.1:0-2700 GCA_044870105.1 Gaiellaceae bacterium | reverse complement strand
GTTATGACGCGAACAAGTGTTCGGTTCGGCACTTAGTCGGCGCTGCTCGGAGCGTCGGACCTGATCATCATGAGGGCCCCGACGGCGAGGAAGCCGCCGGCGTAGACGAGTGCCGTGGCGACGCCCGGCCAGACGGCGAGCAGCTGATTGGACCCCTCGCGGTGTGCGACGAGCACCGACGCGATCGCGTGCCCGGGCGCGTAGCGCGACTTGTCGCCGATCACCGTGAGGGCATGCTCTCCGATCAGCAGCCAGACCATGATCAGGACGATCGAAGCGGTCTGGCGACGGAGCAGCGCACCGAAGCCGAAGCCGATCGCACCGGCGAGAGCCGAAGCCGCCAGCGCGCCCGCGAACGGCGTCATCGTGCCGCCACCGAGTTCCAGATCGATTCCGCGCCCCCCGTACCAGATCTCGGCGATCCCGAGGGTGAGCACGGCCGATACCAAGGCGGCAGCCACCGCGACGAGCACGACCGCCGCCAGCTTGGCGGCGAAGACCCGCTCCCGGGCGGGCACGGCCAGGAAGGTCTGGTTGATCGTGCCGTGCGCGTATTCGGTCGTTACCAACACCGCGCCCAGCAGAACCGTGATCACCGAAGCAAGGCCTGCGGTTTCGAGGATCGAACGCTGAGTCGAGTGACGCGCCAGGTTCGCCACGTTGTCGGTGCCGATCCGGGTCGAGAGCACGAAGAGGAGCAGCGCGAAGAGCGCGAACCCGAACCAGATCAGTAGGCGCGTCGTCACCGCCTTCAGGAGCTCGGCGCCTAAGGCGTTCACGACGGGCCTTCGGCGGTGAGCTCTAGGAACGCTTCCTCTAGGGTCCCGGCCTCGGCGACGAGCTCGTGCAGAGGGATTCCCCCCGCGGCAGCGAGCTCCCCGACCCGTTCGGGCGGCGCCTGAACCGCCAGCAGGTTCTCGCCTGCCACTTCGGCTGCAATCCCTTCGGCGCTGAGCCGCTGCCGCAGCTCCTCGGAGCGAGGCGACCGCACACGCGTCGCCCCCGAGGCGCGCATGGTCAGCTCCGAGACGGTCTCGTGCGCGATGAGGCGACCATGGTGGATGATCACGACCTCGTTTGCGAGCTGCGAGACCTCCGCGAGCACGTGGCTCGAGACGAACACCGTCCCTCCCCTTTCGGCGAAGCCGCGCAGGAAGGTCCGCAGCCAGCGAATTCCTTCCGGGTCGAGTCCATTGGCGGGCTCGTCGAGGACCAGCAGCTCTGGGTTGCCGAGCAGGGAGGCCGCCACGCTCAGCCGTTGCCGCATCCCGAGCGAGTAGGTACCGACCTTTCGGTTTGCATCCGCCGACAGCTCGACGTCGGCGAGCACCTCGTCGATGCGTGGTAGTGAGATTCCGGCGGCCGCCGCCAGGAAGCGCAGGTGGTTCCGCCCGCTCCGCGCCGGGTGATAGTTGGACGCCTCCAGCACGGACCCGACCGTCTCGAGCGGAGATTCGAGCGTCCGATACAGCCGTCCGTCAATCGTTGCCTGCCCGCTCGTCGGCAGCACGAGGCCGAGCAGGATTCGAAGGGTTGTGGTCTTGCCGGCTCCGTTCGGGCCGAGGAACCCCGTGATTCTTCCGCGCGCGATCTCAAAGGACAGATCGTCGACGGCAGTGACCGAGCCGAACCGCTTCGTCAGGTTCCTGACTTCGATCAAGCGGTCGGGCGGCCCAGCATTGCCGACATGCGCCGCGGTTCGGGAACATGCTCGACCGCGAGCGAGCCGGCGATCAACGTCCCGTAACCGAGCAGCCGGCCGAGCATGCTCTGCTCCACCGCCAGCTGTCCGACCGCTGCCGTCGTCGTCCGCCGGCGCAAGGTTCCGGAGGTCACCATGACCTGCCGCGTGGTGACGACGACATGCGTCCGCTCCCAACGCCAAACCGCACCGAGGCCCAGCAGCGCCGCGCCGACGACGAACGCGGCTCCCACGACCAGGAACGGCCAACCGCGGGAATAGAGCAGGCCGCCGGCGGCGGCGAGCGCGATCGCCTTGGCGAACGGCCGCGCAAGCACGATCCCGTGACGGCGGGTGTCCACGCAGATCGGCTCCGTTGACCGCATGGCGAAACCTTCGTCTATGCAGGCCCGTTCCCTTTCTGATGCAGGAAGTCGCCCGCAAGGCTTTGGTCGCCGCGATCGTCGTGGTCGGCGTCGTGGTCCTGACGCTCGCGCTCTGGAAGCTCCGCCTCCTGATCTCGCTGATCTTTCTCGCCCTGATCGTCGCCGCGGCGATGCGCCCTGGGATCGATGCGCTGAGGCGGCGGCGCATCCCCCGCGGCGTCGGAATCGGAATCCACTACGCCGTGCTGGCCGGTTTCGTCGCGCTCTTCCTCTGGCTGGTAGTGCCACGAGCGATCACCCAGATCAGCGACGCCCTCGGCTCCGTCCCGAGCTCGCGCTCGGAGCTGGACAAGGCGACGAAGGAATCGACCGGCATCAAGCACGAGATCCTCACCGGCCTGCAGAAGCGCCTCAAGCGGCTGCCGTCCGCGAGCAACGTCATCCACGCCTCCGTCACGGTCACGACCACGGCGTTCGAGGTCCTCATCGGCTTGTTCTTCGTGCTCGCGAGCGCCGCCTACTGGATCTTCGAGCGCGAGCGCGCCATGGGGCTCGTCCTTTCGCTCTTACCAACTCGCCGGCGCCGACTGGTCCGCGACACCTGGGACCTGATCGACGCCAAGCTCGGTGCCT
>JBIOYJ010000038.1:0-9542 GCA_044870105.1 Gaiellaceae bacterium | reverse complement strand
CGGAGGCCGCGGGCGAGCAGCACCGACGGCCGGTAGAAGAGCGCGTCGTAAAGCTCGTCGAAGTAGAACTTGTGCTCGAGCAGCGCTCGGATGGGTCTCGCCGACGGAACCTTCAGCGTCTGCGCCGAGTAGACCGCCCACGCGATGGCGATCCCGGCGAGCCCGAGCGAGACGGCGCCGAGACTGGCCAGGAAGTCCTGAGTCCCGCTCGGCTCGATCAGCGGTTCGGCGGCGGGCTTCAGGAAGTCGGCGAGCGGGTGCCAAACGCCCGCGACCTGGAGCCAGCCGCCGATGACGGCGAGCACTGTGAGCGCGCCCACGGTTAGCCCCATCCAGAGCCAGGGCTCGGTGCGCTCCGGCCGGTGGAAGTACTCGCGGGCATAAGGCGAGGGCTCGCCCTCGAAGACGAGGAAGACCATCCGGAAGGTGTAGAGGCCAGTGAGGAAAGCGCCCGCGAGCCCTGCCGCGAACAGGATCTGCCCGTACCAGCCGGCCGCGAGCGCCGACGCGAGGATCGAGTCCTTCGAGAAGAAGCCGGAGAGCGGCGGAATCCCGGTCAGGGCGAGTGCGCCCGCGAGGAAGGCGACGTACGTGCGCGGCAGGAAACGCCGGAGACCGCCCATCTTCCGCATGTCCTGCTCGCCGACGAGCGCGTGGATGACGATGCCCGCGGCCAGGAAGAGGAGCGCCTTGAAGAACGCGTGCGTCATCAGATGGAACATCGCGTTCGCGTACGCGCCGAGTCCCGCGCCGAGGAACATGTAGCCGATCTGCGACATCGTCGAGTACGCGATCACGCGCTTGATGTCGACCTGGACGAGGGCGATCAGGCCGGCGAGCAGGAGCGTTCCCGCGCCGAGCCCGGCGGCGAGGTCGGCGATCTTCGGGGCCTGCTCGAAGATCGCGTGCGTGCGGACGAGGAGGTAGACGCCCGCGGTGACCATGGTCGCGGCGTGGATCAGGGCGCTGACCGGGGTCGGACCTTCCATCGCGTCCGGCAGCCAGGTCTGCAACGGCAGCTGTGCCGACTTCGCCACGGCGCCGCCGAGGAGACCGAGCGCAACGAGGTTCGCGGTCGTCGAGCTGTACTCGCCGCCCAGGATGCCGAACTCGAGCGACCCGGCCTTCTTGATCAGGAGGAAGAAGGCGAGTGCCATCGTCGCGTCGCCGATCGCGTTCATGACGAACGCCTTCTTGGCCGCCGCCATCGCTGCCGGCCGGTCGTGCCAGAAGCCGATGAGCAGATAGGACGAGAGGCCGACCATCCCCCAACCCGCGAGCAGGAGCAACAGGTTGCCGCCCTGCACGAGTAGCAGCATCGAGAAGACGAAGAGCGCCATGTAGGCGAAGTAGCGCCGCTCCTCCTCGTCGCCGTCCATGTACCCGATCGAGTAGGCGACGATCAGGAAGCCCACCCCGGCGACGACCAGCATCATGAAGACCGAGAGCGGGTCGACGAGGATCCTCAGGCCGAAGTGGAGGTCGCCGGCGGTCAGCCAGTTCCAGATGGTGGACGGGTGCGAGCGCTCGTCGGGCGACTTGCCCCAGAGGAAGATCAGGGAAAGCAGCGCGGCGACGAACGAGCCGAGCACGGACGCGGTGGCGAGATAACCAGCGCCCCGCCGCGTCAACCTGTGTCCGAGCACCGCGATCAGGAGCGCCGCCGCGAGTGGGAGGGCGAGGCAGATCCAGGCGGAGACGATCATCGGCTCAGCCGCGCAAGGTTGCGAGCTTGTCCACGTCGAGCTCGAGCCGACGCCGCGCCATCGCCACGATCAGCCCGAGCCCGACGACGACCTCCGAGGCCGCGACGGCCATCACGGCGAGCGCGAAGATCTGTCCGTCGAGGTTGGTGAAGTGGCGCGAGAAGGCGATCAGGGCCAGATTCGCGCCGTTCAGCATGATCTCCAGCGACAGCAGGACGATCAGCGGGCTGCGCCGCAGCAGGACGCCCAGCGCTCCCGTGCAGAAGAGGAAGCCGGCCACGCAGAGGTACCAGACGACGTCGGGACCTTTCATTGCTGGGTGGGCTCCCGCGAGTGGTGTCCCAGGATCACCCCGCCGACGGCTGCGATCAGCAGCACGATCGACGTGAGCTCGAAGGCCAGCAGATGGTCGGTGAGGAAGAGACGGCCGATCTCGTACGGCCGGCCGTAGAAGAAGTCCACGTCGGGGCTCTTCGAGAGCCGGCCGCTCGCCTTCACCCCGATCACGACGACGACCTCGACGAGGATGGCGCCCGCAGCGGTGACCGCCGCGACCGCCTGCCAGTTGGGACCGCCGGCCCAGGGAGCGTCGGCGCGGCCGCCGAGGTAGGCGATGACGAACAGGAACATCACCATCACCGCGCCCGCGTAGACGAGCACCTGCGCTGCCGCGACGAACTCGGCCGCGAGGAGCAGGTAGAGCACGGCGAGGGAGGCGAGGTTGCCGATCAGCGCCAGCGCCGAGAAGAACGGGTTCGAGAACGAGATGACGGCGATGCCGGAGCCGAGGCAGGCGAACGCGGCGACCACCCACACCGCCCAGACGAGGACGTTGCCCATTACGACGCCGTCTTGTAGTAGGGGATCGGCGTGTCGTAGAGCTCGGCGTCCGCGACCGGCACCTGCTTGATCGGCTCGGCCAGGAGCATGTCCTTCGTGTAAATCAGGTCATCCCGTGAGTACTCGGAGATCTCGAACTCGTTGCCGAGCGTGATCGCGTCGAACGGACACGCGAGCTCGCAGTAGCCGCAGAAGATGCAGCGGCTCATGTTGATCTCGTAGATGCGCGCGTATCGCTCGCCGGGCGAGACCCGGTTGTCGGGCGTGTTCTCGGCGGCGACGACCCGGATGCAATCGGCCGGGCACGCAGCGGCGCACAGCGAGCAACCGATGCATTTCTCGAGCCCGTTCGCGTGCCGCCAGAGCCGATGCCGGCCGCGGAAGCGGGGGTAGACCGGGCGCTTGAACTCGGGGTACTGCTGCGTGATCGGCTTCCTGAAGATCTGCTTCAGGGTGACGCCGAAGCCCTTCAAGGAATCGACCGGCTGCGGGCTCACGTTCCTGGCCTCCCCCAGAGATCGCGCGGAGCCGCGCTCCCTTGCCAGCAATGCCCCAGGAGCGTGAGCCTGGTCATAGGGCAATCACCAGCGCGGCGGTGACGAGCGCGTTGATCGTCGCGACCGGCAGCAGGATCTTCCAGCCGAAGCGCATCAGCTGGTCGTAACGAAGGCGCGGCAGTGTCGCGCGGATCCAGATGAACAGGAAGACGGCGACGAGCAGCTTGAGCACGAACCAGACCGGGCCGAGCTCGTGATCCATCCAGCCGAGATGCCAGCCGCCGAAGAAGAGGGTCACGGCGAGGGCCGACAGGATGATCATGTTGATGTACTCGCCCATCTGAAAAAGGCCCCAGCGCATGCCGCCGTACTCGGTGTGATAGCCCGCGACGAGCTCGGTCTCGGCCTCCGGTAGGTCGAATGGCGCACGGTTCGTCTCGGCGATCCCGGCGACGAAGAAGACCACTAGGCCGACCGCCTGCGGGACGACGAACCAGATCGTGTCCTGTTGCTTCGCGACGATGTCGGTCAGCGCGAGCGACTGGCCCATGATCACGACCCCGAGCACGGCGAAGGTCAGCGCGACCTCGTAGGAGACCATCTGGGCGCACGTCCGCATCGAGCCGAGCAGCGCGTACTTGGAGTCGGACGCCCAGCCCCCGACGATGAAGCCGTAGATCCCGAGCGAGCTGAGCGCGAAGATCAGGATCAGCGAGATCGGGACGCTAGCGACCTCGCCGCTGACGTCGTAGCGCCAGATGTGCCAGCCGTCGCCGAAGGGGATCACGCTGAAGGCGGCCAGGGCGGTAAAGGCCGAGAGCGCCGGCGCGGCGATGTAGATCGCGTCGACCGACGTCATCGGGAAGAAACTCTCCTTGCGGATCAGCTTGACCAGGTCGGCGATCGGCTGGAGCAATCCGAAGGGCCCGGCGCGGTTCGGGCCGTAGCGGAGCTGAAGCCGTCCGATCACCTTCCGCTCGAGCCAGGTCGTGTAGGCGAACACGCCCATGAGCAGGTTGATGATCACGAAGGCCTTGATCACGTCGATCCACCAGGGCTCTCTCATCCGGAAACCTGCCGGTTTCCGGATGCTTTGACCTCGACGGCCATCGCGAGTTCTCCTGCGTGTTCGTCCGCAATACGAACGACGCCCGGGCGCAAATCCTTTGCGACTCGAGCGCGCAGCTCCACGGACGTTCCGTTGTGGGAGATGGCGACAAGGTCGCCGGTCGAGATCTTGCGCTTCCGCGCGTCGGCGGGGGAGAGCTCGACCTCGGGCTGCGGCCGCTGGAACTGCAGCTCTGATACCCGCTCGACGGCCGGACCCGAGAAGAGCGCCTTGTAGCGAACGAGCTTGAGGCCGCGTCTCTTGGCGCGGGCAGGCGGCTCGCGCGGCGCGGTCTCTTCCGGCTGGATGCGGGCGCGCAGCGCCGCACGCTCCCCGACCTCGCCGAACGGCAGGCCGCCGTAGATCTTGTCCGAGAGCTCCTTGAACACCGCCGAGGCGTAGGGCGGAACGTCGACGTCGAAACGCTCGGCGAGCTTCGAGATCCAGGCGAGCTCATCAGGGGCGGGCGGAATCGCGGTGCGGCGCAGCCGCTGCAGCCGTCCCTCCACGTTCATGTAGGTGCCGTCGCGCTCGAGATAGCTCGTGCCGGGCAGGACGATGTCGGCCCA
The DNA here is from genome assembly GCA_044870105.1 of Gaiellaceae bacterium. Taxonomy (GTDB): domain Bacteria; phylum Actinomycetota; class Thermoleophilia; order Gaiellales; family Gaiellaceae; genus JBKPFU01. The sequence continues at coordinate 4,822 of JBIOYJ010000038.1, read as the reverse complement.
CCCGACCGTAAGCCCCTGGAACATGCACGTGACGAGCACGGACTCGGCGTCCTCGGCCATCGCGCGCACGCTCGGGTTGCCCGCGGCCTCGTCGCCGGAGACGATCAGCAGCCCGATCGGCTCCGGGTTCTTCTCGTCCACGTCCGCCGCCGCCGCCCAAGCCTCGGCGATGCCGCGTCCGTTCGGGGTGCCCGGGAGGTAGAAGGCGCCGCATCTCTCCTTGCCGGCGAGGCCGAGCTGGTGCGCCAGCGCGGCGACGTGCGCCCCTCCCGCTCCGGCGCCCGACCAGATCAGAATCGCGCGATCGGAGCCGCGGACGCGCTCCTCGTCGACCTCGTGGAGGATCTCCGCGCCGTTTCGCTTCGCGGCTCGAAGCCACAGCCCGACGATCGGCGCCGCCTCGTCCACGGGCACGTCGCCGAGGACGACGACCACCTCCGCGTCCGCGATCGCCGACAGGGGCAGGCTGAAGCCCTCGCACGCGTCGCTCGTCTCCTCGGGCAATAGAGCCGAGTGCGCGCCGAGCCCCTGGCGCAGCAGCTTGGCGAGCGCATACGCCTGCTCCACGGTCTCCGAGCCCGAGAGCGCTGTGACGATCCTGCCCTCGGCTTCCCGCAGCAGCCGCTCGGCCTCGTCGACCGCGTCGTCCCACGTGAGCTCCTCGAAGCCGCGCCGGCGAACGCGGCGAAGCGGATCGCGGATGCGGTCCTTTGCGTACAGGTGCGTGAACGCGAAGCGGCCCTTGTCGCAGAGCCAGCCGCCGTCGACCTCTGGATGGTTGCGCGAGAGGATCCGCTTGACCTTGCCCTCCCGCGTCGTCGCGTCGATGTTGCAGCCGACGGGGCACATCCCGCAGACGGTCGGCACGTTCTGCACCTCCCACGGCCGGCCCTCGAAGCGGTACTGCGTGCCGAGCAGCGCGCCGACGGGGCAGAGCTCGATCACGTTGCCCGAGAACGGCGCCCGGTACGGCTCGTCGTCGAAGGTGGCGATCACCGATTGCGCGCCGCGGTTCATCGCCACGAGTTGCCCGTCCTCGGCGACTCCCTCCGAGAAGCGGGTGCAGCGGTAGCAGAGGATGCAGCGTTCCCGGTCGATCGAGATCGTCGGCGAGATCGGGATCGGCTTCTCGAAGGTCCGCCTGTCGAAGGTCATTCGGGTGACCGGGGGCCCCCAGCGGAACGTGAGGTCCTGGAGCGGACACTCGCCGCCCTTGTCGCAGACCGGGCAGTCGAGCGGGTGGTTGACGAGGATGAACTCGAGCGTGGCTTCCTGCGCCTCGCGCGCCATCTCGGAGGTCTGCGCCGTCTTCACGACCATCCCGTCCTGGGCCGCGAGCGTGCAGGCGGCCTGCGGCTTCGGCGGCATCCCCTCGACCTCGACGAGGCACATCCGGCACGCCCCGATCGCGGGGCCGAGGCGCGGTTCGTAGCAGAAGACGGGGATCTCGATCCCCGCGGCGGCGGCGGATTCGACCAGGCCGAGTCCCTTCGGCACCTGCGCCGTGCGGCCGTCGATCGTGACCGTTACGAGCTCCGGTGTGCTCATGCAGGAACCTCCTCGCGGCCGTGGGCGTGCTGCTCGACCGGGGCCAGCAGACCTTCGAGCGAAGACTCGCCGCCGAAGGGACAGCCGCCTTCGTCGATGTGGCGTCGAAACTCGTCGCGGAACTTGTCCACGTAGCTCGCGACCGGCATCGCGGCTGCGTCGCCGAGCGGACAGAGGCACTTGCCGAGGATGCGGTCGCAGACGCTCAGCAGCAGGTCGAGCTCGGACCGCTCGGCGTGCCCGTCCTCGATCTTGTGCAGGAGCTGCACCATCCAGCGCGTCCCCTCCCGGCAGGGAGTGCACTTGCCGCACGACTCGTGCATGTAGAACTGCGCGACCCGAAGGCCGAGCTGCACCATGCAGGCCCGGTCGTCGATCACGATCACCGCGCCGGAGCCGAGCATCGTGCCCTCCTTCGTCATCGCGTCGAAGTCGAGCGGTGTGTCGACCTGGTCGGCGCTCAGCACCGGCACCGACGAGCCGCCGGGGATCACGGCCTTGAGCTCGCGTCCGTCGGGAATGCCTCCCCCGATGTCGTAGATCAGCTCCCGCAACGACGTCCCGAGCGACAGCTCGTAGTTGCCGCCGTTGACGACATTTCCGGACAGCGAGAAGACGCGCGTCCCGGCGGAGTTCTCGACCCCGATCTTTGCGTACTCCTCGGCGCCAAGCTCCATGATCTTCGGCACCGTGGCGATCGTCTCCACGTTGTTGATCAGCGTCGGCGCCGCATACAAGCCCGAGACGGCCGGGTACGGAGGACGGGAGCGCGGCTGACCACGCTTGCCCTCGAGCGACTCGAGCAGGCCTGACTCCTCGCCGCAGATGTATGCACCCGCGCCCCGGTGCAGGACGAAGGTGACGCCGCGGAAGAGCTTCGCGTCCCGCGCCTGGTCGAGCGTGGCGCGCAGGATCTCGAACTCGCGCAGGTACTCGCCGCGGATGTAGATGAAGACGTTCTGCGACTCGATCGCATGCGCCGTGATCAGGCAGCCCTCGATCAGACGGTGCGGGACCGCGAATATGATCTCGCGGTCCTTGAACGTGCCCGGCTCCGACTCGTCCGCGTTGACGACGAGGTAGCGGAGCCCTGGCGCGAGGAAGCTCGCCTTGCGCCCCATCGGGAAGCCGGCCCCGCCGCGCCCTCGGAGGTTCGCGCCCGTGATCTCCTCGATCACCGCCTGGGGCGTCATCTGGCGCGCCCTGCGCAGCATCTTGTATCCGCCCACCTTGCGGTAGGCCTCCAGCCCGGTCAGGTCGCCCTTGTCCGTGCCCTCGAGGACGAGCTTACGAACGGGCACGGCGCAGCTCCTCGACGATCGCCGGGACGTCCTCCGCCTTAACGGGCTCGCGGTACTGATGGTCGATCGAGACCACCGTTGCCCAGCCGCAACCCCCCGCGCACTCGATCGTGCGGAGGGTGAACTCGCCGTCCTCCGTCGTTTCTCCGGCCCGTACGCCGAGCTCCGACTCGAACGCCTCCAGGACCTGCTGGGCCCCGACGAGCGCGCAGGAGATGTTCGTACAGACCTCGACGAGGTGCCGTCCGGTTGGGGCCAAGTGGAACATGTCGTAGAAGGACGCCACCGCCCGGCAGTACGCGGGCGTCAGGTCGAGTGCCTCGCCGACCTCGTGGAACGCCTCATCGGGGAGCCAACCGCCGTGGCGGTCCTGGGCCAAGCGAAGCGCGGGCAGGATCGCCGATTTGGGGTCCGGGTACTCCGCGGCAATCTCGCCGAGGTCCTCGGCGAAGCTCAACGGTCCACTTCCCCCATCACGGTGTCGAGGGAGCCCACGATCGCGATCAGGTCGGCGACGAGGGCGTCCTGCATGCAGGTGGCAGTCGCCTCGAGCGCGACGAACGAGGGCGCACGGAACTTCACGCGCCACGGCCGCGGGCCGCCGTCGGAGACGACGTAGCAGCCCAGCTCACCGCGAGGCGACTCGACCGCGACATAGACCTCGCCTTCCGGAACGCGGTAGCCCTCGGTGACGATCTTGAAGTGGTGGATCAGCGACTCCATCGACGTGTGCAGCTCCTCGCGAGGCGGGAGCACGACCTTGCGGTCGTCGGCGATCCACGGCGCGCCTTCCGGCATTCGCTCGAGACGCCCCATGCACTGGCGGACGATCTTGGTCGACTCGCGCATCTCGTCCATATGCACGCGGTAGCGGTCGTAGACGTCGCCGTTTCGGTAGACCGGAACCCGGAAGTCGACCTGGTCGTAGGCCAGGTAGGGCTGCCGCCGCCGCAAATCCCAATCCACGCCCGAGGCCCGCAGCACAGGCCCCGACTGCCCGAGAGCGATCGCGTCCTCCGCCGAGAGCAGCCCGATGCCGCGCGTGCGCTCGAGCCAGATCTGGTTGCGATCGACGAGCGCCTCGTAGTCGTCGATCGCCTTCGGCATCCAGTCGACGAGCTTGCGGCACTCGGGATAGAAGCCGCGCGGGATGTCCTCTGCGAGCCCGCCAGCCTGGAAGTAGCGGGTGTGCATGCGCGCTCCGCCGACGAGCTCGAACAGGTCGAGGATCGACTCGCGCTCGCGGAAGCAGTACCAGAACATCGAGATCGCACCCAGCTCGAGCGCAGCGGTCGCGAGCCAGACGAGGTGTGAGTGGATGCGGTTGAGCTCGCACAGGAGCGTCCGCATCCACTTCGCCTTCTCCGGGACTTCGAGTGAGAGCAGCTTCTCGATCGCCAAGACGAAGACGAGCTCGTTGTTCTGGAAGGAGAGGTAGTCGATCCGCTCCGGGTACGTGATCGCCTTCCACCACGTCTTCTGCTCCATGTTCTTCTCGAACCCGGTGTGCAGGTAGCCGATCACCGCCGCGAGCCCGACCACGTGCTCGCCGTGCAGGTCGACGATCAGCCGCAGGACGCCGTGCGTCGACGGGTGGTTGGGGCCGAAGTTCACCTGGAGGACGTCCTCGGAATCGCGCAAGTCCTCGGGCACCTGGAGGACCGTCGGGGTCGGCGAGGGGATGCGGCTGCCCTCGTAGATCCGCGGGCGGTCGGGCGCGACGGCCATCTACTCCTCGCTCGAGAAACGGACCGGCTCGCCGCCGATCGGGTAGTCCTTGCGGAGCGGGTGCCCCTCCCAGTCGTCCTCCATCAGGATGCGACGGAGGTTCGGGTGGCCCTCGACCGGGATGCCCATCATGTCCCAGGCCTCCCGCTCGTGCCAGTCGGCCGTGGGCCAGACGGGAACGATGCTCTGCACGGGCTCGCCGTCGTCGAGCCAGACCTGGAGGCGGACGCGCCGGCCGGACGGGA
>JBIOYJ010000037.1:0-17589 GCA_044870105.1 Gaiellaceae bacterium | reverse complement strand
GATGCCGAGTCGCCCGAGCGCTTCGACGAGGCCCTTCGGGTCGTACGCGGCGATCACGAGGTCGGGCCGGTAGGCCACGATCGCCTCGACGTTCGGCGTGAAGCCCGAGAGCGTCGTCTTCGGCGCGTTCTTGGGGTAGTCGGACTGGTCGTCGGCCGCGACGACCTGCGAGCCGGCGCCGATCGCGAACAGCGACTCCGTGGCCGTGGCGGACAGGGACACGATGCGCCGCGGGGCGCGGCTGATCGTGACCTTGCCGTTCGCGACCGTGACCGAGACGGGGAACGCCGGCGTCGCCTGGGTGGCGGCGATCGAGCCGCTTGCGCCGCCGACGACCACCGCAGCGAGCAGCGCACAGGCGGCGACGAGGGTGAACAGGAACCGGGGCACGAATCCTCCTTCCGCGAGGGGTTCGAGTGGCGGAGAGCGGCAGGTCTTCTGACTCGGGGCTCCCCTCTCCCACCGCCTTCCCGGCCGCGCGGGCCAGTGGCGTGTGGTGGAAGAGGCGTCTCCCCTCACAGCGGCGGGACCGTCCCGGACTTACACCGGGTTCCCTTACCGCTCGCCTATTGCGAGGCCGAGACTAGCATGGCCCGCGGTGCTCAATTCGCGGCTGCTTGCGGTCTGGCTGCCGGTCGTCGTGTGGGCGGCCGTCATCTTCACGTTCTCCTCGATTCCGGGGCTCGCCACCGACCTCGGCGTCTGGGACACCGTCCTGCGCAAGTGCGCGCACGTCACCGAGTACGCGATCTTCGGGGCGCTGCTCGTGCGCGGGCTAGGACGCGAGCTGCCGGCGTTCGGGCTCGGCGTCGGCTACGCGATTACGGACGAGATCCACCAGCACTTCGTGCGCGGCCGGCACGGCGCGCCGCTCGACGTGGCCATCGACGCCGGCGGACTGCTGCTCGGGATCCTGATCCTGCAGGCCGCTCGGAAATGGAGACCGTCCCGGCCCGCGTAGAATCGAAGCGGATGGCCGAGCGCAAGAACCTCGACGACCGGCAGCTCGACGCGCTGCTCGAGCGTCTCGACCTCCTGATTACGGAGGTCCGCACGCTCAACCGCCGGCTCGACCACGCCGAAGGCTTCGCGCGGATCTCGCACGAGCTGCGCAACCTGAACGAATCCCTGCAGACGCTCGCGTACGCGGCGCTCGGCCAGCAGGCGCCGCAGGTTCGTCGCCGCCGCGCAGGCTAGGAGCGTTCGACGGTCATTGCAGACGGACGCGCGGCTGAGGCGTCGCTCGCGATGCCGATTGGAGGCGATGCCGGCTTTGCCGGCGTCGCCGTGTGAGCCCGCGTCCTGACGGAGGCACCGCAAGCGGTGCCTCCGGTCGACGCCGCGCCGGCTGAAGGAGGACTACCGGGCGAGCCTGTAGACCCTGCCGCCCAGCGAGAGGGCGTAGAGCTCACCCGCCGCGTCCTCGCCGAACGACGAAAGCCCGTCCACGTGAATCGACTCGCGCCGGACGCTCGCACGGCCGCCCGACGTGCGCAGGCTCCAGATGATCCCGGAGCAGTAGTCGCCGTAGAAGTAGCGGCCGCGGGCCGACGCGACGGCTCGGCCGCGGTAGACGTACCCGCCCGTGACCGAGCAGCCGAACCGATGGCTGTAGACGGCGACCGGCATCACCAGCTGGCCGTTGCCGCGGAGACGCCGGCTCGTGTCGTAGCGGGCGCGACCTTCGTACACCGACCAGCCGTAGTTCGCGACGCGCGCGAGCCGAGCTCTGCTGCGGAAGTCGATCTCCTCGAATTCGTTCTGACCGACGTCGGCGATGTAGAGGTTCCCGTTCGCGCGATCGAAGGCAAAGCGCCACGGGTTACGGAGCCCGTACGCGGCGATCTGCCAGCGGGCGCCCGAGCGGTTGACGTTCAGGCGCAGGAGCTTGCCGAGCTTGGAGCGGAGGTTCTGGGCTCGGTTCTCCGGATCGCCGCCCGAGCCGCCGTCGCCGAGGCCCAAGTAGAGGAGCCCGTCGGGGCCGAAGGTCAGCTCACCGCCGTTGTGGTTCTCGTAGGGCTGGTCGACGAACAGGAGCTGCCGGCGGGTGCTCGGGATCGCGACCGAGCCGTTCGAGCGATACGCGGCCACCCGCGTATCCCCGCGCCGGTCCGTGTAGTGGACGAAGAAACGATGGTTGCGCGCGTAGCTCGGGTGGAAAGCGATTGCGAAGAGGCCCTGCTCGCTCCCTCCGCAGCCGACGAGCCTTCGGATATCAAGGAACGGCTGCGCGAGCCGGCGACCGTTCACGAACACTCGAATCGTGCCGCACTTCTCGACCACATACACGCGCCCCGGCTCGGTGCGCGGAGCGGCGAGATAGACGGGCTCCGCGAGGCCGCGCGCGAAGACGGTCAAGTGCAGAACCGAGCGCTCTGGTCCCCCGCTCGCACAGGAGGCGACGACGGTGGCGGCAAGCGCGGCTGCAGCAAGAACGACCTTCATGACCCCTTCTTACACCCCGTTCGGCGGCTCGGTTTCAGCCCTTGAGGAGGACCTTGCGCAGCTCGTCTTCCTTGCCGGGCTGAAGGATCGCAAGCACCTGGTCGCCGGGCTGGAGCTCCGTCGCGCCGACCGCGATCTCCGAGCGTCCGTTCCGCATGATCGAGATCAGGCGCGAGCCCTCCGGCAGCCGCAGCTTCTCGACCGTCTTGCCCGCAGCGGGATCGCCCTTGCCGATCTGCACCTCCACGATCTCGAGGTTCTCCTTGCGCAGCTCGAGCAGGTGGACGAGGTCGTGCTCGGGGACCTCGTGCTCGATCAGGGCCATGATCGCGGGCACCGCGGAGACGGTCGGCGAGATCCCGAGCAGGTCGAAATGCACCTGGTTGCGGGGATCGTTCACGCGGGCAACGACCTTCTGGGCGCCGTACTTCTCCCTGGCCAGCTGGCAGATGACGAGGTTGTCCTCGTCGTCGCCGGTCACGGCCGCCACGACGTCGGGCGGCCGGGCGACCCCGGCGCGCTCGAGCACGTGGATCTCGGTCGCGTCCCCGTGCTGAACCTGGTGCTCGAACTCTTGCTCGAGCCGCTCGAAGCGTCCCCGTTCCTGCTCCACGATCGTTACCTCGTGGCCGACCTGGATCAGGGTCCGCCCGAGGTTGGCACCGATCTTGCCTCCGCCGGCGATCAGGACGTACATGTCAGCTTCCGACCGGCTCGCGCGGTCGCACCTCGCAGGCGCGAACGGCCTCGAGCAACGCGTCGATCGCGGTCGACGTCGGGCAGATGGTCCGCAGCCCTCGGTCGCGGTAGAACTTCGCGCGGGCGGGGTCGAGGATCCGGACGACCACGCACTGGTTGTCGAAGCGCTTCTCCGCCACCTGCGCGATCACGATGTTCGTGTTGTCGCCGTCGGTGGCGACCACGACCGCGTCCGCGTCCTCGATTCCGGCGGAGCGGAGCACGGCCACGTCCATGCCGTGGCCGACGATGAAGCCGCCGCGCCAGTCCTCGCCGAGCCTGGTGAGCGCCTCCTCCTTCTCGTCCACGGCGGTGACGTCCCAACCCTCGGCGTCGAGCTGTTTGGCGATGTTCGATCCGACGCGGCCGCAACCGATGACGAGCGCCTTCACGCTCTGACTGTAGCGCAGTGGTTGGCCCTCACGACAGGGCCAGTTCCTCCTCCAAAACGCCCTGCGGATAGGCGATCACCATCACCTCGCAGGGCGCCTTGCGCAGGACGTAGTCGACCGTCGGGCTGAAGAAGCGGGACTGGCGGCGCCACTTGGGCGCGGAGCCCATCACGATCAGGTCGGCGTTCGTCTCGCGCGCCTTCTCCACGATCGCCTCGCCGATCGCGCGCGCCCGGACGACGTCCGTCTCCACGGTCACGCCGTGCTCGGACGCGAGCAGCCGTGCCTCCGCCAGGGAAGCCGCGGCACGTTCCTCCTCGTCGGGTGAGGCCGCGTCGAGAGGACGGTCGAGCGGCACTCGAACGACGTGGATGACCCGCACCTCTCCCCCACGCTCCTCCGCGAGCTTGATCGCGGTGCCGAGAACCTCCTCGCCGATCACGCCGATCTTCATCGGGACGACGATGCGCACGTAGGCGCCCTCTTCCTCCGGAACCAGATCGGGGATCGCCGGCTCGGCCCGCATCAGCTCCTCGCCGCGAGCGCGGCGAACGAGAATGAAGATCAACGCGCCGGCGAGCAGCCACAGCGGTCCGACGATGCGGGCGGCGCCGTGCGTTGCCAGCGTGATGATCCAGATCGCGAAGGTCAGAGGCGCTCCGGCCAAGGCGACCACGGGCAACGCGTGGCCGCGGAACCGGACTGTGCCGGGTGCCCGGAAGGGACGTTCGAGCGCGGGCTCGGTCATCCGCAGCCGGACAACCGCCACCTGCGCGGCGGTGAAGGTGAGCAGGACGCCGAAGCTGTACAGACCCGCGAGCGAGCGCACGGGGCGGCCGGCGAGGACGGAGCCGACGAGCAGGGCAGAGGCGATCGCCGCGACGCTGAAGATCGTGACCGGCGCGATCAGCGTCCTTCGGTTCAGCTTGCCGAAGGCGTGGGGCAGCATCTCGTGCTTGCCGAGCGTGTACGCGAGCCGGCCGGCGCCGGACATCGAGGTCGCGATCGCGGCGAGCAAGACGAGCGCGCCGGACAGTCCGACGAAGGCGCGGATCGCGTCGACGAGCCCGCCGGGCAGGTCCCCGCGGAGCGCGGCGGCGAGCCCGACGAGCGGAGCGCGGAGCCAATCCTCGCCGAGCGCGGTCTTTCCGGCTTCGGCCGGGAAGGCCATGATCCCGACGATCGCCATCGCGACGGAGACGGCGACGGCGGCGCCGATCCCGCCGAACAGGCTGCGCGGAAGCGTCCGGCCGGGCTCGCGCGTCTCCGCCGCCAGGTTGGCGACGGTCTCCAGGCCGGTAAACGCAAGCATCGCGAGCGGAAGGGAGAACGCCAGATCGTGCCACGTGGGTGCGCTCCCGGGGCTGACCCCTTTCGACAGCCCGTCGAACGAGAAGAAGACCAGGCCGAGCACAACGAGCAGCGCCGACGCCGCGACGGAAACCACCGCTAGCACGACGGCGAGCCGGTACAGGGCAGGCCGGCGAACGAGGCGGATGAGCGCCACGAACGCGATCACGGACACGGCGACGACGACGTCCCAGGGGCCGTGCGTGATCCCGAGCCACTGCACCGCGTGCCCGAAGTAGTGGGGCACGAAGAGCGCCGCGAGCCCGATCACGATCAGGTAGTCGAGAAAGAGCGCCCAGCCCGTGAGGAAGCCGAGCGGGTCGTTGAAGGCGCGCCGGACGAGCGTCGCCGCGCCGCCGGTCTCGGGGATCGCGGCGGTTCCCTCGGCGTACGAAAGCGCGACGAGCAGGAACAGCAGGCCGACGAGGAGGAGAACCCACGGCGTCAGGCCAAGCGCGTAGAAGGCGATCACGCCGAGCGCGAAGTAGATCGACGACGCGATCTCGCCGAACGCGACGGAGGCGATCGAACGCTCGTCGAGGACGCGGGTCAGGCCTGGCAGCTTTTTGGCCATTACTTGAGGGAAAGGTACAACCGGGTGGCGCCGCCGAAGACGAGGATGCCCCCGACGATCAGGCCCGCGCCGCCGCCGATCCCCTCGACGATCGTGCGGACGACGATCGCAACGCCGAGCCCGAGAATCACGAGCGAGACCAGCCCGCTGACCCGGCGACTCAAGCGGCCTTGCGTCCCGCGGCGATGAGAACCCGCGAGGGGCTCGCCTTCAACACGTAGTCGACGGTCCTCCCGAACAGTCCGGTCCGCCGGCGAGGCGCCCCGAGGATGATCAGCTCCGCGTTTCGCAACCGCGCCTCCTCGACGATCGCCGGCCCCGCCCGCCTGGCGCGAACGAGCCGGCCCACGGCTCGGACGCCGTAGCTCTCCACGAGCGCCTGTGAGTCGTCGAGCAGGTCGTTGGCCTCGCGCTCGAGCTCGGGCGGCAGCTCGGCGTCGAGCGGCAGCTCGAGCGGAACCTCGACCACGTGGACGATCACGATCGTCGCGCGCCGCTCGGCTGCGAGCCGCGCGGCCGCGACCAGCGCTTCTTCAGTCTCGGCCGAGCGGACGACGGGAACAACGATCGTCCGGTACTCGACGGTCAGCGCGGGGCCGAGCACGATCGCGGGCGCACGCACGGTCTCGGTCATGCTCACCCCGAGGCGACGGCGGTAGAGCCAGTAGGCGAGAAATCCCAACGCGAGCCACGCCAGCCCGGCATAGCGCGTGTCCGGGGTCTCGATCACGACGACGACCCACGCGAGGCCCGTCCCCAGCGCGCCCAGGAGCGCGAACAGCGGCCAGTCGACGCCGCGGAGACGGAGATTCGGCCGTCCGCGGAAGACGAGCTCCTCCGAGGGCCGCTTGTAGCGCAACGCGACCAGCGAGATGTGCGCGATCGTGAAGGACAGCATCGCGCCGAACGAGTACATCGTCCCGAGGAAGTCGACCTGGCCGGGCAGCAGCGTCGCGATCGAGACGATCCCGGCGAACACGACCAGCGAGATCCAGGGGGTCTTGAACCGAGGATGGATGCGGCGAAAGACCTCCGGCAGCTGCCGGTATGCCGCCATCGCGTACGTGATCCGAGACGCGCCGATCACCCCCGCGTTCGTGGCGATGAAGAGGATCGTCGCCGCGAGGACGCCGACATAGATCTTCATCCCGTCCAGGAAGGCGCCGTGGATCCCAAGGTGCTCGACGACGCCGAGCACGGGGTCGTTGGCGAAGCCGCCCTGGTCGGGGCCGAGGCCGAGCAGCGTCTTGAAGCCCTCGTCGGTCTCCTTGACCGGCAGCGCCGAGAGCGCGATCGACGGCAAGGTGAGGTAGATGGCGAAGACCGCGATCGCGGTCATGAGGTAGGCGCGTGGGACGTTGCGGGCAGGGTCACGCGCCTCCTCGGCGAGGTTCGAGACGGTCTCGATCCCGGTGTAGGCGATCATCCCGACCGGGATCGCGAGGAAGAAGTCGCCCCAGCTCGGCGCGACTCCGAAATGGACGTTCGAGACGAGCGTGTGCGGGCTGAGGACGAGCGCGAACCCGATCAGCACGAGCAGGAGCTGCGTCGCGAAGTCGACCACCGCGAGGAAGACGTTGAGATTCGCCGCCTCGCGGATGCCCACGACGTTGAGCGCGACGAGGACGACGATCACGATCGCGCCGCCGGCGATGTCCCAGGGGTTCTCTCTCAGCGGACCCCAGAAGATCGAGAGGTAGTGCGGCACGAAGAACGCCGAGATCGAGATCGTGATCACGTAATTGAGCATCTGGGCCCACGCCGCCCCGAACGAGACGGTCTCGTTGAAGGCATGGCGAGCGAAGCTGGACGACCCGCCCGCCTCCGGGTAGCGGACGGTGCCCTCGGCGTAGGTAAGCGTGGTCGCAGCGAAGATCACGCCGGCGATCACGAACACGAGCGGCGTCAGCCCGAGCGCGAAGAGCGCGGTGACGCCGAGCGCGTAGTAGATCGACGAGCCGACGTTGCCGTAGACGGTGGCGAAAAGCGCGGGTGCGCCAAGGACGCGTTCCAGCCGGTGCTCGCGCCTGCGCCGCCGCGGCATCTGCGGGACTCTAGTAGTCCGCGCGGCTTATCCTGAGACTGAGTTCAGTGCAGCGATTTCGACGTCTAACGGCGCTTCGCTACCTGCGTCGCATCACGAGCGACCCCGATTCGGTCGCCGTCGTGATCATGCCCGAGCTCATCTTCAGCGGCCCGCCGAGACTGCTGCACAACCAGCGCGCGCTCTACATCAAGCCGTTGCTGCTCTTCGAACCGCGCGTGATCCTTTGGAGCGTCCCGTACCGGCTTGGCTAACCGGCCGTCCGTCTAGTCGCCGGGGCGGCCGGCTGACGGGAGTGCGCGCGTCCGGTGTGACGAAGATCCTCGTCTAGCGCATCATGAAGCCGGTGCGAAACGATCTTCCGTCCGGCACCGTCACCTTCCTCTTCAGCGACGTGGAGGGATCGACGAAGCTGCTTCACGAGCTGGGGCCGGAGGCGTACGCCGAGACTCTGCTAGAGCACCGGCGCATCCTGCGCGAGACGATGCGTGCGCACGACGGTGTCGAGATCGATACGCAGGGCGACGCCTTCTTCATCGCCTTCCCGACCGCGCCCGGGGCGCTGAACGCGGCTCAAGAGGCGCAGGAGGCGCTCGCCCAAGGCCCGATGCGGGTGCGGATGGGCATCCACACCGGGACGCCGCATGTGACGAGGGAGGGTTATATCGGCGCAGACGTTCACAAGGGCGCGCGGATCGCGGCGGCCGGACACGGAGGGCAGGTGCTGCTCTCGAAGGAGACGCGTGAGCTGGCCCAGCTCGGCGCGACCGACCTCGGCGAGCACCGGCTGAAGGACTTCGACGAGCCGGTCTGGATCTTTCAGCTCGGCGCGGAGCGCTTTCCGCCGCTGAAAACGATCTCGAACACGAACCTGCCCCGGCCGGCGAGCTCGTTCGTGGGCAGGGAGCGCGAGGTTGAGGAGGTGCTTGCGTTGGTCCGACACGGCGCTCGCCTCGTCACGCTCACCGGCCCCGGCGGGTCGGGCAAGACGCGGCTGGCGATCGAGGCGGCAATCGAGCTCGTGCCGGAGTTCGGAAACGGCGTCTTCTGGGTGGGGCTCGCGGCGTTGCGCGACCCTGCTCTCGTCCTGGAGACCGTCGCCCAGACGCTGGGGGCGAAGGACGGACTCGCCGACTACGTCGGAGAGCGCGAGCTGCTCCTGCTGCTCGACAACATCGAGCAGGTGGTCGAGGCCGCACCGGACCTCTCCTCCCTGCTCGCGACCTGCCCCAACCTGCGCCTGCTCGTGACGAGCAGAGAGCTGCTGCGGATCCAGGGTGAGGTCGAGCACGCGGTGCCGCCGCTCTCTGAGCCTGAGGCGATCGAGCTCTTCTGCGCCCGCTCGCGGCTCGAACCCGACGAGACGATAGCCGAGCTTTGCCGCCGCCTCGATAGCCTGCCGCTGGCGGTCGAGCTGGCGGCGGCGCGGACGAGCGTCCTCTCGCCCGCTCAGATCGTGGAGCGTCTTGCCCAGCGGCTCGACCTGCTCAAGGGGGGAAGAGATGCCGAGGCGCGCCAGCAGACGCTGCGAACGACCATGGAATGGTCGCACGAACTGCTCTCCGCAGAGGAACAGCGCCTCTTCGCCCGCCTGGCCGTCTTCGCCGGCGGGTGCTCCCTGAACGCGGCCGAGGAGGTCGCCGGGGCAGACCTGGACACCCTCCAGTCGCTCGTCGACAAGAGTCTCGTCCGCCACACCGAGGAACGGTTCTGGATGCTAGAGACGATCCGAGAGTACGCAGCCGAGCGTCTGGAGACGTCGGCCGAGCGCGACGAGGTGCGGATCGCCCATGCCGCCTACGTGCGCACCCTGGCGGAGTCGGCCGAGCCGCACCTTCGCGCAGGGCCCGAGCAGGAAGATTGGATCCGGCGGCTCGAGCACGAGCTGGACAACGTTCGGGCCGCGCTCGGCTGGGCGCTCGGCGGGGGCGGCGAGGAGCTCGGGCTCGAGATCGCAACCGCGCTCGGCCGGTTCTGGTGGGTCCGCGGGCCGGCCGAGGGATTGAGGTGGCTCGAGAAGGGGTTGGCGGCGGCGACGGATCCGCCGGAGCTTCGTGCCGCCGCACTGGAGGCCGCGGGCGGGGCCGCCTGGTTCATCGGCGACATCGAGCGAGCGCTCCACCTGTTCGAGGAGGGCCTCCTCCTCTTCCGCGAGATCGGCGACCGCGCCGGCGCCGCCGTGATGCTTACGCGGATGGGACCGCCGCTTGAGGCCGCCGGGCGCCCCGACGAGGCCGAGGCGGTGGTGCAAGAGAGCCTGGCCACCCACCGCGAGCTCGGTGACATTGGCGAAGTGGCGATGGCCTTAAACATGCTCGGCGTGTTTGCCAGCGAGCGCGGCGACCGCCAAGAGGCAAGAGCGCTCCTCGAGGAGTCCGCCACTCTTGCGAGTGGGCTCGGCGATTCCTTTCAGCTCGAATACAGCCTGCTCAATCTGGCTGAAATCGCACTGGAGGAGGGGGATCTTCCACGCGCCGGTGGCTTCGGCCGCGAGGGTCTCGCGCTTGCGCGCGAGATCGGCGATGGAATCACGACCATCTGGGGCTTGACTCTGCTTTCGATCGCGGCGGCACGCCGTGGAGAGCCCGCGCTCGCGGGGTCATTGTGGGAGTCAGCGGAGCAGCTCGACCGGGAGCTCGGCGAGACCATGCTGCGAAGAGATCGCGTCCGCTACGAGAACCTGCTCGGCGAGTCCGGCCCTGATTTCGAGCGCGGACGCGAGCAAGGGCGCAAGCTGTCGCTCGACGAGGCGGTCGCGCTCGCCCTCGAGGACGCTAGCCGTGAATGGAGACGATCAGCGGAATGATCAGGATCGCGACGATGTTCGCGATCTTGATCATCGGGTTGATGGCCGGGCCTGCGGTGTCCTTGTAGGGATCGCCGACAGTGTCGCCGGTGACGGCGGCCGCGTGAGCTTCCGAGCCCTTGCCGCCGTAGGCGCCGTCCTCGATCAGCTTCTTGGCGTTGTCCCAGGCGCCGCCGCCCGACGTCATGGCGATCGCGAGGAACAGGCCCGTGACGATCGTCCCGATCAACAGGCCCCCGAGCATCCGCTCGTTGATGATCCCGACGACGATCGGGAAACCGACCGGGATCAGCGCCGGGATCATCATGCTCTTGATCGCCGAGCCGGTGACGATGTCGATCGCGCGCCCATACTCGGGACGGCCGGTGCCTTCCATGATCCCGGGGATCTCGCGGAACTGCCGCCGCACCTCGGTCACCACCTGACCGCCGACGCGGCCGACGGCCTCCATGGCGAGCGAGGCGAACAGGAACGGCATCAGCCCGCCGATGAAGAGCCCGGCGATCACCCACGCGTCGCTCAAGTCGAAGCGCGCGGCGAGTCCTTCGTCGGACAGGCCGCTCGTGTAGCTGTCGAACAGCACGAGCGCGGCCAGCGCGGCCGAGCCGATCGCGTAGCCCTTCGTGACCGCCTTCGTCGTGTTGCCAACCGCGTCGAGTGGATCGGTGATGGCGCGCACGGACTCGTCCAGCTCTGCCATCTCCGCGATGCCACCCGCGTTGTCCGTCACCGGGCCGTAGGCGTCGAGGGCGACGATCAGGCCGGTCATGGACAGCTGTGCCATTACGGCGACCCCGATCCCGTACAGGCCGGCGAAGTGGTGGGCGATCAGGATTCCCGCCGCGATCACGATCACGGGCAGCGCCGTCGCCTGCATCCCGACGGCCAGGCCCTCGATGATGTTCGTCGCATGGCCCGTCTGGGAGGCGCGCGAGATCGACTTCACCGGCCGCCAGCGCGTGCCGGTGTAGTACTCCGTGATCGAGACCAGCAGGAACGTGACCGCGAGGCCGACCAGCGCGGAGATGTAGAGATCGGAGAAGCTGAATTTGCCGCCGTCGAAGGCCATCGTGATCGGGATGAAGCCGAGTGCGGAAAGCGACGTCGCGACGGCAACCGCCGTGTAGAGCGCGCCCATGATCGAGCCGCGGCGGCCGACCCGCGCGAAGAATGTCCCGATCACAGACGCCAGGATCGAGACGCCGCCGAGCGCGAGCGGATACAGCGTCAGATCGGTCGCCGGGAAGCGCATGGCGGCGATCAGCATCACGGCGACTGCCGTGACCGCGTAGGTCTCGAAAAGATCCGCCGCCATGCCCGCGCAGTCGCCGACGTTGTCGCCGACGTTGTCCGCGATCACGGCGGGGTTGCGGGGGTCGTCCTCGGGGATCCCGGCCTCGATCTTCCCGACCAGGTCGGCCCCGACGTCGGCCGCCTTGGTGTAGATCCCGCCGCCCAGACGGGCAAAGACGGAGATCAGCGAGCCACCGAAGGCGAGACCGACGAGATCGTCGATTGCAGCCTCCGCCGATTTGTCGAACCAGTCGGTCAGTACCCAGAAGTAGCCCGCGACGCCGAGCAAGCCGAGCCCGACGACGAACAGGCCGGTGACAGAGCCCGCACGGAACGCGACGCTCAGCGCCGGCCGTAGCCCCCGCTTGGCCGCCTCTGCCGTCCGCACGTTCGAGCGCACCGCCACGTTCATCCCGATGAAGCCCGCCGCCGAGGAGAGGACCGCGCCGATCAGGAAGCCAATCGCCGTCCCCCAGCCGAGCTCGTCGTAGAAGCCGAGCAGCAGGAACGGCACGATCGCGACGACCGCGATCGTCGTGTACTGGCGGCGAAGGTACGCGGCCGCGCCCTCCTGCACCGCACGCGCAATCTCCCGCATCCGCTCGGATCCGGCCGGCTGGCGGAGCAGCCAGAGCGTGAGGACGACCCCGTACCCGACGGCCACGGCGGCGCAAACGAGCGCAAACAGGACGGGATGGTCTTTGAAGAAATCGATCATCGGGGCCCGCTCACAAAGTCAGCGCCGAGGCGTCCCCGGCGCGGCGGTTTTCTATCACAGCGGCCCCTTCGGGAGCGGCGTGTGAGCTACCGGCGGCCGCGGCTGACGGTGAGGTTGACGCGGC
Organism: Gaiellaceae bacterium; assembly: GCA_044870105.1. Lineage (GTDB taxonomy): Bacteria > Actinomycetota > Thermoleophilia > Gaiellales > Gaiellaceae > JBKPFU01. The sequence goes on along the minus strand of JBIOYJ010000037.1, from coordinate 5,105 downwards.
CTCCGTTGGGAAGACGCGTGCCGGCACGCGGCGCCTGGCGCACCACGCGGCCTTTCCGGACCCGCCGCGAGTAGACGCGCAGGACCCGCCCGGTGCGGCAGCGGGAGCGGCTAATCGACTGCTTCGCGCGTGTGAACGTGCGGCCGACGACGCGCGGCACGACACACGCGGGCGGCGTCCGGCTCGCACCGATGTCGCACCTAGCGACGCCGAGCGCCTTGCAGGCGTTGAGCCGTCCGCCGCTCACCGTTCGTCCCAGCAGGGTCGGTTTGACGTCGACGCTCGCGAGGAGGAGGTTCTTCAGCTGGGTGGGCGTCCGCGCCGGATTCTGGGCCAGCAGAAGCGCGGCGACGCCCGAGACGTGCGGCGTCGCCATCGACGTGCCCCTGAGCGTCGCGTAGCCCGCTGCGCCGGCCCCAAGGTCCAGGCACCTGATGACGACGTCGTCGAGGTGGACGCCGTCGCCGACTGTCGAGTCCGAGTCGCTGATGAAGGTGAAGCGCAGATAGAACGGACCGCCGTCGAAGCTGTAGCCCTCGAGCTCGTTCGCCAGCGCGCTCGAGAACGGCACGAACCCTCCGTTCGTCGAGCCGCTCCACGCGGCGATGAAAGTCCACGAGCCGGGAGCGCCGCTCGCGGAGCCGTACACGGCGAGGCCCGTCGTGGGAACGGCCGGCGTGTCGAGCAGGAGCGGGTAGTCCACGCGGCAGCCGACCCGGCCGGCCAGGTTCTGCGGAATGGCGGTCGTGATCGACGTCTCGGTGTTCGGCGCGTACCGGCCCCCCGGCGAGTCGGTGATGCTGTAGTTCCCCGACACGTGCGCCTCGGTCGTGCGCTGCCACGGCGGAGAGCCGGACTCGTCCCAGACGCCCGTGAGCGGACCTTCGAAGTTGTCGCTGAAGACGTTCTGGTACGCCGGGAAGTCGCTCACGATGTCGACGCCGGGCGCGGCGAGATGAACCGTCGCCGCCCCGAAGTTGGAGAAGCCGGCGAGGCGGTCGTTCTGATCTGTCGCCGCGACGCAGATGAGGTTCGGCAGGTCGTAGTCGCACGGATAGCGGCCGATCGTGTCGTTGTCCTCGGCGTCGTTGCCGGCGGCGAAGACGAACAGCGTGTTGGGGCAGCCGGCGATCGCCTGGCGCTGGAGCTCGGACGGCGCCGTCCCGCCGAAGCTGCCGTTGACGACGCGGGCGCCGTGCACGCAGGCGTAGCGGAACGCGTCCGCGATGTCCGAGCTGCGCAGAGTGCCGGCGCCCGTCGCGACGCGAAGCGCCATCAGCTGGACGTTCCAGTTGACGCCGACGATGCCGGTCCCGTTGTTCCCGGCGGCGCCGATCGTGCCGGCTACGTGGGTTCCGTGCCCGTTGTAGTCGAGGGGTTGCGCGTCGCCGGCGAGGAAGTCCCAGCCCAGCCCCGACCACATGTTGGCCCCGAGATCCGGGTGGTTGTACGCGATGCCCGAGTCGACGACGGCCACGATCACACCGCGGCTTCCGGTCGTCGCGTTCCAGGCCTCGGGCGCGTCGATGTCGGCGTCGTTCGCCTGGTTCAGGCCCCAGAGCTGCGAGAACATCGGGTCGTTCGGCGAGGCGTCGAGGTGATAGAGGTAGTTCGGCTCTGCAAAAGCGACATCCGCGCGTTGCTTCAGCCGGGCGACTGCGTGGGCGACGGACTCGCCTCGGCGCAGGTCGACCACATCCGTCGGGCCACCGTGCGGTCCCTTGTACTGGACGACGACCTCACCGGGAACGAACCGCACGCTGGCGCGCGCAACCGCAGGAACGGTTGCAAGGGCAACCGCGAGCACGGCGACGACCCAAACGAACCCCCTCATACTCCCGTCTCTGACGGTAGCAGCGGGTTCGAGGACTTTCTATCCCTCTACGGTCGGCGACCGCGGCTGACAATCAGCCTGACGCGGCTGCCGTTCGGCCGTCGTGAAGCCGCCGGTGGCGTCTGCGCGATGACACGGCCGGCCCGGACTCGGTTCGAGTAGCGGCGGGTGATCGCGCCGACGCGACAATGAGCCTTCGCGATTGCGCGCTTCGCCGCGAGTAGAGGCTTGCCGATCACTCTCGGAACCACACACCTGGGAGGCGTACGTGCCGGCGGAGGCGGCGGAGCCGGAGGAGGCGGCGGAGGTGGAGGCGGCGGCGGCGGAGGTGAGAGCGTCGCGAAAGACCCCGCGGCGCCGGTCACCGAGCCGGTCGCGTTTGTCGCGACCACCCTGTAGAGGTAGGTGGCGCCCGAGCTCAGGCCCGTGAGCGCGCGCGAGACGGTCACGTTCGTCGAGCCAGGCGGGACGTACGCCACTGTGGTCTGAGAGGAGTAGTCCGAGAGGCCGTACTCGACCCTGACGGCCGTTACCTTGCCCCTTGGGTTGACGAGGGCGCTGATGTCCGCCTCCGTCTGACCAATAGAGCCGGCAGAGGCGCCGACGACGGCCGGCGGGAGATCGTCGTTGAGAATCGTCCCCACCGCATGGCTGTCCCCGATCACGGCGTCGCCGGTCGCGTTCGAAAGATCAACGGAGAATGTCTCGTTGCTCTCCTGGTCCGGGTCGCCCTTCACGTGGACCGTGAACGTCGTGCTGGTCCCCGCGCTCAGCGTCACCGTGCCGTTCAGCGGATCCTCGAGATCGTCCGAGGTAGCCGTTCCCGGAGTGACGGCCCAGTCGGCTGACACGGTCCCCGACGCGGTGCGGTCGAGCATGACGGTAAAGGTCGCGTTGGTCGTGCCCGAATCGCCCTCGGCGAAGGTTAGGTCGGTGAGAGAGAGCCGCGGCGGAAGCGTCGGCAGGGGAGCGGCAAACATGCCGCGGCCGTGGGTCGCGGCGATCAGCTTGTCGTGCGCCGAGTCGAGCCTGAGGTCCATGACGATCGTCGGTGGCATTCCTGTGGAGGTGTTGTTCCAAGTCGCACCGCCGTCGATCGACCAGAAGACGCCGACGTCGGTCCCGGCGTAGAGGGTCTCCGGCGTCGTACGCCAATCGACGGCGATCGCGTTTCCGGGTGTGTCGGGCAGGTTGCCCGAGACGTCCGTCCAGGTACCGCCAAAGTCCGTCGTCTTGAACACGTGCCCCGAGCCGAAGCCGCTCATGGTCACGTAGGCGGTCCCGGGAGACCCTGGCTTGGCCTCGACGTCCGTGGGCGTGCGAGCCGGAAGGCCGTTGCCGGACGTCTCGCTCCAGCTCCCGCCGCCGTTGGTCGTCACCTGGAGTTGGCCGTCGTTCGTCCCGGCATACATCATGTTGGCGTTGAGAGTCGGGCCGATCGTGGAGATCTCGGAGCCGAAGTGCGGGCTGATGGGATCCCACGAGACGGAGCCGTTGTTCGTGCGCCAGACACGGTCGGTGCCGAAGTAGAGCGTCGCGGAGTCGCCGCCGCGAAGGCTCATGATCAACGGCGCGTAGAAGTTCACGGGCTCGTTGGCGTCCTCCTTGTTCCAGATGTCCTGCGCCGCGTTGACGAAATTCACGCCGTCGTCGACGCTCTTGAACAGGTTGTCGTAGACGTAGCTGGTGTAGATCGTGCTCGGGTGGTCGGGGCTCCATGCCGTGGCGCCCCCGTCGCCACCGTTGATCTGCGTCCAGGAGTTGTTTCCTCTCCAGGCCAGCGATCCGTCGTCCTGGGTCCCGCCGAAGATCGGGCCGTCGGCATCGGCCTCCCCGGAGATGCCGGGCTCGAACTGCCCAATCGCCAGCGTCCCGTTCAGGTTCGCCCAGGTCGTGCCTCCGTCGGCGGTGCGGTAGGCGCCACCGTCGTTTCCGACCCAGAGGCGCGGCGAGGGCGTCGCCGAGTCGTACGCCAGCGCGTGGAAGTCGACGTGGATGGCGCCGCTTGGGAAGTTGTTGAAACCGGGCCTCGTCCAAGTCACCCCGGCGTTCACGGACTTCCAGATCGTCGTGCCCGCCATGTAGACGGTGGTCATGCTGTTCGGATCGACGACGACCTCCTCGTCGTACCAGCACTGTCCCTCGCCGCCCCCGCCCGGTGTGAAGTTGCAGAGACCCCCGCTCGAGCCGGCCGGAATTGTCATCGCCGTCCAGGTGACGCCGGCGTTGGAGGAGGCGAAGAGGCCGCGTACGTTGCCGAAGCTCCCACCGCTCGCGCTCGAGACGAAGAGATAGACCCAGTCGTGATTCGACGGCGCGACGGCAATTGCAGAGCGGCCGAAGCTGCCGTTTGCGATCGAAGGGATCGTCAGCGGCGTCCATGTGACGCCGTCGTTAGTCGACTTGACGACGCCGTCGAAATACACCGTGGCGTACCAGGTATCCGTGCCCGCCGGGGCGATATCGAGTGCACCGACCGAGGCTGTGTAGGTTTGGGTCCAGGTCGCGCCCCCGTCGACCGACCTGTAGATGCCGCCCTGGCAACCGGCGTCATAACGCCCGTAACGCTCGAGCGCGGCAAGAATCGTCGACCCTTGGACGCGCAGGTCGCTGACGTGGCAGCGGCTCGGGATCGTCGCGCCGCCGACCTTCGCCCAAGTCGACCCGGCGTCCGTCGACTTGAAGATCCCGCTCCCGAAATAGGAGTCCCCCGAGAGGTTCGCCTCGCCTGTGCCCGCGTAGACGATGCTCGTGTTGGAGGGATTGACGGCGATCGCCCCGATCGCGAGACCGGTCTCGCCGGCGCCGATCGCGGTATCGAACACCGGGTTCCAATTGAGGCCCGCGTCGGTCGTCTTCCAGACGCCACCGTTCGCAGCGCCGAGATACGCAGTGCTTCCGTTTCCGACCGGAGCGAGAGCCGTGACGCGTCCGACGACCGGATACCTGCCCATATAGAGGTCGTCTGAAAGGTCCGCGTTGGCACCGATCGGCTTCGGGCCGATCCCCGTCCAGGCGAGGTTCGGGAGCGCGGCGTCCCCATCCCCCGCGTTCGCAATCGCCTGCGCCTTCAGCTCGCGGGCCTGGGCCGTCGCTCGTGCGAGCGCACCGCTGGGCGTCAGCTCGTTCGGGAAGGCGCGCTGTCGGTAGAACCAGGCGTCGCGAGCCTCGATCTCGCCGCTTTTCTCTCCGGCCACGCCTGCGGCCGGCGTGAGAGCAGACGAGACCGTGCTCCCGTGTTCGCGCGAGTCGACGACGAAGGTCGTGACCG
>JBIOYJ010000036.1:0-2241 GCA_044870105.1 Gaiellaceae bacterium | reverse complement strand
TCCGGGCGTCTTCGCCGCCGGCGACGTCGCCAACTTCTTCGACCCGCTCTACGGCCGCCAGCGGCGGATCGAGCACTGGTCGAACGCGAACTACCAGGGGACCGAGGCCGGCAAGGTCCTCGCCGGCCGGGGAAGTGGTTACGACACCGTTTCCTCCTTCTTCAGCGAGGTCTTCGGCACCACGGTCAAGGTCTTCGGCGACGTCAGCCGCTTCGACGCGCTAACGACGGAAGGATCGCTGACCTCCGGAACGCTCCTCGCCAGCTACGGCGAGAGCGGCCACCTCGTCGGCGCGCTGACGGTCGGCGCCACTGACGAGCTCGAGACCCTGCTCAAGGGCCTGGTCGCCGAGCACGCACCTATGGACGCGCTCGAGCGCGAGCTGGTCGGTGGGAGGTCGCGATGAGCTCGCGCCTGCATCAGCTGTCGGCGCTCGGCCAGAGCGTCTGGATCGACTACCTCTCGCGCGATCTGATCGAATCCGGCGCGCTCGCGCGGGCCGTCGATGAGGACGCCGTCGTCGGCGTCACCTCCAACCCGAGCATCTTCCAGAAGGCGCTCGGCTCGCGCACGGGCACGCCTACGACGAACAGATCGCCGCCAGCACCGAGGACGACGCCGAGAGCGTCTTCCTCAGCCTCGCTTTGCGCGACGTCGCAGGTGCCTGTGATCTCCTCCGGCCCGTCTGGGAGCAGACCGAAGCCCATGACGGCTACGTCTCGATCGAGGTCGAACCTACCCTCGCCGCCGACACCGAGGCGACGATCGCGCAAGCAACGCGCTTCCACGAGGCGATCGCGCGGCCGAACCTGCTGGTCAAGATCCCCGCCACCGACGCCGGCGTCCCGGCGATCGAGGAGATGACAGCGCGCGGCTACTCGATCAACGTGACGTTGATCTTCTCGCTGAGCCGGCATGTGCAGGTCGCAAAGGCCTACCTGCGCGGGCTCGAACGACTCGTCGCCGCCGGGGGCGACCCGAGCCGCGTTCACTCGGTCGCCAGCTTCTTCGTCTCGCGTGTAGACACCGAGACTGACCGCCGCCTCGCCGCGGCCGGCCGTGACGACCTCAAAGGCCGCCTCGGGATCGCCAACGCCAAGCTCGCCTACCAGCAGTACCAGGAGCTCTTCGCTGGCGAGCACTGGGAAGCGTTGGCCGCACGTGGAGCGACCACGCAGCGCTGCCTGTGGGCCTCGACCTCGACGAAGGATCCGAGCTTGCCCGACACCCTCTATGTCGAGGAGCTGATCGGCCCGGAGACGATCTCCACGATGCCTGCCGAGACAATCGATGCCTTCCAAGATCACGGCCATGTGGAGGTGCGGCTCGAGAGCGAGCTCGAAGAGGCGCGGTATCTGTTTAACCAGCTGTACGCCGCCGGAGTCGACTACGACGACGTAGTCGCCACGCTCGAGCGCGAAGGTATCGACAAGTTCGTCGCCTCCTTCAACGAGCTCCTCCAGGGCATCGCCGACAAACGCCACCAGCTAGCGAGTGCGGCGTGACGACCAGCAGTGCGCGACAGGGGGTAGCGCGCATGAGCGAGTTCGAGCTAGCGATTATCGGGGGCGGCCTCGCCTCCGCCAGCACGATCAAGGCCTACCGCGAAGCCGGCGGCGAGGGCAAGATCGCGCTCATCTCGGCCGACTCGACCATCCCCTACCATCGACCGCCGCTGTCGAAGCGCTACCTGCGTGGAGAGGCCGCGCGTGAGGACACCCTCGTCGAGCCGCAGTCGTTCTACGACGACAACGACGTCGAACTCCTGCTCTCGACCACCGTCGTCGCGGTCGAGCCGCGCGAGCGCGTCGTCGCGACGGATGACGATCGGCGAGTGCGCTACCGGAAGCTGCTGATCGCCACCGGTGTCCAAGCACGGCAACTTCAGGTCGCGGGTGCCGATCTGGAAGGCGTCTTCACCCTGCGCAGCCTCGATGACGCGACGGCGATCCGCGAAGCGGCGTCCGCGGCACGCGACGCGGTTGTCGTCGGCGGCGGCTTCATCGGCATCGAGGTCGCCGCCTCCCTCACCGAGCTGGAAATCGACGTCACGCTCGTCAGCCGCAACGTCGACCTGTTCGCCCAGCTCGGCTCCCCCGAAGTCTCCGAGCACTTAGTTCAGCTCTACCGCCGGCACGGCATCGATGTCGTTCGCGGCGATGAGGTACGCGCCTTCCGTGGGCATTCGCGCCTCGACACGGTCGAACTGCACTCGGCCAACCCGATCGGGGCAAGCCTCGC
>JBIOYJ010000035.1:0-2267 GCA_044870105.1 Gaiellaceae bacterium | reverse complement strand
TCTCGTCAAGCGCCTCGTCGAGCGCCGCTGCGAACGCCTGATGCACCGCCTCGGGCTCGTCCCCGCTGACGAGCAGCGCCCGATAGCCGTAACCCTCGAGCAGAGCGACCAGTTCGTCCTCCGGGATGCGCGCCAGCACCGTCGGGCTAGCGATCTTGTATCCGTTTAGGTGCAGGATTGGCAGCACCGCGCCGTCGTTACGCGGGTTCAAGAACTTGTTCGAGTGCCAGCTGGCGGCGAGTGGTCCGCTTTCGGCCTCACCGTCGCCGACGACGCAGGCGACGAGAAGGTCCGGGTTGTCGAATGCCGCGCCAAACGCATGAGTCAAGGCATAGCCGAGCTCGCCGCCCTCGTGGATGGAACCTGGCGTCTCGGGAGCGGCGTGCGAGGGGATTCCGCCGGGAAAGGAGAACTGGCGGAAGAGCTCGCGCAGGCCGCCCTCGTCTTGGCCGACGTGTGGGTAGAGCTCGCTATAGCTGCCCTCGAGGTAGCTCTGGGCGACGACCGCCGGGCCGCCGTGACCTGGGCCGGTGACGTAGATCGCGTTCAGATCGCGCTCGCGGATCGCGCGATTCAAATGGACGTAGATCAAGTTCAGCCCCGGCACGGTCCCGAAGTGGCCGAGCAGGCGCGGCTTGACATGCTGCTCCTCGAGCGGCTCCTTGAGCAGCGGGTTGTCGAGTAGGTAGATCTGCCCGACCGAGAGGTAGTTGGCGGCACGCCAGTAAGCGTCGAGAAGCCGCAACTCGTCGGCCGACAGTCGCGTTTCACTCACCGGTTCGGCCATCTCGTCTCCTTGAGGAGCCAACGGGAGCCAGCCTAGTTCGCTTCACGGTCCGTCGCGGGTCGTCGTGTGCACCAGATTGGCCGAACCCCCAACCCATGTCTGCTCAGTGACGTCGCTGACCGCTGGGACTCACCAACATGCACGTGTCAAGCAACGCACCGGAGAGTTCAAAGGGCCGCCGTTCACGCGAGCCGCTGTTCGCGCGACCGGCCTCGCGCGGGGGCCAGATGATTCCCCAGGCGCGATTCGCTGCTGGCACGGCCGCGCCCCCGCCATCGACCATTTCAGCCGTCCGGAGGTTCCGGTGGTCCTTCTCAATCCTCGCGGAACAGCCACAGTACGATCCACGGCAGAGGCATCGCGGAAGCCGCCTGAAGTCGGCACCGGCCGAGACGTGCCACGAATCACGCCGGCCTCGGAGAGGAACGGAAGTGGTATGGACGAGTTCACGGTGACTGCACTCGACGATCTGGGAACGCGAGAGCTGGCGGCCTTCGACGTGGCCGGCAACCGGATCGCCATCGCGAGGACCGGCGCCGCCTTCTACGCGTTCGGCGATGCCTGCACCCATGAGGGGTGCTCGCTCGCCGATGGAGAGCTCGAAGGAACGACCGTGACATGCCCCTGCCACGGAAGCCAGTTCAACGTGACGACCGGCGACGTGTTGCGCGGCCCCGCCCGCGAACCCGTACGGAGCTACCCGGTGCGACTGGAGGAGAACGCGCTCCGAGTCGAGGTCTGACGAGACGGCTGGCCCAATTCCGTGCTCGGGTCGCTTACCGAAGCGCTGCCGCGGATGGCCGAGACGTCGCCGTGAGATCCTTCGCCCGCCTCTTGCCCGGGGGCGCGCCACTCACGGAGGCGGCCTGTCGCCGCCTCACGCTTATCGCCACGGTCCTCGGCTCGTCGATGGCCTCCGTGGCGGCGATCAGTGTTGCCCTGCCCGCAATCAGGAACGACTTCAGGATCGGTTTCGGCGCGCAGCAGTGGATCATGCTTTCCTACTCGCTTGCCCTTGCCTCCCTGTACCTCGTCGCCGGCGCGCTCGACGATCGGCTGGGGAGACGGAGAATGTTCATCGCCGGTACCGCCGGGTTTGCCCTTGCCTCGTCCCTGGGTGGGATCGCGCCGAGCGCGGCTGTTCTCATTCTGGCCCGGATCCTCCAGGGCGCGGCGGGCGCTCTTCTGACGACTGGAAGCCTCTCGCTCCTCCGCTCGACGTTCGGCGATGAAAGCGGACGGGCGATCGGAATCTGGGCGACGGGAACGGGAGCGGTGGGACTGGGCGGTCCGCCGCTCGGGGGAGCCCTGGTTGAGTGGGCCTCATGGCGGTGGATCTTCTTCCTGAACGTCCCGCTAGCGATTGTGGCGATTTGCCTCGCCTGGGTCGCGCAAAGAGGGACTACCCGCCCGGAGGTACCACGCTCGAAGCTCGATGTGCTCGGGGCAGGGCTCGTCGCACTCGGGATTGGGACTCTCA
>JBIOYJ010000034.1:0-2533 GCA_044870105.1 Gaiellaceae bacterium | reverse complement strand
ACCGCCGGGCAGCCGCGCCCAGTCGAGCTCGTCGACCGGCGTACCGAAGTCCCACAGCTCCAGCGTTTCCGTTCTGACGCCTAGCTTCGCCCGGATGCGGCCAACGTGCGACTCGTCGATCCAGACCTCGAGCGGGAACGCGAGCAGCTCGTCGAACTTGGCGACCTTCGGGACCGCGACGCTGCCTGGCGTCTCCCGCGACACTCGACTGAGGTCGGTCTTCGCGGCGAATCTACGGTACGGCGTGCCGCCGACGCTCTCCGTCCCTTCTTCGTGCGCCTCCATGACTCCTGACAGGAGGTCGACGAGCCACAGCGGCGTCGGTTCGTTGTTGCGCTCGGCCGGCAGCGCAGCGATCTCGCGGCCCGAAGCGCCCGACCACTGGCGCCCGTCGGCGTAGAGACGCCCGAAGCCCGCGGTCTCGAGCATGTATCGGCGCTCCGAAAAGTCGATGACGCCCTCCGCGTCCAGCTGGCGGAAGTCGAACTTCGGAGAGAGGGCCTTCATGCGCGCCTCGCCGCGGCCTTGACGAGCCATCGCAATGGCGCGATCAGCCCGCCGCGCCGCCTCCGAGGTCGCCGCGGCGCCTTCCACTCGAGCTCGGTGAGCAGCTTGATGTGGGCGCTTCTCGCGTCCAACGTCCGTTCGCGGGCCGCCAGCAGCGCCTCGACCGCCGAAGCCATGGCCGCAGCTTATGATCAGCGAACGCGGAGGCGCTTCCGGAGACCCGTGCGGTCGCTTCCGTAGCGGTAGGCCCCGCGCGCCAGCCGGACGCACCATACCGTCGCCCCCGTGAAGCGCAGGCCGGTGCGCTTGTTCACGCCGCGCCCGGCGAGGTGGAGGTTGGCTCCGCGCGAGCGGTCGGTGACGACGATCCGGTACCGACCTGCGCGGACCGAGGCCGCGCTGAGGCGGACGGCGCCGGAGGACGAGACGGACGCTCGCAGCGCGCGCACCGGGGGCGGCGGAGGGGGCGGCTCCGCTCGTCCCGAGCGCGTCCGTCTGGCCGCACGTCCGCGTGAACTGCGACGCGCCGTGGCCTCCGGGCATCGTCTATCCGGCGCCGTTCCTCGTCGCGGAGGCGCACTCGAAGCTGCCGTCCGAGGACGTCGTGCACGTGCTGAGGGCGCTGGCCGACGACACCAGGCTCCGCGCGCTGAAGCTGATCGCCGACCGGCCGCGCTCGACCCAGGAGCTCGCACCGCTCGTCGGGATCAGCGAGGCGGGCTTGTCCAAGCACCTCCGTTTGCTCGCGCGCGCGGGGCTCCTGCGCAGCCGTCGGGACGGGTACTACGTCCTCTACAGCCTCGAGCCCGAGCGGATCACCCCGCTGTCCGACGCGCTGTGCTCGCCTTCCTCGCCGAGTAAAAGCCGCTACGGAGCCGCCGCCTCGACGCGCTGCCGCCAGCGCAGGGTGCCGAGCATGACGAGGATGGCGGTGAAGCCGACGATCGCGTTCACGATGATCAGGCTGATCCGCATCCCGACGCTGAAGCTGAGCAGCACCGCCCGCGCCGCCTTGCCGCGGAAGAGGTAGAGGAGAAACGCCTGCTCGGTTCCGATCCCGGAGGGGCTGAGCGGCAGCGTCGTCGCCAGGCTCTGCGAGACCTGGACGAGCAGGGCGTTGTGCACGGTCGCCGGCAGGCCGAATGCCTTCAGGAACCAGAAGATGGCGACGATCCGCAGCGTCCAGTCGCAGGCCTGCCAGAGGGCGACGTTTCGCGCGTAGGCCTTCCTGTCGTGCAGGACGGCGAAGCCCTGCCGAACGCGCGCCCAGAAATCCTGTATCTGCTCGACGAACCAGAGGAGGATCATCAGCGCGATCAGGAAGACGACCCCGACGATCACGAAGGCCCGGCCGGGATGGTGGAGTGCCCAGCCGAAGTCGAACATATGCAGCCGCTTGAGCGCGCCCGTGCCCGGCAGCACGCCGAGGAAGAGCGCCCAGATCATCAGGCAGCCCGCGACGACGAAGTCGAACATCGTCAGCACGACGAGCGTCGCCCCGAGCGTCGGATAGGTGCTGCCCTCGACGCGGTGCTTGGCGATGAACAGGCGGACGAGATCCCCGCCGCGGGCGGGAACGATCGCATTGACGCCGACCGCCGCGGCGACGGCGCCGAAGAACGAACGCCAGGGCACGGTCGCGTCCGGATACGAGGCCTGCACGATGTTGCGCCAGGCGCGGCTGACGCAGGCGAGCCGAAGCAGGTGGCAGCAGACGGCGATTGCGAGCCAGCCCCAGTGCACCGACGCCAGCCGGTCGAAGAAGACGCCGGCGGCGTGGAAGATTTCGTCCAGTTAGCACCCCTCCAGGCGATGCCCTCCCGGCTCCTGCCGGCTGCAAGGCGTCGCGCTGCGGCGTCCTCGGTCGCGCCCATATCTCGTTCCGATATGAACGCTCCCTGCGTCCTTGCATCGCTCGCCTTTCGCGCGGCAGTAGGCGAGCAACATCACCTGGAGGGATGCTGCCCTAGGGCTTGTCGGTCGGCCCCGAGCCGTCGGAGGCCATGAACGGGTACCGGTAGTCGGT
>JBIOYJ010000033.1:0-3700 GCA_044870105.1 Gaiellaceae bacterium | reverse complement strand
ACCGACATGAAGCGGCGGCCGGGCGAGGTGGGCTTGTATCTGCGGATTGGCATCAGACTTGTGCGCCCTCGAAGATCTCGATCGACTCGCCTTCGCGCAGCTGCACGATCGCCTTCTTCCAGCCGGGCCTGCGCCCGCGCGACATACCGCGGCGCTTCGGCTTCGACTGCACCTTGAGGATGTTCACGCCCTCGACGTGGACATTGAAGAGCTCCTCGACCGCCTGGCGGACCTGCGTCTTGTGCGCGTCCGGATGGACGCGGAACGAGTACTTGCGGTCCTCGATCAAGGAGTAGCTCTTCTCGGAGACGACGGGCGCGAGCAGGACCTCGTTCGGATGCAACGACATCTCTAGCCGGCCCTCCCCTGGACGTGCTCCAGAGCTCCCTGCGTGACGAGCAGCGATCCCGCCCAGACGACGGCGGCGACCTCGAGCTCGTCCGGCGTGACCACGAGCACGCGGTCGAGATTCCGGAACGACTTCGCGACGACGCCGTCCTCTTCGGTTACGACGACGACCGTCGGCGGCTGCTGCTTCCACGCCGCGAGCAGGTCGGCGGCCTTCTTCGTCGACGGCGCGTCGAAGGCGCCCTCGTCGAGGAAGCCGAGCGTGCCCTCGGAGGTATGCGCCGACAGCGCCGAGCGCAGGGCGGCCTTGCGCGCCTTCCGGTTGACCTTGCCGCCGAAGCTCCGCGACTGCGGCGGGAACGCGAGCCCGCCCCCGGTCCACTGCGGCGCGCGGATCGTTCCGGCGCGTGCGCGGCCCGTTCCCTTCTGCCGCCACGGCTTCGAGCGCCCGCCGGCCACGAGCCCGCGGCTCTTGCCGGCGCGCGTCCCCGCGCGGGCGGCGTTCAGCTCGGCCCGCACGGTCTCGTGTACGAGGTGCGGCTTCACCTCGGCGCCGAAGACGGCTTCCTCGAGCGTGACCTGCTTCGAGGACTTGCCGGCGCCGTCGAGGAGTGGAGCCTTAGGCGCCGCCACGGCCCTCCTCCCGGACCTGGCGGCATCCGCTTGCGGATGCCGTCTGGAGGTCGTGCGGGCTTTGCCCGTGCGACCGTCTAAACCCGGTCACAAGGTCACGAGCCACTGCGACCGACCTCGTGGCGTATTTCGACGATCCCGTTCTTCGGTCCCGGCACCGGCCCTTTGACGAGCAGCAGGTTCTGCTCGGGCTCGACCGCGTGCACGGTCGCGCCGAGCTGCGTGACCCGCTTCCCGCCCAGACGGCCGGCCATGCGAACGCCCTTGAAGACGCGCGAGGGCGTCGCCGAAGCGCCGACCGAGCCCGGCTTGCGGATGTTGTGCGAGCCGTGCGTCTTCGGCCCGCGATGGAACCGATGGCGCTTGATCGTGCCGGCGAAGCCCTTGCCGATCGAGATCCCCGACACCTTCACTCGTTCGCCGGGCTCGAAGGCCTCGACCGTGACGTTCTCGCCGACCTGGAGCTCGCTCGCCCCACGGAACTCGACCAGGTGCCGGTTGGGGCCGGCCTGGCCCTTCTTCAGATGTCCGAGGGCAGGCTTCGACAGCTTGTGCTCGGCGACCTCGCCGAAGGCGAGCTGAACGGCGTCGTAGCCGTCCGTGTCGGAGCTCTTCACCTGGACGACGGGACAGGGGCCCGCCTGGATCACCGTGACGGGGGTCACCTGGCCGGTCTCCTCGTCGAAGACCTGCGTCATCCCGAGCTTCTTGCCGACGATGCCTTTCACTCCGTCACCTAGAGCTTGATCTCGATGTCGACGCCCGCCGGAAGATCGAGCCGCATCAGCGAGTCGACGGTCTTCGGGGTGGGCGAATGGATGTCGATCAGCCGCTTGTGCGTGCGCACCTCGAAGTGCTCGCGCGAGTCCTTGTCCTTGAAGGGGCTTCGGATCACGCAGTAGACGTTCTTCTCGGTAGGCAGCGGAACGGGACCGGTGATGGTCGCGCCGGTGCGCTGAGCCGTCTCGACGATCGAGGCAGCCGACTTGTCCAGCGACTGGTGGTCGTACCCCTTGAGACGGATGCGGATTTTTTGCTGTGGCACCGGCGCGTCCCTCGCTTCCTACTTGCTGATCTCGGTGACGACGCCCGCTCCAACCGTGCGGCCGCCCTCGCGGACTGCGAACCGGAGTCCCTGATCCATCGCGATCGGCTGGATCAGCTCGATCGCCATGTTCGTGTTGTCGCCAGGCATGACCATCTCCTGGCCCTCCGGGAGCTTGATCGAACCGGTCACGTCCGTCGTGCGGAAGTAGAACTGCGGCCGGTAGCCGTTGAAGAACGGGGTGTGGCGGCCGCCTTCGTCCTTCGACAGGACGTAGACCTCGGCGTTGAACTCCGTGTGCGGCGTGATCGTGCGCGGCTTCGCGAGCACCTGCCCGCGCTCGACCTCCTCGCGCTTGGTGCCGCGCAGGAGGACGCCCGCGTTGTCGCCCGCCTGGGCAAAGTCCAGCGTCTTGTTGAACATCTCGAGACCGGTAACGACCGTCTTCTCCGTCTTCGGATGGATGCCGACGATCTCGACCTCCTCGCCCGAGTTGATCTGGCCCTGCTCGATCCGGCCTGTGACGACCGTGCCGCGCCCGGTGATCGTGAAGACGTCCTCGATCGGCATCAGGAACGGCTTGTCGGTGTCGCGCTGCGGCTCGGGGATATACGAGTCGACGTGCTGCATGAGCTCGAGGATCCCGGGGACCCACTCGGGATCGCCCTCGAGCGCTTTCAGCGCGGAGACCTTGACGATCGGGATCTCATCCCCCGGGAACTCGTAGTTCGAGAGGAGCTCGCGCACCTCCATCTCCACGAGCTCGAGCAGTTCTGGGTCGTCGACCATGTCCGCCTTGTTCAGCGCCACGACCATGGCCGGCACCTCGACCTGGCGCGCGAGCAGGATGTGCTCGCGGGTCTGGGGCATCGGACCGTCGGCCGCGGAGACCACGAGGATCGCGCCGTCCATCTGGGCGGCGCCCGTGATCATGTTCTTGATGTAGTCGGCGTGACCGGGACAGTCGACGTGCGCGTAATGGCGGTTCTCGGTCTCGTACTCGACGTGCGACGTGTTGATCGTGATGCCGCGCTGCTTCTCCTCGGGCGCGTTGTCGATCGAGTCGAACGAACGCATCTGCGTGTTCGTACCCTGCTCCGACAGCACCTTGGTGATCGCGGCAGTCAGCGTCGTCTTGCCGTGGTCGATGTGACCGATCGTGCCGACGTTGACGTGCGGCTTGGTGCGCTCGAATTTTTGCTTGCCCATCTACTCCTCCGTTACGTCGTTTGCGAGTCGACGAGCTCGCCTGCGATCGACTGAGGGACTTCCTCGTATCGATCGAATTGCATGGTGAACGTGGCGCGGCCCTGCGTCGTCGAGCGCAGGTCGGTTGCGTAGCCAAACATCGTTGCGAGCGGCACGCGGGCCTTGACCACCTGCGCGTTGCCGCGCGGCTCCAGGCCCTCGACGCGCCCGCGGCGCGAGTTCAGGTCGCCCATCACGTCGCCGAGGTACTCCTCCGGAGTCACGACCTCGACGGCCATGACCGGCTCGAGCAGCTTCGGCTTCGCCCGCTGCATCGCGTTCTTGGCGGCCATCGAGCCGGCGACCTTGAACGCCATCTCGCTCGAGTCGACCTCGTGGTACGAGCCGTCGATCAGCTCGACGCGGACGTCGACTACCGGATAGCCGGCGAGAATCCCCGATTCCAGCGCCTCCTGGATGCCGAGG
>JBIOYJ010000032.1:0-16291 GCA_044870105.1 Gaiellaceae bacterium | reverse complement strand
GGCAGGACGAGGTCGCGAGGCTGATCTCGGACGAGGCCGGCAAGCCGATGAAGGCGGCGCGCGTCGAGGCGGCCCGGGCAATGTCGACCTACACGTTCGCCGCCGTCGAGGCGCGCAAGCTCGCTGGCGAGATGATCCCGATGGACGCCTCTCAGGCCGGGGAGGGCAAGCTCGCCTTCACGCTCCGCCGCCCGATCGGGATCGTCGGGGCGATCAGCCCCTTCAACTTCCCGCTCAACCTCGTCGCGCACAAGCTGGCGCCCGCGCTTGCGGCCGGTTGCGCAGTCGTGCTGAAGCCCGCGAGCCAGACACCGCTCTCCGGGCTCCTGCTCGCCGAGCTCGAGAGCGAAGCGGGTCTGGCGCCCGGCTGGCTCAACGTCGTGGTCGGCCCGGCGTCCGAGATCGGCGACGTGCTCGTCTCCGACGAGCGCGTGAAGGCGATCACGTTCACGGGGTCGGGAACCGTCGGTTGGGGCCTGAAGGAGCGGGCTCCGAGGAAGAAGATCAACCTCGAGCTCGGCAACGCCACGCCGGTGATCGTGGACGCGGGGGCAGACGTCGATCTCGCCGCCGAGAAGCTGGCGGCGAACGCGTTCTCGTTCGCCGGCCAGAGCTGCATCTCCGTCCAGCGGATCTACGTCGAGCGCGCCGCGTACGACGCGTTCGTGGAGAGATTCGTTCCGCGCGTCGAGGCGCTGAACGTCGGCGACCCGGCCGACGAGGACACCGACGTCGGCCCCGTCATCGACGAGGACGCCCGCGAACGCATCCTCGAGTGGATCGGCGAGTCGAGCGGCGAGGTCCTGACGGGCGGGGAGCTCGAAGGCGACCTGATCCGGCCCACGGTGATCGCGAACCCGGATCCGAAGGACAAGGTCAGCTGCGAGGAGGTCTTCGGGCCGGTCTGCACCGTGACTGCAGTCGACTCGCTCGACGAGGCGATCGAGCGCGCCAACGGCACCAAGTACGGGCTCCAGGCCGGGGTTTTCACCGGCCGGATCGAGTCGGCTCTGCGGGCCGCGCACGAGCTCGAGTTCGGCGGCGTCACGATCAACGAGGCGCCGACGTTCAGAGCCGACCAGATGCCCTACGGCGGCGTCAAGGACTCCGGCAACACACGCGAAGGGCCGGCGTACGCGGTCAGAGAGCTGACCGAGGAACGCGTGGTCGTGATCGAGCTCTAGCTGTTTCGAAGGCCAGTCGCAGGGAACGAACAGGGCGTGATCGGCGTCGCGCTCGCCCTCGTCATCGTCGGAGTCGTCATGTTCTTCTTCGTGCCGTGGGTCGGCATCCCGCTCGGCATCGTCGGGATCGTCCTGCTGGTCTTGTTCTTGGCCGGATTCGGGCGACGGGCGGCCGAGCCGACGCCCTAACTAAGATTTCGAGCTAGTGGCGCGTTTCCGCCTGCCTCGCCTCCGCATGCGCCGCCGTCCCGAGGGTCGCGCCCGCTTGGTGCGCCGCGCGCCGTCGCCCGGCGCGCTCCGGCGCGAGCGGCGCGCGATCCTGCGAGCCCGAGAGGACCTCATCCGGGACCTGGGAGGCCTGATGCTCGAGATGTACCGGCGCGACCAGCTGCGCGAGGACCTGCTGTTCGAGCATTGCCGTGAGATCGTGGGGCTGGAGTCACGCCTGCACGAGCTCGACTCGATGCTGTCCGCGGCGACGGCGGGACGGCACCCGCAGGGCCGGTGCGAGTGTGGCGCGCCGATGTACTGGGGCTCGCATTTCTGCCCAAACTGTGGCCGACCGGCCGGAGGCGAGGCGGTCGTCGCCTGCGTCGAATGCGGTCACCCGCTACCGGCGGACGCCGAGTTCTGCCCCAGCTGCGGGAGGACGGTCGAACCGGAACATGCCGAGGCCGTGGCCGAAGCGGCGGCCGAGCGGGCTCCAGAGCCTGAGAGCGGCGAGGATGCGACGATCGTCGAGCGTCCACCCGTCGCCGCCACCCGCGAGCCTCGGCCGGATCGCTGGGAGAACTAGTGGCGTCGGCTCCGCCTGAAGCGCCCGAGCGCCGGCAGGCGCCGGCCGAGACGGTGCCGCGCGAATGCCCTCGCTGCGGGACGCCGTACGACCGCGAGCAGGAGTACTGCCTCGAATGCGGCCTCCGCCTACCACAGCCGAGCGGCGTGGTCTCGCGGCTCTCGGACGCGTGGCGGAGGCGTCTCGTCTGGTATCCGGGCGACTGGGTCTGGCCGGCATTGCTTGGCCTGGTGGTCGCCGCGCTCGGCGCTGCGGCGGCGATCTACTTCACGAACGACGAAGAGTCGGCGCGGAGCACGATCCAGGCGACGAACCCGAGCGTTCCGGCCGCGACGAACACGCTTCCGACCGCTCCCGAGCCGACGGTCACCGGCCCGGCTACGACGCCGCCACCTCCGCCGGCCAGGCAGACCCTCGTCACCTGGCCCGCGGCGAAGTCGGGCTGGACGGTCGTCCTGCTCTCGTATCCGACGAGCACCGGCCGCCAGACCGCCTTTGCGCAGGCGCGCCGCGCGCTGCAGAGCGGCTTAGCCCAGGTCGGGGTGCTCAACTCATCCGAGTTCTCCAGCCTTCATCCCGGCTACTACGTCGTTTTTGCAGGGATCTTCGACAACGAGGACGACGCTCAGGCCGGCCTGTCGAAGGCGAAGGCGAGCGATTACGGCTCCGCTTACGTCCGTCCGATCCGCCGCTGACGTTTGCTGCAGCGGCAACCGGGAAACGGACTTTGTAACAGGCGCGCGAGGGTATAGACTCGCCGCTGCAGTCGAGCCCGGTGTACGTATTAATCGACGCTTAACAAAGCTTTGCGCGGGATTAATGGGAGCGGGTAGATACTGAGATGGACGAGCGAATTGCTCAGTTGAAGGCCTGCATGTATCAATACTCGAGGGCGATTTACCGGTCGATTAAGGACCTCGTTGATCCGTATGTGAGCCCTGAAGTACGGATCGAGTACCGGCGCCAGGTCCTGAACGCGTGTGAGCAGACGATGGAGCGGCTCGCGACCGACCCGCTCTACTTCGCCAAGCCCGAGCGCGCGCTTTTCCAGGACATTCGCCGCTACTTCCCGATCACGGCGCAGGCGCAGGTGGCCTGGGCGGTGAACGAGGGCGTCTCGGCGGCCGTCGGCTTCATCGAGAGCCAGATCGAGGCCGGCGCCTTCGACGGTGGCGTCGCCCGCTGCCGGGCGACGACGCGAAAGGGCAAGCCCTGCCAGCGCACGCCGCTGCCCGATCGCGACTACTGCCCCTCGCACCAGCACCTGGAACGGACCAAGGTCGCCGCCTAGCCTTTTGCCCTGCGGGCGATAAGCTCGCGGGGCGTTGTCGCACGACACCGACAAGCTGATTCGCCAGCTCTCGCTGGTCGCATTCCTGATGGCCGAGCGGCGCGCCATAACCGCCCGGGACATCAAGGGAAACGTCGAGGGCTACCAGGAGATGTCCGACGAGGCCTTCGCCCGCCGCTTCTACTCAGATCGCGCCGAGCTGATGTCGCTCGGCGTCCCGCTGCACTCTCAGCGGGACGAGTACACGGGCGAGGAGCTCTACACGATGCGCACGGAGCTCTACTTCCTGCCCCAGCTCGATCTGAAGGACGACGAGCTTGCGGCGCTCCTCACCGCTTTCCACCTTCTGGAGGGGAAGTTCGCGTACGCCGAACCGCTGCGCCTGGCGCTGCAAAACCTCTCGCTCGGCCGGGCCGGGTTCGCCGAGGCGGCGACCGACACGGACCGCCGGGTCAAGGTGCTCGACCCGGAGTACTCGGCCGAGCTCGCCGGCCGGTTGGGCAAGCTCGAGGCGGCGATCTCGAAGCAGCGAACGGTCAAGTTCAACTACTGGTCGATCGGGCGCGACGAGGAGTCCGAGCGGACGCTGAACCCGTACGCGCTCTTCCAGGACAACGGCGCCTGGTACGTCGTCGGGCACGACCTCGACCGCGACGACATGCGCACCTTCCGGGTCTCGCGCATCCGCGGCGACATCCGCTTCGCAACCCGGCGCGAGCGCGATTTCCGGCTTCCGGCCGAGTTCGACATCGACGTCCACCGCGGCCGCCCCCCGTGGCAGATCGGCGACGTCGTCGGCGACGCACGGATCGAGGTCGGCGGAGACACCGCTTGGTGGCTGGAGCGGACGTACGGAGAGCACGGGCGGCTCGAAGACGGGGTCTTCGTCACGGAGTACTCGACGCTGCCCCAGCTCGCCGCCTGGATTCTGCGCCAGGACGGGCGGGCCGTTCCGCAGGAGCCGCAAGATCTCAGGCGGGAGGTCGCGCAAGGGCTTCGCCTCGTTCGTGACCGGCACGAAGGCGCGCCGCCGAAGCTCGCCCGGGAGTCCAAGCGCGTGGAGGCCGAATCCGTCGAGCGAGCGGCCGGCCCCGTCGCGCCGGAGCGCTTCGCCGTCCTCCAGGCCCTGCTCGCCTACCTGCTCGACCGCTGCGGCGAGCGCCGCGAGGCGGTGATCGACGCCGCCGAGCTCACCGACAAGTTCCACATCCCGCCCGAGCAGCTCGAGGAACATCTCTCGCTGCTCAACCTCGTCAACTTCGGCGGGGGCTGCTACGCCGTGTATGCGGAGCTCGAGAACGGCAAGGTTCGGGTCGACAAGGAGCTCTTCGGCGACACCTTCCGCGCGCCGCCACGGCTGACGCCGCTCGAGGCCCGCGCGATTCGCCTGGCGCTCGAGTTCGTCGGGCCGATGATCGCCGCCGACGCGAGAACGCCGCTCGACCGCGTCCGAGCGAAGCTCGAGGATACGTTCGGCGAGTTCGAGCTTCAGCAGACGCCCGAGCCGCACGTGGACGAGGCCGAGGAGGATCTCGTGGCGACCCTCACGACCGGGATCCGGGAGCGGCGCCTCGTCGAGCTCGAGTACCTGAAGGAGGGCGAGGAGGCCGCGGAACCCCACCGGGTCGAGCCGTATTCACTCGAGCGGCGGCTTCCGTACTGGTACGTCCACACGTGGGACCGCACGCGTGACGGCGAGCGCTCGTTCCGCCTCGACCGGATGCGCAGCGCGAAGCTGAGCAAGGAGCGGTTCGAGCCGCGCGAGGGCTTCGACCCCGGAGAGCTTCGAGGCGCTCGCCAGGTCGTGATCTGGTATTCGCCCGAGGTTGCCCGCTGGGAGATCGAGAAGGGCGCCCGCCGGCTCTCCGACGGATCCGCGATCACCGAGCGGCCGGTGGGGAGCGAGGACTGGCTGGTGGGGGAGATCCTCTCGTTCCGGGGCGAAGCAGTCGTGCACGAGCCCGCCGAGCTCCGACGCCGCATCGCCCAGCGCGCACGCGCCTTGCAACAGGAGCTCGGACTCTCGCGCGTCCGCGCGAAGACCTAGTAGGAGGGCTAGCCGGCCGGCAGCGCGAGCGTGAACACGGCACCGCGGTTCGGCGCCGACCAGACCTCCAGCACGCCCCCGTGCGCCTCGGCGATGGACCGGGCGATGAACAGGCCGAGGCCGGTGCCGGGCTTTCCCGCCCCCGCCGCGTTGACCCGGCCGAACTTCTCGAAGATGAGGCGCTGGTCGGCCTTCGCGATCCCGGGGCCCTCGTCGCGCACGTCGATCCGGATGCGCGAGTTGTCCGAATACGCGCGCACCTCGACCTCTCCTCCGGCCGGCGAGTACTTGACCGCGTTGTCGATCAAATTCGTCAGCACCTGCCGCAGCCGGTCGCGGTCGCCACGCACGTGCGGAAGCTCCTCGTGCACCTCGGCCCGTAACGCCACCTCGTCCTGGCCCACGGAGGCCGTGGCCACGCTCTCGTGGACGAGCGCCCCGACGTCGACGTCCGTGAACGTGTAGCCGAAGGTCCCCGCCTCGATCCGCGAGGTGTCGAGGACGTCCGCGATCAGGTCGGCCAGCCGGCTGGTCTCGTCGGCGATCAGGGCCAGGAACGATTCGCGCTGATCCGGCTTGAGCTCGCGCCAGCGCTGCTCGAGGGTTCGAGCCGAGCCGATCACGGACGCCATCGGCGCCCGCAGCTCGTGCGAGACGAGGGCAACGAAATCCGCTCGCAGCGCGGAAAGCCTGCGCAGCTCCTCCACGGTCTTCCGTTCCGCCTCGTAGGCGCGGATGTTCTGAACGGCGCTGCCGACAAGACGCCCGAGCAGGCTCAGCAGCTCTACTTCGTCGGAGGAGAAGGCGTCACGCTCGCGGCGGACGACCGAGAGCAGGCCAATCGTACGGGCGCCCTGTAGCAGCGGCGCGACGAGGCGCGAATGCAGCCCGAGCTCGAGGAACTCCTCCTCCTCGACGTACCGCCGATCCGTCATCTCCCGCCGGTAGACGGCCTGGTTCGTCTGCAGCAGGTGCTCGAGCACCGATCCGGCGATCGGTCGCCGCGTCCCGGCCGGAAGTACGTCGCCGGCGCCGCGTCCCGCGACCGCCATCACGTGCGCGGCTCCGTCCTCGGCGAGCACCAGCGCCACGCGGTCGAAGGGAACGAGGCCCCGCAGCTCGCGGATGAAGGCGTCGAAGGCCTCGTGGAGCTCGAGCGAGGACGAGAGCGCCCGCGCGGCGCGATTTGCCGCTTCGAGCAGGTCGGCGCGGCGCCCGAGGGCGTCACGAAGATTCTCTGCCTCGCTCGCGCGTTCGTCCGCGACCTTCGTCTCGCTCATCAGGAGATCGACGAGGCGCCCGGTGATCGCGCCGATGATCAGGCCGAGGCCGACGCGCAGGGTCACGCTGTCGACGTGGTAGCTCATCGGGGCGAAACGGTCGGATCGGAACCATTCCGCCCCGGCCAGCAGCGGCGCGGTCGCGAGCGCGGTTCCGATCCCTCCGCGAAGGCCAAACCGCAGCGCGGCCTCGACGATCGGCAGGTAGAAGAGCGTCCAGGTCGGCTGGCCGCTGATGTAGGAGAACAGGAAGATGAGCGCAAAGACGATCGCCGTGTCGAACGCGATCGCGACCTCGGCGACGCGACGGCGTGACACGGTCGACTGCTCGCGCCACGTCAGCGCGAAGAGGATCGCGGCGCCCGCTGCGAGCACCGCGCACGTCACCCACGCCCAGATTCCGTAGCCGGGCGGAAAGTGCGCCAGGGCGACGCGCGCGACCGCGAGCGGCACGGCGAGCACGCGTACGGTCGAGAACCAGCGTCCGACCGTGCGCAGCCGCTCGTCCTCGGCGGTCACCGAGCAGCCCTCTCTGCGAGGCGCCGGACCTGGTTCTCGAGCACGATGGTTGCGTTCCGGCGCAGGTAACGGGGATCGTTTCTCGGCACGAACAATCGGTCGTAGCGCCGCCGCAGCTCGTCGTCGGAGGCTTCCAGCCACTCGACCAGCGATACGTGTGGCTCGGCGTCGGAGGGCGTGCCTTCGCCCGCGCGACGCTTCTCGATCCCCCGGTTCCAGGGGCAGACGTCCTGACAGATGTCGCACCCGTAGACCTGATCGCCGAGCTCGGCGCGGTACGCGTCGGGTATGGGGCTCGCCGATTGCGTCCAGTACGAGAGACATTTGTTGGCGTCGAGCGTGCCGGGCTCGTCGAGAGCGCCGGTGGGGCATGCCTCGATGCAGAGCGTGCACGAGCCGCAGTCGAGCTCCAGCGGCGGCGTGGGTTCCAGCTCCGCGTCGGTGACGAGCGTGCCGAGGACGACCCAGGATCCGAACCGCCTCGTGATCAGCATCGTGTTCTTGCCGTAGAAGCCCACACCGGAGCGGACGGCTCCTTCGCGATCGACATGCTGGTTCTCGTCCACGAGGACGCGGTAGTCGCCGCCGATCCGCCGGCCGAGCCTGTCGAGCTTCTCGCGCAGCTCGGCGTAGTAGTCCTTCCACGTGTATCGGGGCAACCGGCCGTGCCCGGGCGGGATTTCCTCGTCGTCCGCGTAGTAGCAGAGCGCCGCCGAGACGACGGTGCGCGCGTTCCGAAGGAGCTTCTCCGGGTGGCAGGAGATTTCCGGCTGCGCCATCGTGAAGCGCATGTCGGCGAAGAGGCCGCGCCGGCGACGCTTCTCGATGTCGCGCTCCGTCCGCTCGTAGGGCTCGGCACGAGCGGCACCGACGACGTCGATCCCGATTTCTTCCGCGTGACGCTCGAGCTCTGCTGCCGTCATGGAAACATTGTGCCCCGGTGAAAGCCGTGCGTATCCACGAGGACGGCGGGCCCGAGGTGCTGCGCTACGAGGACGCTCCGGATCCCGAGCCGTCGCCCGGAGAGGTGCTCGTCCGCCTGCGCGCCGCCTCGCTCAACCATCTCGACCTCTGGGTGCGTAAGGGCCTTCCGTCCGTCCCGAAGCCCCGGATCCTGGGCGCAGACGGCGCGGGCGTGCGGGTCGATACGGGCGAGGAGGTGGTGATCAACCCGGGCATCGACCATGGCGAGGGCCGCATCTTCGTGATCGGGGAGCACTCCGACGGCACGAACGCGGAGCTGATCGCAGTGCCCGAGGAAAACGTGTACCCGATTCCGGCGGGGATGTCATTCGAGGAAGCGGCGGCGTTCCCGCTCGTGTTCGAGACGGCGTATCGGATGCTCGTGACGAAGGCTCGCGTCGAGGCGGATGAGTGGGTACTCGTCTGGGGGATCGGCGGCGGCCTCGCGACGGCGGCTCTGGCGATCGCGAAGGCGCAGGGCGCGCGCGTGCTCGTGACATCGTCGAGCGACGCGAAGCTGGATCGGGCGCTTGGGCTCGGTGCGGATGCCGTCGTCAACCATGCGACCGGCGACGTGGCGGCGGTGGCGAAGGAGGTGACGGAGGCCGTGGGCGTCGACGTTGTCGTCGAGCACGTCGGCGAGGCGACGTGGAAGACGTCGCTCGCCGTCCTGCGGGCAGGCGGACGCGTCGCCGTGTGCGGAGCGACGAGCGGCCCGAATCCTCCCGCGCAATTGCACCGCATCTGGTGGAAGCAGCTGACCGTCTACGGCTCCACGATGGGCACGAAGGAGGATTTCGAGGGTGCCTACGAGCTCGTCGCGAGCGGCCGCGCCCGGCCGGTGCTCGACGAGGTGTTCCCGTTGAGCGAAGCCCGCGCCGCTCACGAGCGCCTCGAGCGCGGCGAACAACTGGGCAAGATCGTCCTCCGGATCCCTGACTAGACGAAAACAGACACGTCCAGGGGTCTGACCCCTAAATGTAAAGACCGATGCCTTTTGGCGTGGCCGTCCAAGGCTTGCCGGCTTCGGTCAAACCCCTGCAACTTGGACCGTTTAGCACGGCCTCGATTATTAAGGGGTCTGACCCCTAGGCATGTCCGTTTCTGACCGGTCGCCCCGCTCGTCGCTAGCCGAAGCCGACTAAGGCGCCGGCTCGCGCCGCCGATTCAGGCCGCGCGGGCTGCGCCCGCGCGGCCGTCTGAACTGGCCGGTCGACCGGGTTTCCGCTAGCCGAAGCCGAGGATGAATTTCGCGTCGTCGGACATCTTGTCCGGCGTCCAGGGCGGGTCCCAGGTGAGCTCCGTCTCGACGTCCGAGACTTCGGGCATCGAGCGTACGACTTCCTCGACGTTCTGCTGGATCATCGGCCCCGCGGGACAGCCCATCGAGGTCAGGCTGTAGACGACCTTGACCTTCGAATCCTCGACTTCGACGTCGTAGAGCAGGCCGAGCTCCACGATGTCCATGCCGAGCTCCGGGTCCTCGACCTGCCGTAGCGCCTCGACAACGTCGTCTTTCGTAGGCATGGCTTCGATGCTAGCCGAGCAAGCGTACGTCCTCGCGGCGCTCCCGCGCGAAGAAGTGAATTCCATCGACGAAGCGCACCCAGTTGCACCGCGTGCACATGACGATCGAGTGGGTTCTCGCGCTGTCCGCCAGGAAGCGAACGCCGCGGAGGATGTCCCCGTTCGAGACGCCCGTCGCGACCGTGATCACCTCGCCCGGCGCCAGGTCGTCCATCGTGAAGACCCGCTCCGGATCGTCGATGCCCGCCTCGCGGGCCTCGTCGAACTCGCTTCGCCTCGTCGGCCAGAGCTGCGCCTGCAGCTCGCCGCCGAGGCAGCGAAGCGCCGCGGCCGCGAGCACCGCCTGCCGCGTACCGCCGATCCCCACGGCCAGGTGGTCGTTCGTGCCGCGGATCGACGCTGAGATCGACGCCGTCACGTCTCCGTCCTGGATCAGCTTGATCCGAGCCCCGGCCGCCCGGATGTCCTCGATCAGATCGTGGTGACGGGGCCGGTCGAGGACGATGGTCGTCACGTCGTTCACGCTCCGTCCGAACGCATCCGCGATCGCCTGGATGTTGTCGCCGACCGGGAGCTGCAGATCGATCGCGCCCCGCGCGCGCGGACCGACCGCCATCTTTCGCATGTACATGTCGGGAAGCGTCTGGAAGGTCCCCGGGTCGCCCACGGCGACCATCGACATCGCCCCGGTCCCCCCGCGCGCCACGACCCCACGCCCCTCGAGCGGGTCGAGCGCGAGGTCGACTTCCATGCCCCCCGCGCCGATCCGATCCCCCGTCTCGAGCCCGTTTGCCTGTCCACCCGCGCCGATCACGATGCGGCCGTCGATCGGCAGCGTCGCGAGAGCCTCGCGCATCGACGAGGAGGCGTCCTCCTCCGCTCCGACCTGGTCGGCGCGCCCGAGCCAGCGGGCTCCGGAGAGCGCAGCGCGCTCGGTGACGCGGGCAAAGCTCTCGCACAGGCAATACTCGCCGGCGCCCGCCTGACCGCGGACGGTTCGCTCCTGAGCGGTCTCGGTCAACCGATCGCCTCGACCTGCTCGGCACTGTCGAGCACGATGCCCATCGCGTTCGAGATCGCGTTCTCCACATCGGCATTCTCGATCACGGGAACGCCGTGCCGCCGCGCCCGCTCGACGATGTAGTCCTGGATCAGCCGGATGTCGCCGAGCGAGTCGAGATAGCGCTCGAACGGCCTCACGCCCTCGGACACGTGGTCGCGAATCCAGAAGTGCGACGCGTGCTCCTCGGCATCCTCGATCGCGAGCACGAACTGCACGACCAGGGCGCCCTCCACCGGCGGGAGCATTCCCGGCACGAGGTGGACGCCCTCGAGCACCATCGACCAGCCTTCCTGCAGCGCGCGCTCGATCGCCGCCCGCACGCCGACCAGCACGTTGCGGGTCTGCTCCAGAAATCCGTGCACGACCTGCCGGGGGTCGTCCTCGTCCTCGACCGCGTTGCCGGCCTCGAAGCTGGAGAAGTGAATCGAGGGCATGAAGTCCTGGGAGAAGAAGGCGCGCATCGTCTGGCGGACGAAGTCCGTCGAGGTCACTCGCGTGATCCCGAGTCGATACGCCAGCTCGGTGGCGACGGTGGACTTGCCCGTGCCGGTCGCTCCGCCCACCAGGATCAGGAGCGGCACCTCGAGCTCCGACACCTGCCGATAGAGGCGCAGCTGCCGCGCCACGTTCGCACCCTGTTCGGGTCCGAGGGTCTCGAGCGCGAGCTCGTCGAGCCGCTCGAGCGTGAGCGCCGTGCGCCCGGTGGCAGCCAGATCGGCGTCGCAGCGCGAGGCGAGCTCGTACGCGCGGTCGGCGCGAACGCCGGCCGCGACGAGATGGCGGGCCAGGAGCCCCTTCGAGAACGGGACGCCGTCCTCGCCGCCGAGCGGCAGCGGCTCTCGATGGCGGCGCTCGGTCATAGACCGACCTGCCGCTTTCCAGCGTGTCGACTCGTCATTTCAGACGGCCGCGCGGGCCAAACCCGCCCGGCCTGAAGGAGCCGCCGCAAGCGGCGGCTCAGTGAACGGACGGGCTCCTCGGCGAGAGCTTCCAGGTGCGCGTCGAGATCGGGCTCGCCCGGCAGCGGCAGCACGGAGTTGTCCGCGAAGACCACGGGCACGTCGCGCCGCTCGGCCGCTTCGGCGACCACGTCGATCGCGGCCGCCTTGATCTCGACGAGATAGACGTCGGCGTCGACGCCTTTCAGCTCCTCGCGCAGCGCGGCCCGATCCGCGAGGTTTCGTGACACGTGCACGATCTCGACGTCCAGATGGTCGACCGGCGCGGGCCCGGCAGTGAAGACCGCCACGCGCCTCCCGGCGAGCGGTTCGACCGGGGTCAGCCGAAGCTCGACCCCGATGACCGGCACGTCCTTCAGCTCGCACACCGACGCCGGATCCCCTCCCCCCATCAGCAGAACGAGATCGGACACGAGCACCCGATACGCGTTCAGGTACGCCGTTGGATCCTGGCCGCGCCCGACGACGAGGATCCGCCGGTCCGTCGCCACCGACGGGATCGCGGCGCCGCTGCCGTCGAAGACGACGAGGTCGGGCCGCAGCATCTCCGCGAGCTCGGCGCCCCGCGAGACGTTCGATGTGAAGGTTTGCCCAGCGAGCCCTCCGCCCGCGCGGCGGCACCCGATCGTCTTGACCCCCGCGAGCGCCGCGGTCTCGAGGTAGTCCGAAGCCGCATGGCCTCCCGCGCGTGAGATCTCCAGCAGGCGCTCGAGCGTCGGCGCGACCTCCACGATCTCGGGCTCGGGCGGGCCGCCTCGCCCCATCGCGACCACGACCACGTTCCTGCTCTCCGCAAGCTTTCGGGCCAGGTACCCGGTGACAGCCGTCTTCCCGACGCGCTTCCCGGTCCCGATCACCGAGATCGACGGCACCCGGCACGGTCCGAGCTCGGGCGGATCGAGGCGGAAATCCGGCCCGACATATGGGATGCCCTGCGCGAGCACGCGGCTCGCCATCCGGAACCGCTCGCGCGGGCCGAGCACCGGCTCGTCCGAGAGGTCGATCACGACCTCGGGCTCGTGCGCGGTGAGCGCGGCCTCGAGCTCTTCGACCAGCGGCACGCCGTACTCGCCGCCCGGCCTGAGCTTCTCGGTTCCACCGCAGACGAAGGCCGCCACGAACTCGTAGGGAAGCTCCGCCAGCGCGTCGCGCACGACCGGCGCGTAGTGCTCCCCATCGATGATCGCGAGAGCTCTCACGACCGGATCGTCACCTCTCCCTCGATCCGGGCGGTGTACTTCTCGAACTCGAGGGTCTCGGTCGAGAACTGGATGATCCGCTCGGAGCCGTGGAACGGGTACTTGCGCCAGACGTCGACGTGGCTCTCGCTGATCTCGATCAGGTTGTAACAGGGCCGCGTCTTGCCTCTCAGCCGGTGTGACGAGACCGTGCCCGCATTGACGATGAAGATGTTCTCGAGCCGCCACGCATACGGAACGTGCTTGTGCCCCGAGAGGACGAGGTCCACCCCGGCGCGCTGAAGGCACTCGATCGCGTCGCCGGCGTCGTAGACGATGTTGCGCTCACGCCCCGTGCCGGGCACCGGCAATAGGTGATGGTGGAGGACGAAGATGCGGAGCTCCGCCGGTTCCGCGAACTGCTCCTCGATCCACTTGTACCGGCCTCGTCCGATCTGGCCGTGGTCGAGGTCGGGCTCGGTGGAGTCCACGGCCACGACCGTGACCCCGTCGACCCGCAGCACGTGGTTCCGCGGGCCGAACATCTCCTCGAAGTGCACATAGCCGACGTTCCGCGAGTCGTGGTTCCCGGGGATGACGACGACCGAGTCGCACTCGATCCGGTCGAGGTAGCGCCTCGCGAGCGCGTATTCGTGCTTGAAGCCGAACGTGGTCAGGTCGCCCGAGCAGATCACGATCTTGGGATGGACCTCGTTGATCTCGGTGATCGCGCGCTCCATCAGCCCCGGCACGAAGTCGGGTTCCCCACAGTGGATGTCCGAGATGTGGGCGATCGTGAACGCGTCGCGCTTCGCGTTCATGGACGAAGTGTAAGTCGCGTTTGACCAGCTAGAAGATTTCGACGACCGGCCAGTAGATCGCCGCCGCGACGGCACCCGCAGCCGGAATGGTCAGGATCCAGGCGGTCACGATGTTTCCGGCCACGCCCCAGCGCACGGCGGAGAGGCGCTTCGTGGCTCCGGCGCCCATGACGGCGCCGGAGATGACGTGGGTCGTCGAGAGCGGATAGCCGTACTTCGTCGCCGCGTAGATCGTGGCGCCCGCCGTCGCCTGTGCGGCAAAGCCGCTCGGAGGCTCGATGCTGAACACGCGCTGACCAAGCGTCCGCATGATTCGCCAGCCGCCGACGTAGGTCCCGGCGGCGATCGCGACGCCCGCCGCGATCTTGACCCAGGTCGGAATGTAGAAGCTGTCGATGTTGCCGTTCGTGAAGAGCGCAAGCGCGATCACGCCCATCGTCTTCTGCGCGTCGTTGGCGCCGTGCGTGAACGCCATGAACGTCCCCGAAACGAGCTGCCCGAGTCGAAACGTCCTGTTCGCGACCCCCGGCGTGATCCAGACGAGCAGCCAGTAGATCGCGAGCAGCAGGAGGAACCCCCCTGCGAACGCTATCGCGGGGGCGATCACCGCCGGGATGGCCACATTGTGCGCCAGCCCGTGCCACTTGACGCCGCTCGACCCGGACTGCGCGAGCGCTGCGCCCACGAGCCCGCCGATCAACGCATGCGATGAGCTCGACGGCAGGCCGAACCACCAAGTGAGCAGGTTCCAGGCGATCGCGCCGACCAGCGCCGCCAGCACCGTCTCCTCCGTCGCGAGGCCCGTGTCGATGATGCCTTTCCCGACGGTCTTTGCCACCGCTGTGGTGACGAACGCGCCGGCGAGGTTGGCGACCGCGGCCACGAGGACGGCCATCCGCGGCGAAAGCGCCCGGGTGGAGACCGAGGTCGCGACCGCATTCGCCGTGTCGTGGAACCCGTTCGTGAAGTCGAAGCCGAGCGCGACCGCGACGACCGTGACGAGGAGGACGTCGTCCAAGCGTTAACGGTTCTTGACGAGGATCGCCTCGAGCACGTCCGCGGCGTGCTCGAGCGCGTCGACCGCCTCCTCGAGCCGCTCGTGGATGTCCTTCCAGCGGATGATCGCGATCGGATCCTCCTCGGACGTGAATAGCTCACCGATCGCGTCCCGGACGAGACGGTCCCCCTCGTCCTCCAGCCTGCGGAGCTCGATCAGCTGGGCCCTGGAGTCCCGAAAGCCCTCGAGCTGGCCGATCGCCTCGTCGAGGTTTCGGGCCGCTCGAAGGATCACGTCGGCCTGAGCCCGCGCCTTCTCCGGCACGCGCTCGGCCCCGTACGTGCCAAGGTTGTCGGCGGCCTCATCGACGTGGTCGCAGATATCGTCGAGCGCGCCCGCGAGCCTGTACATGTCGTCGCGGTCAAACGGCGTCACGAACGTGCGGTTGAGCAGATCGACCACCTCGTGCGTCAGGTGATCTCCCTCGTGCTCGCGCTCCTTGATGCGGACGATCAGGTCGGCGCCGCCGTCGGGAAAGCCCTCGAGCAACTCGACGAGCAGGCGCGAGATCTCGACTGCGTTCGCAGAGGCCCTCGAATAGAGATCGAAGAAGGCGCGGTTCTGAGGGACCAGGCGAAGGGGCACGCGTGCGGCGCCGTATATCAATTTCGGGCCCCTGGCTGCATCCGGAGCCGCTGCTACCCTTGTCGTCGGCCGCAGAATTGCGCGATTTCCAGGCATATCGGGGGGGCACCGTGCCACGCTTCGCGAACGACGCCGAGCGGGAGTGCGCGGAGATCCTCGACTACTACCGCGTTCCGTGGGATTACGAGCCGCGGACGTTTGCCCTCGAGGAGGACGAGGCCGGCCGCGTGACCGAGGCGTTCACGCCCGACTTCTACTTGCCCGAACAGGACCTCTACCTCGAGGTCACGACCATGCGGCAGCCGCTCGTGACGCGCAAGAACCGGAAGCTGCGCAAGCTGCGGCAGCGCTACCCGGGTGTCCGGGTCAAGCTCTTCTACAAGCGAGACCTGGAGCGGCTCGCGCAGCGGTACCAGCTCCGCTGATTCGCGATCCGAAGATCGGCGACGTCTACCTCAGCGCGGAGGAGATCCGTGGCCGCGTCGCCGAGCTCGGCGCCGAGATCGCAACCGACTACGACGCGACGGAACTGCTGCTCGTGGGGCTGCTGAAGGGGAGCTTCGTCTTCCTGGCCGATCTCTCGCGCCGGCTGCCGACGGGACATGCGATCGACTTCGTCGAGCTCGCGGCCTTCGGAGGAGACGCGGTCGGCGGCCACTCCCGCGTACGGCTCGTCAAGGATCTCGACATCGCGATCGGCGGTCGCGACGTCCTGCTCGTCGAGGACATCGTCGACACGGGCCTCACGCTGAACTACCTGGCGAAGACGCTGCTCCTGCGTGAGCCTGCTTCACTCGCAGCCGTCACGCTGCTCGACCGTCCATACCGTCGCCTGTGCGAGGACGTGCCCGTTCGGTATGTCGGGTTTACCGTTCCCGATGAATTCTTTGTTGGCTACGGCTTCGACATAGACGAGCGCTACAGGAACTTGCCGGACCTCCGACTACTGAACGGCGCTTAGCTGCTCGAAACGACCGGCCGCCCGGGATCCGAGCGGCCGGCGCCGTCGGGAGACGACATG
>JBIOYJ010000031.1:0-6506 GCA_044870105.1 Gaiellaceae bacterium | reverse complement strand
CGGGATCGACATCTTCGAATTTCGCGACGGTTTCGTTACGGCCCATTGGCACGAAACAGACCACTGGGACATGTTCCAGCAGCTCGGCGCCGAGCTTCGCCCCGTCTCGACCTAAAGAAACGCTCGAGCTGAGCATCCGGATGGCGCCAGGATGCCGGTCTGCGCGAGCGTCCTCTCGCCTGAGCGGACTTTCGACCTGAGCGGGGCGAGCAATTTCGACCCCCTCTA
This sequence comes from Gaiellaceae bacterium, assembly GCA_044870105.1. GTDB lineage: Bacteria > Actinomycetota > Thermoleophilia > Gaiellales > Gaiellaceae > JBKPFU01. The sequence continues at coordinate 6,278 of JBIOYJ010000031.1, read as the reverse complement.
CGCTACAGCGAGGTGGTCAGCGAGAACCAGTGGCAACCGCTCGCAAATGGGAAGGCCCCGAAAACGGCTCGAACAAGCCAAAACCGTTGCCACCGGTTGCGACCAGTTGCCGATCGGAGCGCATGGTAAGGAGGGGGTCTCCGGTTCGAGTCCGGAAGAGGGCTCTGCAAAGTCCTGCACAGCGGTCATTTCCGTTCAGCCCGCCTTGCAGATGCTCCAGTGTGCGGTAGGTATGGAGCCGTTTCTGGAGCTTTGAGAACGCCAGCAGCGCGGAGACGAGAGTTTCGCGCTGGTTGTTGCCGAAAGAGCGTTGTCGCCCTTCGGCGGCGGCCGGCGCGTCTTGCCTGCGCGAGGAGCACGTGTCACGCGATCTAGACGAAGGTTCCTCATCTTCATACGCTGTCCAGGCAGCCGATGCGCGACCTCCCGGACGGCACCGTCACCTTCCTCTTCACGGACATCGAGGGTTCGACGCGGCTGCTCCACCAGCTTGGTGACGGCTACGCGCGCGTTCTCGCAGACCACCGGAGGCTGCTGCGCGAAACGTTCGCGCGCAACGCCGGCGTAGAGGTCGATACGCAAGGCGACAGTTTCTTCGTCGCCTTCTCGGAGGCGCGCGCTGCGGTTGTCGCTGCCGCCGAGGGGCTCGAGGCTCTCGCAGGCCATCAGTGGCCCAATGGCGCCGCCGTGCGCGTGCGGATGGGGCTGCACACGGGCGAGCCGCTCGTAGCCGACGACCACTACGTCGGCGTAGATGTTCATCGCGGCGCGCGGATCGCGGCGGCTGCTCACGGCGGTCAGGCGCTCGTCTCGGAGCGCACGCGCCAACTTGTCGCCGGCGAGGCAGTCCCTGGCACATTGCGCGACCTCGGCGCCCATCGCCTCAAGGACTTGCCGGAGCCCGAGCGCCTCTACCAGCTGTTGATCGACGGGCTGCCGAGCACCTTCCCGCCGCCGCGCGTCCACGAGGAGGCGCCCGAGTCGGCCGGGTTGCCCGACTACTCGCTTCCGCCAGCCGATGTGCCCTGTCCATACAAGGGTCTCGTTCCATTCCAGCCCGACGACGCTGATGTCTTCTTCGGCCGTGAGCAGCTCGTCGAAGAGCTCGTCGGCCGGCTCGACGAGTCGGAATTCCTCGCCATCGTGGGGCCGTCCGGAAGCGGGAAGTCGTCGCTCGTGCGCGCAGGAATCGTTCCCGCGTTGGGGCGGCGCGACGAGACGCTTGGGGTCGCGCTCTTCTCGCCGGGCGAGCATCCGCTCGCCGAGCTGGCCGCCGCGCGCGACAGCGGCCTGCTCGTCGTCGATCAGTTCGAGGAGGTGTTCACGCTCTGTCGCGATGAAGAGGAGCGGCAGGCGTTCATCGAAGCACTGCTCGAGGCGGCCGAGCGCGGAACGCCGGTCCTCGTAGCTCTCCGGGCCGACTTCTACGGGCATTGCGCTACGTATCCGAGGCTCGCAGCGGCACTCAAGCACCGGCAGGAGCTGGTCGGGCCGATGAGCGAGGAGGAGCTGCGACGGGCGGTCGAGGGGCCCGCGCAACACGCCGGCCTCGTCCTGGAGCCGGGCCTGGTCGAGGCGGTCCTGCGCGACGTCGTCGGTGAGCCCGGCGCGCTGCCTCTCCTTTCGCACAGCCTGCTCGAGTCGTGGAAGCGCAGAAGCGGCCGGATGCTGACGCTGATCGGTTACCTGCAGGCGGGCGGCGTCCAGGGAGCGATCGCGAAGACGGCCGAGACGGTGTACCGCGAGGCGCTCTCGCCCGAACAGCAGGCACTCGCGCGCAACATCTTCCTCCGGCTGACCGAGCTCGGCGAGGGAACCGAGGACACACGCCGACGGGTGGCGATCGGCGAGTTGACTCCGCGCCGCGAACAGCTACAAGACGTGGACGAGGTCCTTCGCGCTCTGGCCGATGCGCGCCTGGTGATCATCGGCGAGGGGACGGTCGAGGTCGCGCACGAGGCGCTGATCCGTCACTGGCCAACGCTACGCACGTGGCTCGACGAGGACCGCGAAGGCAGGCTCGTGCACCGCCGGATGACCGAGGCTGCGCAGGAGTGGGAAGCGACGGGCCGCGAGCCGGCGCTGCTGTACCGGGGGACACGCCTCGCCGGCGCGAGCGAGTGGGCGGGTGCGCACGACAGCGAGCTCAACGAGCTCGAGCGCGAATTCGTGCGCGCGAGTGGCGATGCCGAGCTTCGGGAGATGGAGTCGACGCGCAGGCGCAACCGACGGCTGCGAATCTTGCTCGCGGGCGCGCTCGTCGCCCTTGCCGGTGCGGTCGTTGCCGGTCTCCTGGCGCTCGACCAGCGCAACGCCGCACGCGACACCGCGCTGACCGCCGACGCGCAGCGTCTCGGCGCAGAGGCGCTCACCGAGGACCAGCTCGACCGCGCGCTGCTGCTCGCACGTGCCGGTGTCGACCTGGAAGAGACGGCCAGGACGCGCAGCAACCTGCTCGGCACTCTGCTGCGCAGTCCTCATGCTGCGATCGGCCTCTTGCGCGGTACTGCCGACGCCGAGGTCTACACGGCGGCGGTCAGCCCGAACGGGCGCGTGTTGGCGATCGGACAGGCGGAGGGAACCGTCACGACTTTTGACACGTCAAGCCGCCGGAAGCTCGGCAAGTATCGGATCGGCGGCGGGGTCGGCGACGGGCTCGTGCAGAGCCTCGCGTTCTCGCCCGACGGCGAGACACTCGCCGTCGCCGGCCGGCCGACCTTCACAAACACAGCGCTCGTCCTCGATCTGCTCGACGCAGGCACGCTACAGCGGCGTTCACGCGTCGAGCTCCCGCCGTTCCCAGAGCCGGTCGATTTCGTCGTCGCGAGCCCGGCGTTCGCGTCCGGCGGTCGCGACGTTCTCGTCCTCGAGGGTTTCCCCGACGGACCGGCGAGAAGCATCCTGCTGCGCGTCGATTCACGCACGGGAGAGGTCAAGGGAACGCCGCTGCGCGTCGGCGGCACGGCGCTCGACATCCTGCCGACACTCGACGGGCGGCGCGTGTTCGTGCCGAGCCCGCTGGACGACTCGACGCTCGAAATCGATGCCAGCTCGATACGCGTTCTGCACCGCCACCGTGTAGGCGGCTTCGCCGGCGCGCTCAGCCCAGACGGCGGCGCGCTCGCGGTCGGATCCCGTGACGGCAGGGTTCGCCTGCTCGACCTGCGCTCGCGAGAGGTGCGTGCCTTCGCGCGCAGGCACCGAGCTGGCGTCCTCGATGTGGCATTCACGCCGGACGGCCGGACGCTCGTCTCGTCGGACTTCGAGGGAGCGGTGATCGTGTGGGACGTCGCCCGCGGCGAGGTGAGAGAGGAGCTTGCGAGTCATCGCGGCCCGGTCTGGGCACTCGCCGTCTCACCCGACGGACGTACGCTCTACAGCGCAGGCGACGACGGTCGCCTGATCCTCTGGGATCTCTCCGGAGAGCGGCGGCTCGTGCGGACCTTCCCGCTGCTACGTGGGTTCGAGGACGCACAGACGCCGCGTGGACTCGCCGTCACCCCAGACGGCGAAACGCTCGCGCTCACCGCACGCGGCGGCAGGGTGGAGCTGCTCGATGCCGCGACGTTTCAGCGCCGGCGAAGCGTGCAGGCAGCGCAAGGTTTCGCGCCCGGACTCGCCCTCAGCCCGAATGGCCGGCTGCTCGCGGTGGGCGGGGAGCGAGGCGACGTCACGCTCTGGGACGCCCGAACGCTCGCGCCGGCCGGAAAGCTGACAGGGCTATCGGGAACCATCCAGGCAGTCACCTTCTCACCGGACGGAGAGTCGCTCGCGGCCGCCGAGGTCGTCGCTGAGCGACCCCGCCTGCTCGTATGGAACGTGCGCCGGCGCGGCGTGACCGCTCGAGCCGACATTCGGGCCGTCACCTCGGTCGCCTTCAGCCCCGACGGCCGGACGATCGCGCTCGCCGCGCTGGACGGCGGCACCGAGATCCGGGACGCCCGGACCGCGAGGCTGGTCCGGCGCCTTTCGGCCGTGGGCCTGTCACGCTCGGTGGCGTTCTCTCCTGACGGGAGCCTGCTCGCCGTGGGGCAGTTCGACGGCGACGGTCAACTCTATTCCACCGAGACCTGGGCGCCGCTCGGCCGGCGGCTCGAGGCCCATACTCAGCGGATCACCAACGTGGAATTCTCGCGCGACGGCCGCACACTCGCGACGTCGAGCGCGGACGGGACGGTGCTGCTCTGGGATGTAGAGACGCAGGAGCCGATCGGCTCCCCGCTACAGGTGGAGCCCAACGCGTTCGTCTCCGCAGCGTGGAGCCCCGACGGTTCGCACGTCTTCGCTGTTTCCACGGGCCTCCGCGGCGTTCGCCTTGCCGCCGATCCGGAAGCGTGGAAGCGCCACGCGTGCCTAGTCGCGGGCCGGGATCTGACTCAACGCGAATGGAGGGACGCGCTTGCAGGCCGCCCGTATCGGGCGGTTTGTACGACGTGAAGCCGCCGACGTCACCGTTCTCTTGTTGGACGCCGCTAGCCGCTCCGTCATTAGCGAACGCCTGCACACCTCACTCCGGTGATCGAAGGTCGCATCGCCCGCTCGCGAAGCGCCGATGGAGCGTTTGTGGAGCCTAGCGGTCGCAACTGCTGGCAACCGTTGGCAAATCGGATCGCGGCAAAAAATGGTAAGGAGGGGGTCGACGGTTCGAGTCCGTCAGAGGGCTCTGCAAAATTGCCCCAAATCGGCCAGTTTTTGTTCAGGCCGACTTGCCGAGTTAGCCGCGTGCGGTAGGTATGGAGCCGTTTATGGAGCTCCCAGGTTCGAAAACCCCGCTGAGCAGACGCGGAGCTATCGTCGTCGTGAGCCGATGAGTCGCGCAAATCACCACACGACCGCCGGTCTGTTGGCGCCGCTCCGCGTTGGCGATCGGCTCCCGTGGAAGCTTGATGAGCGCAGTGGGTAAGCGTGGTCAAGGTAGTGAGCCACGGGAGCTACTTGATCCGGTACCCCGACGGAACGACGGAGTCGTTGGTCGATTCCGAGTAGTTTGCGAGCCATCAGGTTCGCCGAACAGCCCGAGATCGATCTCGGTCTTCGCCGATTCGTGGCTCTGGCGACTTACGCGATGCGATGTTCACGCCAGTGGTGACCGAACCATTGGCGGTGCATCGGGGTCACAGCCGTGCGAAGCGGCTGGCCCATAAATCCTGCGTACATCGGGAAAGCAGCCAACGCCGACGAGACGTCGATAGTGAGGGTCGTCGGATCCACCACGCTCATGGCGGCTTGCTTCTCCGACGCGACCTACACCGCGTGGGCGCGCGTGGCACCTAAAGGGAAGGTCTCACGGCCTCGGCTGCGGGACGATGCTCGCCGCGAATGGAGTAGCTATAGAGGTGGCACGCCGCGAGAGCGGGGGCTGGCGTGGGGCCGGCGAATGCACACACGCTTCCGAAGTCGTGAAGCAACCGTCTCCGGAAGTTGCCCTGCCCGACTCGCACTCGTACCGTTGCCATCCTGTGTCCGCCGGCCAATTGCTCGGCTCGAGCCGTTACGACTCTCAAACGTCCGAGCTCGGGATGCTGGTTGAGCGAGACCAGCGGTCTGGGCTCGGGGACGGCGGTCATGAGGTGGCGTTCCGCGAGAACGTGAGGTGGGTGACGCCGCTCGGGGTAGAGACCGCCTCAATGGCGTACGACTCCTCCAGCGCCTCGAGGCCGTCCCACAGCCGTACGCCGCGGCCGAGCAGGATCGGGACCTGCACCAGGTGCATGTGGTCGACGAGGCCTGCGAGCAGGAAGTCACGGATCACCGTCGCCCCGCCGCCGAGACGCACGTCGAGGTCTCCCGCGGCCCGCTTCGCCTCCTCGAGCGCCTCGGCAGGCGTCGCGTCGAGAAAGTGGAACGTCGTGCCGCCTTCCATCTCGATCGAGGATCGGGGACGGTGGGTGAGCACGTACACCGGCGTGTGGAACGGCGGATTCGGACCCCACCAGCCTTTCCAGTCGGCGTCGTCCTGCCAGTCGGGCGGGCCGAACTTGTTGGCTCCCATGATCTCGGCGCCGATACCGGGCTCGTGCCGCTCGGCGAACGCGTTGTCGGCACCGGCGGCTCCGCTCGCGTCCGCGTCCCCGTGCTCGGCGACTTTCTCCCAGAACCGGGTGGCGAACATCCACTCGTGCAGGCGCTCGCCAGCATGGCCGAACGGCGCTTCGCGGGACTGTGGCTCGCCGGTGCCGAAGCCGTCGAGGGAGATCGAGAAGTTGTGGATCCTGGTCTGTGACATCGAGTTCGATCCTTCAGTAGTGATTGTTGATTCGCGACGTGCGGGTATTCCC
>JBIOYJ010000030.1:0-17214 GCA_044870105.1 Gaiellaceae bacterium | reverse complement strand
CCCGAGCGCCGGTGCCTCACGCCGCCGGGCCTTCCTCCCCGCGAAGGTTGAGACCGTGCGTGGCGAGGGTCTCCTTGACCTCCTCGATCGACTTCTTGCCGAAGTTCGGGATCGCGGCCAGCTCGGTCTCGGTCTTGGTGACGAGATCGCCGATCGTCTCGATCCCGACGCGCTTGAGGCAGTTGTACGAGCGGACGCCGAGCTCGAGCTCCTCGATCGGGAAGTTCTCCATCCCGTGCGCCAGCGCCGGCTCGGCCTGCGCCTCGGCAGCCGCGGCCTCGCCGAGGCCCTCGATCCGGTCAAGGTCGGTGAAGATCGCGAGCTGGCGGATCAGGATCTCCGCTGCCTGGCCGATCGACTCGCGCGGGTCGATCGAGCCGTCGGTGGTGACGTCGATGCGCAGCTTGTCGTAGTCCGTCCGCTGCCCGACGCGCGCGGCCTCGACGTCGTACGAGACCCGCCGCACCGGCGAGAAGATCGAGTCGATCGGGATCACGCCGATCGTGTGCTCGGGCCCGCGGTTCAGCTCGGCCGGCACGTAGCCGCGGCCGCGGCCGATCGTCAGCGTCACCTCGAGCCTGCCCTTGTCGGAGAGGTTCGCGAGCTCCAGGTCCGGGTTGAGGATCTCGAGCTCCGCGGGAGCCTCGATATCCGAGGCCTTGACCGGGCCGGCGCCCTTCTTCGAGAGGCGCACCTCGATCTCGGGCGACTCGCCGTGCAACCGGCAGATCAGGTTCTTGAAGTTGAGCAGGATGTCGGTCACGTCCTCGCGGACGCCCGGAAGCGTCGTGAACTCGTGCGCGACGCCCTCGAGCTTGACCGAGGTGACTGCGGCGCCCTCGAGCGACGAGAGCAGCACGCGGCGTAGCGAGTTGCCGAACGTGTAGCCGAAGCCGCGGTCGAGCGGCTCGATCACGAAGACGCCGCGGTTCTCGTCCACCTGCTCGTGGACGATCCGCGGGATCTGAAATTCCATCAAACTGGTTCTTGCTGCCATAGCTTCCCTTCGTGTTCGCGGTTGTGGATCCTAGGATGCGTAGCGGTTCCTTCTAGCAAGCAGCGGCGCCGCCGCTACTTGCTGTAGAGCTCGACGATCAGCGATTCCTGGACGGGGGTGTCGATCTCCTCGCGCTCGGGCCACTTCAGCACCTTGCCGCTCAGCCCGTCGTGGTCGGCCTGGAGCCACGGCGTCACCGAGGCGGTCAGGTCGGTCGCGTCGCGCACGACCTGCTCGGCGGGGCTGCCGGGACGCAGCATGACGATGTCGTCCGGGCGCACCTGGTAGCTCGGGATGTTCACGCGCCGGCCGTTCACCTGGAAGTGGCCGTGGCGGACGAGCTGGCGTGCCTGCGCACGCGAGGCGGCGAAGCCGAGCCGGTAGACGACGTTGTCCAGGCGCGTCTCGAGCATCCGGAGCAGCTCCTCGCCGGTGATCCCGGAGCCCTTGGCGGCCTTCGCGTAGTAGGTGCGGAACTGCTTTTCGAGCAGGCCGTAGTAGCGGCGCGCCTTCTGCTTCTCCCGCAGCTGGAGCAGGTACTCGGACTGCTTGATGCGGCCGCGGCCGTGCTCCCCCGGCGGGTAGCTGCGGCGCTCGACCGCGCACTTCTCGGTCAGGCAGCGCTCGCCCTTGAGGAAGAGCTTCATCCCCTCGCGGCGGCACTGCTTGCACTTGGGAGACCGGTCTCGGGCCACCTAGACGCGCCTCCGCTTCTTCGGGCGGACGCCGTTGTGCGCCTGCGGGGTGACGTCCTTGACGCCCAGGATCTCGAGGCCCGCCGCCTGGAGCGAGCGGATCGCGGTCTCGCGGCCGGAGCCGGGGCCCTTGACGAAGACCTCGACCTTCTGGAGCCCGTGCTCCATCCCCTTGCGGGCGCAGGCGTCGGCGGTCACCTGGGCGGCGAACGGGGTGGACTTGCGCGAGCCCTTGAAGCCTGCCGACCCGGCCGACTCCCAGGCGATCACGTTCCCCTCGTTGTCGGTCAGCGAGACGATCGTGTTGTTGAACGACGTCTTGATGTGCGCCTGGCCGATCGCGATGTTCTTGCGCGCGCGGCGGCGGGCGCGACCTCTCGTCGCTTGTCTGCGAGGAGGAGCCATCTAGGTCTTGGTCGCCGCCCTCTTGCCGCGGCCGACGGTCTTCTTCGCGCCCTTGCGGGTGCGCGCGTTCGTCTTCGTCCGCTGGCCGTTGACGGGGAGGCCACGGCGGTGACGGACACCGCGGTAGGCGCCGATCTCCTGAAGGCGCTTGATCGCCTGCGTGCGCTCGCGGCGGAGATCGCCCTCGACCTGGAGGTTCGTGTCGATGTACTCGCGCAGCTTCGTCACCTCTTCGTCCGTGAGGTCCTTGATCTTCTCGTCGTAGGAGAGCCCGGTGTCGGTGCAGATCTTGCGCGCGGTCGAGTGGCCGATGCCGTAGATGTAGGTCAGCCCGACCTCGAGCCGCTTCTGGTTGGGGAGGTTGACTCCGGCGATGCGTGCCATTAGCGATCACCTCCGGCGTAGGTCGTGCTTGCCAGCCGTGAAACGCCCGACTGGCAAGGACGCAGGGAGCGCTCGTAGCCGGAGGCTACGGGCGTGACTGAGGACGCGGCGAGACGGAGCGTTGCAGCGCCCTGGCAAGTGCGAGATGCGACGGAGGTGGTCGTCAAAAAACTCCTAGCCCTGCCGTTGCTTGTGTCGTGGGTTGGTGCAGATGACCATGGTCTTGCCGTGCCGCTTGATCACGCGGCAGCGCTCGCACATGGGCTTCACTGAGGCTCTGACTTTCATTGGTATCGGTACGTGATCCTGCCGCGATTGAGGTCGTACGGCGAGAGCTCCACCTTCACCTTGTCGCCGGGAAGAATGCGGATGTAATGCTTGCGCATCTTCCCGGAGATGGTGGCGAGCACCGTGCTGTCCATGCCGTCCACCTGCACCCGGAACATCGTGCTCGGGAGCGCTTCGACGACCTCGCCTTCGACCTCGATCTTCTCTTCCTTTTGCGCCATCAACCTCGCAGAAAACCGCGCTCGCTCGAGCGCGGTTGAGGACACGGAAAAACACGGCTCTCGCCGCGAACGGGCATGGTAGCAAACCGCCCCGAGAGCGGGCTCGCGCGTCCTGATTGATGGCGGCACCGTAAGCGGTGCCTTAGAAGCCGGCCGTCAGGTCCGGACGGTCGTCTTCCTCGGCGTCAGGATGCGGGGGCCCTCGTCCGTGATCGCAACCGTGTGCTCGAAGTGGGCCGAGAGCGAGCGGTCGGCGGTCGAGATCGACCACTGATCGTGGTGCAGGACGACCTCCGACCCGCCGGCGTTAATCATCGGCTCGATCGCGAAGGTCATCCCGGCGGAGAGCAGCGGCCCGCGGCCGGGCTCGCCGAAATTCGGGATCTGCGGTTCCTCGTGCATCGAGCGGCCGACGCCGTGGCCGACGAGGCTGCGAACGACCGAGAAGCCCCGTTCCTCGGTCGCGCGCTGGATCGCGTGCGAGATGTCGGAGAGGTGGTTGCCGATCCGGCACTGCTCGATGCCGGCGTCCAGTGCCGCCTGGCAGCCCTCGAGCAGCCGCTCCGCGTCGGCCGAGATCTCCCCGATCGCGAAGGTGTAGGCCGAGTCGGCGACGAAGCCGTCGAGCGTCACGCCCACGTCCACGGAGAGCACGTCGCCCTCCTCGAGCGCGTACGGGCCCGGGATCCCGTGCACGACCATGTCGTTGGGCGAGGTGCAGATCGAGGCCGGGTAGCCGCGGTAGCCCTTGAACGTCGGCACGCCGCCCCGCGAGCGGATGAACTCGTCGGCCAGCGCGTCGAGCTCCTGGGTCGTGACTCCCGGCTGGGCGCGCTCCCCGATCAGCGCGAGCGTGTCGGCGACGACGATTCCCGCCCGTGCCATGCGCTCGATCTCGGCGGCGGCTTTCCGGATGATCATCGGACCGTGACCCGGTCGAGCGCCCGCTGGATCTCGGCGAAGACCTCGTCCACCGGCCGGTCGGCGGGCACGGTGACGAGGTTGCCCCGCGCGCGGTAGTACTCGATCAGCGGCTCGGTCTGCTGGTGATAGAGCCGCAGGCGGGTCCGGATCGCCTCCGGCGTGTCGTCGATGCGCCCTTCTTCCCCCGCCCGCCGGGTGAGCCGCTCGACGCAGACCTCCTCCGGCAGCTCGAACTCGAAGACGACCGTCAGGGCCCGCTCGATCTCGTTCAGCATCGAGTCGAGCGCCTCGGCCTGCACGCTCGTGCGCGGGAAGCCGTCGAGCACGAACCCATCGCGGGTGTCGCCCTGCGCCAGCCGCTCGCGGATCAGCTCGATCATCAGCTCGTCCGGAACGAGCTCGCCCGAGTCGTAGATCGGCTTCACCCGCCGCCCGAGCGACGTGCCCGCTGCCATCACCTCCCGAAGCATGTCCCCGGTGGCGATGTGCGGGATGCTGTACTCGGATGAGATCAACCTGCCCTGCGTCCCCTTGCCCGCACCCTGCGGGCCGAGGAGAAGGATGTTGAAGGCCACTACTTGAGGAAGCCCTCGTAGGAGCGCATCATCATCTGCGACTCCATCTGCCGCATCGTGTCGAGGGCGACGCCGACCACGATCAGCACGGAGGTGCCGCCGAGCGCGCGCGAGGTCGCCTGCGAGAAACCGCCGTAGCGAATGAACAGGCTCGGCAGGACCGCGACCGCCGCCAGGTACATCGAGCCCGGCAGGGTCAGGCGGGTGAGGACGCGGTCGAGGTACTGCGCCGTCGGCGGGCCGGGCCTGATCCCCGGGATGTAGCCGCCGTACTTGCGGAGGTTGTCGGCCTGGTCGACGGGATTGAACTGCACGGCGGTGTAGAAGTACGTGAAGACGATGATCAGGAAGGCCTCGAGCCCGAGATAGGTGAGGCTCGACGGCTGGAAGTGACGGTTGACGAAGCCCTGCGTCTGCGGGAAGTACTGGCCGATCGTCGGTGGGAAGGCCATCACCGCGGCGGCGAAGATGATCGGGATAACGCCGGCCATGTTCACACGGAGCGGCATGTAGGTCGAGCCGCCGCTCGTCATTCGCCGCCCGACCATCCGCTTCGCGTACTGAATCGGGATCCGCCGCTGGCCCTCCTGGATGAAGACCACCGCCACGATGATCGCGAGTGCGATCAGCGGGAAGAACAGCTTCTCCATGGGGCCGCCGTTGTACCAGGCCGTCACGCCGGAGGGAGCCGTCGAGAGGATCGAGGCGAAGATCAGCAGGGAGATCCCGTTGCCGATCCCGCGCTTGGTGATCAGCTCGCCCATCCACATGAGGAGGGTCGTGCCGGCGGTGAGGGTGACCACGATCAGGACGAGCCGCCCCGAGTTCGCCGTCAGGGCGCCCTGCCGCTGGAAGAGGTACGCGTAGCCCGTCGCCTGGGCCGCGGCGAGCGCAACGGTCAGGTAGCGCGTGTACTGGTTGATCTTGGCCATCCCGGCCTCGCCCTCTTTCTGAAGCTGCTCCAGCTTCGGGATCACGACCGTCAGGAGCTGGAGGATGATCGAGGCGGTGACGTAGGGCATGATCCCGAGCGCGAACAGGGAGAACTGCGAGAGCGCGCCGCCCGAGAAGACGTTCAGGAGACCGAGGATCGTGCCTCCCTGGTTGCTGAAGTAGCTCTTGATCTGGTCGGAGTCGACGCCCGGCGCGGGCACCCACGAGCCCAGCCGGTAGAGGGCCAGGATCACGGCGGTGAAGAGAACGCGGCGCCGGAGCTCGGGGACCCGCCATGCATTTGCAAGCCAGGAGAACACCGCCTTCTACGCTCCGCGTAGAAGGCTAGTTGGCATCAGCATCCTGGACCTCCGCTTGCGGTGTCTTCCTAGCCATTCGCGTCCGTCGTTTTGGACGCGAATGGCGTGGCTCCCTGAGCAGCGTCAGCGAGCCTCCGGCCGCCTCGACCTTCTCCCGCGCGGTCGCGGAGGCTGCGTGGACGGTGACGCTCAGGCTCTTGGTCAGGTCGCCCTGGCCGAGCAGCTTCACGTCGGTACGGGTGTTCTTGATCAGGCCCTTCTCGACGAGCGCCTCGAGCGTCACCTCGGCGCCGGTCTCGAAGCGCTCCTCGAGGCTCGCGACGTTGACCGGGACCGTCGAGGTGCGGTGCGGTCCCATCGGCATCGCGTCCTTGGAGTAGGGGCCGCGCTGCTTGCCGAGGCGCATGTAGATCGGGTTCTGACCGCCCTCGAAGCCGGGCCGCATCTTGTGCGAGCCGGAGCGGGACTTCTGGCCCTTGATCCCGCGCCCCGAGTAGCGACCCTTCCCCGAGCCAAGGCCGCGGCCGATGCGCTTGCGCGCACGTCTCGGGCTGGCGGGCTTCAGGTTCGAGAGGCTGAGGTCGTCAGGCATCGGAGTCCACCCGGACGAGGTGACGGACCTTCCTGAGCATACCGGCGAGCTGCGGGCTCTCGTCCCGTTCGACGCTGCGGCCGATCTTCCCGAGCCCGAGCGCGCGGAGCGTTCCGCGGTGGCGGGCGCTCTGGCCGATCGAGCTACGCGTCTGGGTGATCTTCAGCTTCGCCATCGCTCTCCTGTGCGGGCGCCTCCGGCTCCTCCGGTTGCGCAGAGGCCTTTGCCTCCGGCCCGGCTTTCTCCTCCTCGGCCCGCGGCGCTCCCACCGGCAGGACCTGGCTGATCGTCAGGCCGCGGGTCTGCGCCACCTCGTCGGGGCGGCGGAGACGCTGGAGGCCGTTCACGGTCGCCTTCAGCATGTTGATCGGGTTCGTGGTCCCGAGGCTCTTGGCGAGGATGTCGCGGATCCCGGCCAGCTCGAGGACGGCGCGGACGCCGCCGCCGGCGATCACGCCGGTGCCCTCGCTGGCGGGCCGCAGGAGCACGCGCGCCGCGCCGTACCGGCCGAGGATCTCGTGCGTGATCGTGGTGCCGTGCCTCGGCACGTCGAACAGGTTCTTCTTCGCGTCGTCGACGGCCTTCGAGATCGCGAGCGGCACCTCGCGCGCCTTGCCGTAGCCGAGACCGACGCGGTCGACCTCGTCGCCGATCACGACGAGCGCGGTGAACGAGAACCGCCGGCCGCCCTTGACCACCTTGGCGACGCGGTTGATCTCGACCACGCGCTCCTTGAGCTCTCTCGTCTCCTGAACGTCTGTGGCCACTAGAACCTGAGTCCTCCTTCGCGTGCCGCTTCGGCCAGCGCCTTGACGCGGCCGTGGTAGAGGTAGCCGCCGCGGTCGAAGACCACGGTCTCGATCTCCGCCTGCTTCGCGTTCTGCGCGAGCAGCTTGCCGACCTCGGCCGCCTGCTCGGTCTTCGAGCCCTTGAACGAGCGCAGGTGGAGCCAGCTCGCCGCGGCCAGCGTCCTGCCCTCGAGATCGTCGACGAGCTGCGCCTCGATCCCGCGGTTGGAGCGGAAGACGACCAGGCGCGGCCGCTCCGAGGTACCGGTGACCTTGCTGCGCACGCGGCGGTGCCGCCGGGCCCGAGCTTCGCGCACGGTCAGCGTGCTCATAGGTCGATCCCCCCGCGTCCTCCCGAGCGAAGCGACGGGACAAACCAGTCCTGCGGAAGATGCGCTGCCTTTTCCGCGGGGTTGCTCATGCGCGCTTGCCGACCTTCCGGCGGACGTACTCGCCCTCGTAGCGGATCCCCTTGCCCTTGTACGGCTCGGGCGGTCGCACCTTGCGCACCTCGGCCGCGGTCTGACCGACCTGCTGCTTGTCGATTCCCTTGACGATCACCTCGGTCGGCGTCGGCACCTCGAAGGTGATCCCCTGCGGAGCCTTCAGCACGACCGAGTGCGAGAAGCCGACATTGAGCTCCAGGTCGGTGCCGCGCAACGCGGCACGGTAGCCGACGCCCTGGATCTCGAGCCGCTTCTGGAAGCCGTTCGTGACCCCCTCGACCATGTTCGCGATCAGGCTGCGCGTGAGCCCGTGCAGGGCACGATCCTCGCCGCGCTCGGTCGGGCGCGTGACGACGACGGAGCCGTCCTGCTGCTCGACCTTCATCCGCGCCGGCAACTGCCGGCTCAGCTCGCCGAGCGGGCCGTTCACCATCACGCGCCCGGGAAAGAGCGAAACCGACACGCCCGCCGGCAATTCGATTGGTTGTCTTCCGATTCGACTCAAAATTCGTCCCTGTTTTCAGATGGTGGAAATCGTCAGATCTTCACCATACGAAGCAGATCACCTCGCCGCCGACCCCTTGCTCGGCAGCGGTGCGGCTCGTGATCAGGCCGTTGGACGTGGACAGGATCGCGGTACCCATTCCGCCGAGGACGCGGGGCAGGCGGTCCTTGCGCGCGTAGACGCGGCGGCCGGGCTTGGAGACGCGCTTCAGGTCGGTGATCACGCGCTCGCGGCTGCGGCCGAACTTGAGCTCGATCACGAGCGTGTCGTACGCGCGGTGCTTCTTCTTGTTCGGCTCCTGGGCGTTGTGCTCGGCCGCGGCCACGATCCGGTAGTCGCGGATGTAGCCCTCCTCCTTGAGCAGGCGGGCGATGTCGGCCTTGAGCTGCGAGCTCGGCATCTCCGCGCGCTCGTGCAGGGCGCGGTTGGCGTTCCGGATCCGGGTCAGCATGTCTGCGATTGGGTCAGTTTGCACTTTTTCTTCCTCCGGAAGAAAAATAAAATGGGGATTGGATTGGAAATCCTTCTTCAGTTTTTCGCCTGCTAGACATCACTTCCCCATCATAAAAATCTTCGTGTTCACCACGAAGATTTAGTCATGCCCGGGATCACGCCCTGATGGGCGAGGTCGCGCAGGCAGATCCGGCAGAGCCCGAACTTCTTGTAGACCGCGCGCGGCCGCCCGCAGCGGTTGCAGCGCGTGTACTTGCGTGCGCGGAAACGCTGCGGTCTCGCGGCCTTCTCGATCAGTGCCTTTCTCGCCATTCGTTATGACTCCCTTTCGCTGCTCGCCTGGGCAAACGGCATCCCGAGCGCGCGCAGGAGCGCGAGGCCCTGCTCATCGTCCGGCGCCGTGGTCGTGATCGCCACGTCGAGGCCGCGGATGCCCGCGATCTGGTCGTAGTCGATCTCCGGAAAGATGATCTGCTCGCGGATGCCGAGCGAGAAATTGCCCCGACCGTCGAACGAGCCCGGATCGAGGCCGCGGAAGTCGCGGATGCGCGGGAGCGCGATCGAGACGAGCCGGTCGAGGAACTCCCACATCCGGGCGCCGCGGAGCGTCACGCGCGCGCCGACGGGCATCCCCTCGCGCACCTTGAAGCCTGCGATCGACTTGCGGGCAGGGCGCACGTGGGCCCGCTGCCCGGCGATCGTGGTCAGCTCCTCGATCGCCCCGTCGAGCGCCTTGGCCTCCGTCTTGGCCTCGCCGACGCCCATGTTCAGCGTGATCTTCTGCACGCGCGGGACCTCCATCAGCGAGCGCACGCCGAGCTCGTCCTGCAGGCGCGAGCGCACCTCCTGCTCGTACCGCGTCTTCAGCCGCGGCTCGTAGCCGTTCGTCTGCTGTGCCTTGCGCGGGCGCGGGCTCACTTGTCGATCTCCTGGCCGCAGTCGGCGCGCTTGCAGACGCGCACGTGCACCGCGCGTCCCTTGACCTCTTTGGTCGTCATCCCGATCCGGGTGGGCCGGTTGCACGTCGGGCAGACGAGCATCACGTTGGAGACCGGCACCGGCGCGGGCTTCTCGATCACGCCGCCCGGGGTCATCTGGGTGCCGCCCATCCGGCTCGAGTCCCGTAGGGGCTTCGGGCGGGTGTGCCGCTTGACGACGTTCAGGTTCTCGATGACCACACGCCGCTCGCGCGGGCGCGCCTCGATCACGCGGCCTTCTTTGCCGCGGTCCTTGCCGCTCAGCATGTGGACGACGTCGCCCTTGCGAACCTTCATGGTCTTGCTCATTTCAGATCTCCTGGCGAGCGAAGCGAGGGCACAAAGCAGCCACGGGGAAAATGCGCAGCATTTTTCACTTACAAGACCTCCGGGGCCAGCGACACGATCTTCATGAAGTTCTTCTCGCGCAGCTCGCGGGCGACCGGGCCGAAGATGCGGGTTCCGCGCGGATTGCGCGCGCTGTCGATCAGCACGGCCGCGTTCTCGTCGAACGCGATCGAAGTGCCGTCGTCGCGCCCGAACGGCTTGCGGGTGCGGACGACGACCGCCTGCACGACCTCGCCCTTCTTGACGGCGCCCTGCGGCGTCGCGGTCTTGACGGTGGCGGTGATGACGTCGCCTACGCGCGCGTAGCGCCGGTGCGAGCCGCCCTTGACGCGGATGCAGAGGAGCTCGCGCGCGCCGGTGTTGTCGGCGACGCGCAGACGGGACTCCTGCTGGATCACGTGTGATCCTCCCGGTGACGGTTTCGCGTCTCTGGGGCGCGAGGCGCAAGCAGTCCAAGGACGCAGGCCGGGGTCGGGCGAGGCCGCCCGGGCGCGGCTGAGGACGCCGGAATGCGCCGTGAATCGCGTTCCAGAGGCGCCCTAACTGGGGGGATCACTTGGCCTCCTCGAGCACTTCGGCGAGGCGCCAGTGCTTCGACTTCGAGATCGGCTTCGTCTCGACGATCCGCACGAGGTCGCCGACCTTCGCCGCGTTCTGCTCGTCGTGAGCGTGGAACTTGGCCGAGCGGCGGACGACCTTCTTGTACCGCGGGTGCGCCTTCACGGTGTCCACCTTGACCACGATCGTCTTGTCCATCGCGCTCGAGACGACGACGCCGCGCCGCTCCTGGCGGCGGCCGCGTGCATGCTCGGGCTTGGGCAGTCGCGTGATCGGGCGCCGCTCCGCCGGCCGCTCGCGCTTCGGCTTGGCGTGCCTGTGGCGCTGAGAGCGCGGCAGGCGCTTGCGCTTGGGCTTGGGAGCAGGCTGCGCGGGCCCGGGAGCTTCTGCAGGCGCCTCTGCGGCCGGCGCCTCCTCGGCCGGAGCCTCTTCTGCCGCCGGTCCGGTTTCTTCGGCGACCTCCTCGGCCTGCTCGGCAGGGACCTCGCCGGTCGGCTCCTCGGCAGCCTCGGCGACGGGCTCCGGCTCCGCAGCCGGCTCTTCCGCCTCCGGCGTCTCTTCCTCGGCAGCGTCTGGCTCTGCCTCTGCCTCCGGCCCTGCTCCCTCGACGGGAGCGGCAGGCGCAGCCGGGCCCTCCGGCGCGGATACGGTCTCCTCTGCGACGGCTTCGACCTCGGTCTCTTCTGCCTCCGGCCTGGTTACGTCGTTCTTCTCTTCGTCAGCCATTCGTCTCTCTCGTCGTCAGCCGGCTCTCACGCTCGTTGCGGACGGTCAGGATGCGCGCGATCTCCCGCTTGGCGAGCTTCAGTCGCGCCGTGTTCTCGAGTGCGCCCGTCGCCCCCTGGAAGCGCAGGTTGAAGAGCTCCTGGCGCGTCTCGGCGAGCCGGTGCTCGAGCTCGCCGTCCGTCATGTCCCGCAGCTCTCTAGCTCGCAAAGAGATCGGCCTCCCTCGTGACCACCTTCGTCTTGATCGGCAGCTTCCGCCCGGCGAGGCGGAGCGCCTCCTTCGCCAGCCGCTCGTCCACCCCGGCCAGCTCGAACATGACCCGCCCGGGCTTGACCACGGCCACCCAGTGCTCGGGCGCGCCCTTGCCGGAGCCCATGCGCGTCTCGGCCGGCTTCTGCGTCACCGGCTTGTCCGGGAAGACGTTGATCCAGACCTTCCCGCCGCGGCGGATCTTGCGCGTCATCGCGATTCTGGCCGCCTCGATCTGGCGGTTGGTGACCCACCCGGGCTCCATCGCCTTGAGCCCGAAGTCGCCCGCCTGCACGGCCGTCTGGCCCTTGGACACGCCCCGGCGGCGGCCGCGCTGGTACTTGCGGAACTTGGTCTTCTTCGGCAGGAGCATCAGCGGTCACCACCGCAGCAGATCGTGCTCTCGGACGGCGAAAAGCAAGCGTCGCAAGGACACACACGCATACGCGTCCTGGGATCACGCGAGGCTACGGGCGCGACTGAGGACGCCGCGAGGTGCAGCTTTGCAGCCGCTCCGAGAGTGCGAGATGTGAGGATGGGGGCCGCCAAACTAGTCGGTCTTCTCCGCCGACTCGTCGCCCGACTGCTCGAGCTTGGTCGGATCCTCGTGCTGGGTCTTGGGTGTGGTCGTGTCGGGCGCGTCCGCGACCGCCTCCGGCGTCGTCGGCACCTCGGGCTCGACTGGCGGCTGCTCCCGCCCCTCGGCGGAGGTCGCCTGCTCGTCGGTGCGCGGGCGCTCGACGTTGTCCTGGGCGGCGCTACGACCGCGGCCGCCCCGCTGGCCCCGCGGCGGGCCCTCGCCCCGGCGGCGCTGGCGCACCGGCCCGAGACCTTCCCGGTCGGGCCGCCGTCCCCGGCCGCCCTCGCGCGAGGCCCCGAGTCCCTCTGCGGTGCCTCCGCGGCGGCGGGCCTGGTCCTGGTCGCCCAGCCGCGAGTCGCGCTGGGAGGGGCCCTCGAAGCCCTCCGGCATGATCTCGCCCTTGTTGATCCAGACCTTGACGCCGATCCGGCCGAAGGTCGTCTTCGCCTCGGCGAAGCCGTAGTCGATGTCGGCGCGGATCGTGTGCAGCGGCACGCGGCCCTCGGAGTACATCTCCGAGCGGCTCATCTCGCCGCCGCCGAGCCGCCCGCCGCAGATCACCTTCACCCCGTGGGCGCCGGAGCGCATCGCCGAGGCGAGCGAGCGCTTCATCGCGCGCCGGAAGCTGACACGGTTCTCGAGCTGCTCCCCGATCGACTGGGCGACGAGCTTCGCGTCGAGCTCGGGCCGCTTGATCTCGTTGATGTTGATGTGCACGGCCTTGCTCGTCATGCCGTGGATCTCCTTGCGGAGCGCGTCCACCTCCACGCCGGACTTGCCGATCACGATCCCGGGCCGCGCGGTGTAGATGTCGATCGTGATCCGCTGGGCGTCCTTGCGGATCAGGATGTCCGACAGCCCCGCATGCGCGAGCTTCCCGTAGATGTGCTCGCGGATCTTGAGGTCCTCGAGCAGGTAGGCCGGGAAGTCCTTCGTGCTCGTGTACCAGTTCGACTTCCAGTCGTGGATGACGCCGACGCGCATCCCGCCGGGATGAATCTTCTGACCCATTAAGTTTCCCTCCTTGAAGCCTTCGGCTTCGCGGAGGATTTCCGCTGCGCCGCCGGCTTGGACTTCGACACGGCCTTCGCGCCGGTCTGGCGAGAGCGCCTCGGCTTCTCCGCCTCCGCCTCCGCCGGCGGAGGCGGTTCCGGCTGGCCCTGCGTTTCGGGCTCGATCAGCTTCAGCGTGATGTGGCAGGTCGGCTTGTGGATCCGGGCGGCGCGGCCGCGCGCGCGCGCGCGCCAGCGCTTCATGACCGGCCCCTCGTCCACGTAGGCGGCCGAGACGATCAGCTCGTCGCCGACGAGGTTGTGGTTCGCCTCCGCGTTGGCGACCGCCGAGCGCAGCACCTTCTCGATCTCGCGTGCGGCGGCGCGCGGCGTGAATGCGAGCACGGTCCGGGCCTCCGGGACCGACCGGCCGCGGATGTGCTCGGCCACGAGCCGCGCCTTGCGGGGCGACATCCGCACCCACTTCGCCACGGCCTTGACCTCCTGTCCCTGTCGCTCTGCAGTGGCCATCAGGTTCGCTTGACCTCCGTCTTCCGGTCGCCGGAGTGGCCGCGGAAGGTCCGCGTCGGAGCGAACTCGCCGAGCTTGTGCCCAACCATCTGCTCGGTGACGAAGACCGGCACGTGCTTGCGCCCGTCGTGGACCGCGATCGTGTGCCCGACCATCTCGGGGAAGACGGTCGACGCGCGCGACCAGGTGCGGATCATCTGCTTGCTTCCGGACTCGTTCATCGCCTGGATCCGGCCCAGCAGCCGCTCCTCGACGAACGGCCCCTTCTTGCTCGACCTACTCAAAGTCGGCCCCTTCCCTCACGCCACGGGAGCCGGAGCGTGCAGCGGAGGCGGCCGCAGGCCGCCGGAGTCTGCGCGGGCTGGAATTCCGTCTAGGGCGACGTAGGTTTGTCATCTCTTCTCCTTGCCGCGGCGGCGGCCGCGGACGATCAACTTGTCGGATTCCCTGTGCTTGCGCCGAGTGCGCTTCCCGAGCGTCGGCACGCCCCAGGGCGTGACCGGGTGGCGGCCGCCCTTCGACTTGCCCTCGCCGCCCCCGTGCGGATGATCGACCGGGTTCATCGCCGAGCCGCGCACCGTCGGGCGCTTGCCCAGCCAGCGACTGCGGCCCGCCTTGCCGCCGGTGACGTTCTCGTGGTCGACGTTGCCGACCTGGCCGATCGTCGCCCGGCAGGTGAGCGCCACCCGCCGCAGCTCGCCCGATGGTAGCCGAAGCACTCCCTGCCCCTCGTCCTTGGCAACGAGCTGGATGCCCGAGCCGGCGCTGCGCGCGAGCTGGCCGCCCTTGCCCGGCTTCAGCTCCACGTTGTGGACGAGCGTGCCGGTGGGGATGCTCTGGAGCGGGAGCGCGTTGCCAGGCTTGATGTCGGCGCCAGGGCCGGACTCGACGGTGGCGCCGACCCTCAGGCGCGCAGGCGCGAGAATGTACGACTTCGCCCCGTCGGCGTAGTGCAGGAGCGCGATCCTCGCCGAGCGGTTCGGGTCGTACTCGATCGCCGCGACCTTCGCCGGGACGCCGTCTTTGACCCGTTTGAAGTCGATCACGCGGTAGCGCCGCTTGTGCCCGCCGCCCTGGTGGCGTCGGGTGATGCGGCCGTACTTGTTGCGCCCACCCGATTTCTTCAGGGGCTCGAGCAGGCTCTTCTCCGGCTCGCTCTTCGTGACCTCGTCGAACGACGAAACCGTCATGAAGCGCCGGCCGGGGCTGGTGGGCTTGTACTTGCGCAACGCCATCAGCGGTCACCTTCCGGGCAGATCGTGCTCTCGGGCCGCGAAAAGCAAGCGTCGCAAGGACGCACACGCATACGCGTCCTCGGATCACGCGAACCTACGGGCGCCACTGAGGTAACCAGGGCGGATGCCGTCGGCGTGAGCTTTGCAGCGGTTCCGAGAGTGCGAGACGGGCGGAAGGGGGCCGCCGTCAAACCTGTGCCCCCTCGAAGATCTCGATCGACTCGCCCTCGCGGAGCTGCACGATCGCCTTCTTCCAGCCCGGCTTCTTGCCGCGCACCATCCCGCGGCGCTTCGGCTTCGCCCGCATCTGGACGATGTTCACGCCTTCGACGTGAACGCTGAAGAGCTCCTCGACCGCCTGCCGGACCTGTGTCTTGTGCGCCTCCGGGTGCACGCGGAACGAGTACTTGCGCTCCTCGATCAGGGAGTAGCTCTTCTCCGAGACCACGGGCGCGAGCAGCACCTCGTTCGGGTGGAGGCTCATGACGCCCTCCCCTGCACCTCTTCGAGCGCGAGCTCGCTGATCAGGAGCGAGCGGGCCCGGAGGAGCTGCTGCACCTCGAGCTCGCCGGGAACGGTCACGGACACGCCCGAGAGGTTGCGGAACGACTTGATCAGGCTCTCGTCCTCGGGCTGCGCCACGACGAGGAGCGGCAGCTCCGCACCCCAGGTGCCGACGAGCTCAGCCGCGGCCTTGGTCGAGGGCTCTTCGAAGGCGCTCGCGTCGACGACTCCGAGAGTGCCTCTCTGCGCGTGGGCCGTTAGCGCGCCGCGCAAGGCGGCGCGCCTTGCCTTCCGGTTCACCTTCACGTCGAAGCTGCGCGTCCCCGGCGGGAACGCCATTCCTCCACCGGTCCATTGCGGCGCCCGGATCGAGCCCGCGCGGGCGCGGCCGGTGCCCTTCTGGCGCCATGGCTTGGAGCGCCCGCCTGCTACGAGCCCGCGGCTCTTGCCGCCCTGGGTCCCCGCACGGGCCGCGTTCGCCTCCGCGCGGACGGTCTCGTGGACGAGATGCGGCTTCACCTCGACGCCGAAGACGGCCTCCTCGAGCATGAGGCTCTTGGCGGACTTGCCCGCCTTGTCGAGGAGCGGGGCTTTAAGCGGCCGCACCGGCGAAGCCGGCCCGGCCTCTTCTGGTCGGCGTCGCGAGCGAGCGCCTTTAGGCGGCCGCACCGGCGAAGCCGGCCCGGCCTCTTCTGGTCGGCGTCGCGAGCGAGCGCCTTCAGGAGCCGCCACGATTCCTGTCCTCCCTCACCTCGACGATTCCGTTCTTCGGGCCGGGGACGGCCCCTTTGACCAGGAGCAGGTTCCGCTCCGGATCGATCTCGTGCACGGTCAGGCCGACCTGGGTGACGCGCTTGCCGCCCATCCGGCCGGCCATGCGCACGCCCTTGAACACGCGCGAAGGCGTCGCCGACGCCCCGACCGAGCCGGGCTTTCGGATGTTGTGCGAGCCGTGGGTCTTCGGGCCGCGGGTGAAGTTGTGCCGCTTGATCGTGCCGGCGAAGCCCTTGCCGATTCCGATCCCGGAGACCTTGATCCGGTCGCCCGGCTCGAACGTCTCGACCGTGACGGGCTCGCCGACGGTCAGCTCCGTCATCCCCCGGAACTCGACCAGGTGGCGATGCGGTCCCAGCTTCGCGGTGCCGAGATGGCCGCGCTCGGCCTTCGAGAGCTTGCGCTCGGCGACCGGCTCGAACGCGAGCTGCACGGCCTCGTAGCCGTCCGAGTCAACGGTCTTCACGTGCACGATCGGGCATGGGCCCGCCTCGATCACGGTCACGGGCGTCACCCGCCCCGTCTCCGGGTCGAAGACCTGTGTCATGCCCAGCTTTCGGCCGACGATGCCCTTCATCTTGGCCTCCGGCCACCAGGGATTTGCGCAGCAAATCTCATAGCTTGATCTCGATGTCGACCCCGGCGGGAAGGTCGAGCCGCATCAGCGAGTCGACCGTCTTGGGCGTCGGGGAATGGATGTCGATCAGGCGCTTGTGCGTGCGCACCTCGAAGTGCTCGCGCGAGTCCTTGTCCTTGAAGGGGCTCCGGATCACGCAGTAGACGTTCTTCTCGGTGGGCAGGGGCACGGGCCCGGTGATGGTCGCGCCGGTGCGCTGGGCCGTCTCCACGATCTGGCTCGCGGACTTGTCGAGCTGCTGGTGGTCGTAGCCCTTGAGACGGATGCGGATCTTGCTCTGCGGCACCCGTCCCTACCTGACCTTTTCTTGGTATCTCGTCGTCATTTCAGGACGCGTAGCGTTTACCGGGTGATGTCCGTGACGACGCCGGCGCCGACCGTGCGGCCGCCCTCGCGGATCGCGAAGCGCAGGCCCTGGTCCATGGCGATCGGCTGGATCAGCTCGATGTCCATGTTCGTGTTGTCGCCCGGCATGACCATCTCCTGGCCGTCCGGGAGCTTGATCGAGCCGGTCACGTCCGTCGTGCGGAAGTAGAACTGCGGCCGGTAGCCGTTGAAGAACGGCGTGTGGCGGCC
>JBIOYJ010000029.1:0-17925 GCA_044870105.1 Gaiellaceae bacterium | reverse complement strand
ATAGAGAAATGGAGCTTGTGCTCGTCGATCGCGCTGTACATGCGCACGGGGACGTTGACGAGCCCGAAGCTGATCGACCCTGACCAGATTGCGCGGGGCATGGCTCGAGGTTTTCCGGGATTAGCGGGACGAAAACGTGCGCGCTAGTCCCGGGAGCGTGGATCGAGTTCTTCGGCGAGCTCCGACGCCTCGCCGGCGATCTTCTCGACGACCCAATAGCGGTCGTTCTTGTCGATCACCGCTTCGACGGTACCGCTCTCGTGACCCGGCGCGATCGCGAAGCGCCGCGGCTCGGAACGCAGTCGCTCGTACTCCTCGAGGCTCATCTCGATCCGCTGGTGGCACGAATCGTCCCCGCACTCGCACAGAAAGGCCGTCAACTCGGTCGTGACCTGCATCGACTCGCTGAGCTTCGCGACGCGCTCGTTGACCTCCCTGAAGAGAGCCTCGTTCTCGCCGATGCGTCGTTCCCGCTCTTCCACGTTGCCCGATCCGCAGATGTGGACATTCTAGTGTGATTACTCCGCCGACATCCCGGGCAAGCGCCGAAGGGGAGATGGAGGACTCGTTGGAGGACGGGCCCGGATTCCGCCTCTTGGTCGCCGCAAAGCGGTTGATCGAGCGAGGCTGGTGCACCGGAGTGGACGCACGCGACCGCGCGGGCCGCGAGGTTGAGCCGTGGGACGAGCGCGCCGCCCGCTGGTCGCTGCTGGGTGCGATCGTCGCCGTTCTGGAGCGCGAGGCCAAAGAGCGCGGCGAGACGCCGATCGAAGAGCTCGCCGCCGCGCTGTACGCGCTGGCGGCAGTGATCGAGACCGACTCCCTCGCCGACTGGAACGACCAGCCGGATCGCGACCAAGGCGAGGTGCTCGACGCGCTTTCAACCGCGGCCGAGCAATACTCGCCTTGGCGCGAGGCCTTTACTAATTCCGTCTAGTTGCGGTCCGGGTAGGGATCGTGGACGCTGTCGCCGCCGCTCAGCGGCTCCCAGGACGCGTTTGCGCAGCTGGGACACGGCGGAAGATGCTCCGTGCGGCCGCCCCTGGCCCCGATGCTGGCGCGCCTCGCCCGCGAGCTTGCGGGCGACGGACCATGAGGTCCGCTCAACCGGACGAAATCTGCGATTTCGGCCGGAGCACGATGGGCCCGCCTGGACTCGAACCAGGGACCAACCGATTATGAGTCGGCTGCTCTGACCAGCTGAGCTACGGGCCCTTACAGCCGCAGGGTATCGCGTGGGGTTCAAAAAACCGCCGTCCGCGGAACGACGTATCGACTGCCGGTGAAGAACCTCCTCCCACTGCTCGCTGCCGTGACATTCCTCGCCGCCGGCTGCGGCAGCTCGAACAAGAGCTCCGAGAGCGAGACCACGACGACCGGGACTTCCGGCGGCGGAGGGTCGGTCGTCAAGACGGTCGCGATCTCGGAGACCGAGTACAAGCTGACGCCGAGCACGGTCAACCTCGCCAAGCCGGGGACGTACGTCTTCAAGGCGAAGAACGACGGCGCGATCGACCACGCGCTGGAGATCGAAGGCCAGGGCCTCGAGGAGGAGACGGAGACGATCGCGCCCGGCGAGAGCGCCGACCTTCGCGTCACGATCACCAAGCCGGGGAGCTACGAGATGTACTGCCCGGTCGACAACCATCGGGACCAGGGTATGGAGGGCACAGTGGCGCTGGGCGAAGTGTCTCCGGGCATGACGACGAACGAGACCACGACGGAGACGGGCAGCGGCGGACCCGGCGGCGGTTACTGACAGTTCCACGTGACGTAACCGTCGCGATCCCTCAAAATAGAGCTCGTGCGTGCGGGCGAACGAGCGGGACGCGATTAATCCGGCATGAAGGTCTTCCAGCACGAGCGTCAGCTGCGGACCGCGGGCGGCCTGACCGTTCGGGACATTACGGACGAGGTGGCCGATGCGGTCGAGGAATCCGGCGTGATCGACGGAATCGCCTGCGTCTACTCCCCGCACACAACCTGCTGCGTCCGTGTGAACGAGTTCGAGAGCGGTTTCCTCGAGGACTTCACGAACCTGCTGCGCCGCCTCGTCCCCAGCAACTCGTACTACGCGCACGACGACTGGGATCGCCGCACGGAGAACATCTGTCCGGAGGACATGGAGGTCGGGAACGGCCATTCGCACTGCATGGCCATGCTCCTGGGCCCTGCGGGTGAGTCGATTCCCGTTCGCGATGGCGAGCTCTGTCTCGGGGCGTGGCAGCGCGTGCTCTTCTTCGAGCTCGACCGCGAGCGCGACCGGCGCTGGATCGTCCAGGTCGTCGGTACGTAGTCGAAGCTAGACCGGCTCGGCGGCCTTCACGGCCGCGCCGTCGAGCTCGAAGACGAAGAAGTCGCGTCGCATGACCGGAACGGCGACGTTGTAGACCGGCACCTCGCCGATGAAGCCCTCGAAGCGACCGCGATGGCCGTGCCCGTGGAGGACGACGTCGGGGCAATGCTCGGCGATCGGCGGCGCCATCCGGTCGGTGCCGAGAAATGCCCAGATCACGCGCGGCTCGCCCTCAAGCGTCGTGGTCGTCGGCGAGTAGTGCAAGAGCACGATTCGATAGTCGCAGTCGCCGATGCGACCGAGGCCGTCTGCGATCGCGTTCACCTCCGCCGTCGTCTCGGCGTAAACCTGACGCAGGAGCGGCTCGCCAAAGTCGGGCAAATACGCGTCGGGAAAGCCGCCGACGAACCCCTTCGTACCTACGACGCCGACCGTTGCGCCGTCGAGGTCGCAGACGGTCCAACCTTTGTCGAGAACGGTGATCCCGCCGTGCTCGAGCGCAGCAACGACGTCGTCGCGCCGGTTGGCGTGCCAGTCGTGGTTCCCCAGCACCGAGATCACCGGCATGGCCAGCGGGCGGCAGATGTCGGCCAGGACCTCGGCCTCCTCCGGCTCACCGTAAGTCGTCAGGTCGCCCGCCAGCAGGACGACGTCGGCCTCGTCCTCGATGCGCGCGAATGCAGCCTCGACCTCGGCGCGGTTCTCGGGGCCGCAGTGAATGTCGCCTGCAGCGGCGACGCGAATCGGCCTCGGCATCGGGCACATTCAAGCGGACGAGCGTCTGCGGATCGCCCAGCGGCTGGACCGGTCATTGCAGACGGGCGCGCGGGACGCCCGCGCGCCCTGATGATCGGCGCCGTAAGCGGCGCCTTAGATTGAGCGGATTGCCGCCCGGGTACCGCCGTGAACGTGGCGAAGCAGCCGACGCCCCCGTTCGAAGCGATCCTGGAAACGCTGAAGAAAGCGGCCGCGACCCTGCGCGACGCCAATATTCCGTTCGCGCTCGCGGGGGGGCTTGCGGCCTGGGCGCGCGGAGGCCCCGAGTCGGATCACGACCTCGATTTCGTCGTCAAGCCCGAGGACGCCGATCGGGCGCTCGACGCGCTTGCGCGCTCCGGAATGCGGCCCGAGAAGCCGCCCGAGGGGTGGCTCTACAAGGCGTTCGACGGCGACGTCATGGTCGATCTGCTCTTCTCGCCCAGCGGAATCCAGGTGGACGACGAACTGCTCGAAAGAGCGGAGGATCTCGAGGTCAGCGCCACGCCAATGAGGGTCCTCTCGCTCGAGGACGTGATCGCGACGAAGCTCCTGGCGCTGAAGGAGCACGAGCTCGACTACGAGCCGCTGCTCGAGATGGTCCGCCCCCTCCGCGAGCAGATCGATTGGCAGGAGCTCCGCCGCCGGACAGAGCATTCGCCGTTCGCGAAGGCGTTTTTCGTGCTGGTCGAGGAGCTGGGAATCGCATGAGAGTGGTCGTCGTGGGAGCGACGGGCAACGCCGGCACGAGCCTGCTCTCGAGGCTCGTCGAGGATCCCGAAGTCGCCTCGGTGCTCGGTCTCGCCCGAAGGCTGCCGGCGCTCGAGCTCCCGAAGGTGGAATGGCGCACGGTCGACATCGCGACGGACGAGCTGGCGCCCTATTTCGCTGGGGCGGACGCCGTCGTCCACCTCGCCTGGGCGATCCAGCCCTCGCACGACCTCGACGCGCTGTGGCGAATCAACGTGCACGGGTCGGGCCGGGTCTTTCAGGCGGTCGCCGACGTCGACGTTCCCGTGCTCGTGTACGCGTCGTCGGTCGGCGCGTACTCCCCCGGGCCCAAGGACCGCTCCGTGGACGAGAGCTGGCCGACGGACGGCATTCGAACGAGCTCCTACTCCCGCCAGAAGGCCGAGGTCGAGCGCCGCCTCGACCGGTTCGAGCGCGACCACCCTGGCGTCCGCGCGGTTCGCCTGCGACCAGGACTGATCTTCAAGCGCGAGTCGGGCGAGGAGCAGCGGCGCCTCTTCGCCGGGCGACTCTTCCCGCGCCTAGTGGCGAGGCGCATCCCGCTCTTCCCCGATCTCGCCGGGTTGCGCTTCCAGGCCGTCCACTCGCTCGATGTGGGCGAGGCATACCGACTGGCGCTCAAGAACGACGTCCAGGGCGCCTTCAACGTGACCGCGGAGCCCGTCCTCGATCCGCCGACGCTGGCGCGGTTGCTGCGCGCCCGGATGATCCGCGTTCCGCCGCGCCTCGCCCGCGCCGCGATGGCGTTGACCTGGAGGCTGCACCTGCAGCCGTCGCCCGAGGGCTGGCTGGATCTCGCGCTCGAGTCCCCCCTACTCGACAGCTCGCGCGCCCGGGCCGAGCTGGGCTGGGAACCCCGCTGCGGAGCCGACGAAGCGTTCCTCGAGCTCGTCCAGGGCGTGCGCGAAGGCGCCCGCCTGCCGACGCCGCCCCTCTCCGTGGGAGCACCTCGCCGGTCGTGATCGCGCGGCTTCGCTCGATCGCGCTCTGGTGGCTGACCTTGCTCGGCCTGTGGCTGCTCTTCGTCGGAACGCGCGAGCGGTACGAGCTGATCGGCGGGGCATGCGCGGCGGCGGCCGGCGCGGCGTTCGCCGAGGCGCTTCGCGGCGAGCGCCTGCTTCGGTTTCGATTCGAGCTGAGCTGGGTTGCAAAGGCCGGCGCGGTCCCGTGGACCGTCGTTCGCGACTTCGGCATTCTCTGGTGGGCGCTCTTCCTTCACCTCGCCCGTGTTCGGCCGATCCGGAGCGCCTACGTCGCGGTTCCGTTTTCGGCGGGCGGCTCTGACCCCGCCTCCGCGGGGCGACGGACGCTCGCGACCCTGCTCGGCACCGTCAGCCCGAACGGGATCGTGATCGACATCGACACCGAGCGCGACGTCGCACTGAGGCACGATCTCGTCCCGAGCAGGGCCTCCGAAGAGGTCACGTGAACGTCTGGCTGATCGGCGCGACGGCGCTGCTGACGGGCCTGCTTCCCTGCGGCTGGGTCCTGCTTCGCAGCCGTGTCGAGGACGCGCTCGTCGCGTTCGAGCTCGCCACGACGGTGACCGTCGTCGTCTTGATCCTGCTCGCCGAGGGGTTCCATCGCTCCTCCTACTTCGCGGTCCCGCTCGTGCTCGCCTTTCTCGGCTTCGCAGGCTCGCTCGTCTTCGTTCGCTTCTTCGCCGGCAGGCGGCTATGAGACGACGCTTGCGGCGTCTCCCTCAGGCCGGGCGGGCTTTGCCCGGTCGGCCGTCTGCAATGACCGGTCGACACGCTGGAAGTCGAAAGGTTCGCTCATGACCGCTCGAGACTACGCCGTCTACGTGCTCGTCTCGGCCGCCGTCGCTGCCGAGCTCGTCTGCTGCCTCGGCGTCCTGGCGATGCGGACGGCGATCGAGCGGCTCCACTTCGCCGGCGCGGGCGCGACGATCGGGCCTACGCTCGCCGCGATCGCGGTCGTGGTCGCGGAAGGGATCGCCACCTCGGAGGGCCTGAACGCGCTCGTGATCGCGGTGTTCCTGCTCGCCGCCGGACCTGCGTTGACGAGCGCGACCGCGCGGGCGATCCGGCTGCGCGAGCGAGGCACGCTCGAGTCCTCGACCGCCGAGCGGCGTCACTGATGGTCCCGCTCCAGGCAGCGGTGATGATCCTCGTGGCGCTCGGCGCGCTCGCGACGGTTCTCTGTCGCGACCTTGTTCGGCTCGCACTGATGAGCAG
Organism: Gaiellaceae bacterium; assembly: GCA_044870105.1. GTDB lineage: Bacteria > Actinomycetota > Thermoleophilia > Gaiellales > Gaiellaceae > JBKPFU01. Next base: position 11,925 of record JBIOYJ010000029.1, on the reverse strand, counting down.
CCTCTACGGCCTGACGCTCGTCATCCTGTTCGTCGTCTACCAGGCGCCGGACGTAGCGCTCTCGGCCCTCGTCGTCAGCGCCGCCGCGTTCCCCGCAGTCCTCCTCGTCGCCGTCGTGGCCCACCGTCGTCGCGGATGACACGGCCGCTGCGCATCGTCCTGTTCTTCTGCTCGGCGGCCGGGCTCGCCGCGCTCCTGCTTTGGGCGGTCGCCGGCCTCCATTCCTTCGGCGAGTACCCGGGGCCGTACGGAACGGTGCTGAACTCGGTTGCGGTCGACCAGCGGCACGCCACCAACGTCGTCGCCGCCGTGGTCTTCGACTACCGCGGCCTGGACACGATGGGCGAGGAGTTGATCCTGTTCGCGTCCGTCGTCGGGGTGGCCTTGCTCCTGCGCGAGGTGAGGCCGGAGCAGGCCACGCGCCAGACGGCGGACGAGGTCGAGAGCGACGCGCTTCGCGCGGCGGGCATCGCGACGGCGGCGGCGACGTTCGTGCTGGGCCTCTACGTAGTCGCGCACGGATACCTGACGCCCGGGGGCGGTTTTCAGGGAGGCGTCGTCGTCGCCACCGCATTCCTGCTCGTCTGGCTGGCGGGCCGCTATCGCTCGTACCAGCGCTTGTCTCCGGTCTGGGCCGTCGACCTCGCCGAGGGGACCGGCGCCGGCGGCTATGTCGTGATCGGGCTGTCCGCGCTTCTGGTCGGCACGGCGTTCCTGCACAACCTGCTCGGGCTCGGGACGACGGGGACGCTGGCGTCGGCGGGGAGCATCCCGATGCTCAACCTCGCCGCGGCCCTGGAGGTCGGCGCCGCCTTCGTCCTGCTCTTCCGGGAATTCCTCGACGAGCACGCCGTGCTGCTCTCCCGACCGTGAGCTATCTGCCCTACGTGCTGGCGGTCTGGATCTTCGTGGTCGGCATCTACGGCGTGATCTCGAGCCGCAACTTCATCCACCTGGTCGTCTGCCTGATCGTCGCCCAGTCGTCCACCTACGTGCTGCTGCTCGGGGTCGGGTACACGAAGCACGGAACGGCACCGATCTTCTACGACGTGCCGACGGGGACACGGGCTGTCGACCCGGTCGTGCAGGCGCTGACACTCACGGACATCGTCGTCAGCGTCACCGTGGCGGCGCTCCTGCTCGCGCTCGCGATCCAGGCCGAACGCCACGCCGACACGATGGATCCCGAGAAGCTGCACGCGCTGCGCGGCTGATGGACGTTCTCGTCCCCCTCCCCGTTGCGCTGCCGCTGCTCGCCGCCGCCCTCCTGACCGCGTTCGCGCATCCCTTCGCACGCTTTCTCGGCAGGCGGTTCGACGACCTGCTCGCGATCGCCGTGGCCGCCGCCACGACGGTGATCTCCGTGCTCCTGGTCTTCCGCTCCGCCGACCATCGGCTCCTGTACTGGTTCGGCGGGTGGACGCCGAGGGACGGGGTCGCGCTCGGAATCTCGTTCGACGTCGAACCCTCTTCGGCGGCGCTGGCCGCGCTCGCGGCCGCGCTGGCGACCGCGACGTTCGTCTTCTCCTGGCGCTACTTCGACGAGGTCGGGACGCTGTTCCACGTGCTGATGCTCGTCTTCCTCGGGGCGATGTGCGGCTTCGCGCTCACCGGAGACGTCTTCAATCTCTTCGTCTTCTTCGAGCTGATGAGCGTGGCCGCGTTCGCGCTTGTGGGCTATCGCTCGGAGGAGGCCGGCCCGCGCCAGGGTGCGATCAACTTCGCGGTCACGAACACGGTCGGCGCCTTCCTGATCCTGACCGGCATCGCGCTCTTGTACGGCCGGACCGGCGCGCTGAACCTGGAGCAGATCGGCCGCGCCCTTGGCGATCGTCAGACGGACGGGCTCGTGGTCGTCTCGTTCGTCCTCTTGGTCGGAGGCTTCCTGGTCAAGTCGGGCGCCGTTCCGTTCCACTTCTGGCTCTCGGACGCCTACGCCGCCGCGCCCATCCCGGTCTGCGTGCTCCTGTCGGGCGTGATGAGCGATCTCGGCCTCCACGCGATCACGCGCATCTATTGGCCCGTCTTCTCGGACCCGTTTGCCGGGCGGGCGGACTCGCTGCGCGGCGTCCTGCTCGTGGTCGCGGTGCTGACGGCGCTGCTCGGCGGGCTGATGGCCTTCTTCCAGCGCGATGTCAAGCGCATGCTCGCGTACGTGACGATCGGGAACATCGGGAGCTTCCTGGCCGGAATCGCCCTGCTGACGCCGCGCGGGCTCGGCGGAACGACGATCTTCGTGCTGGCCGACGGTCTGCTGCGCGCGGCGCTCTTCCTCGTCGTCGGCATCTTCGTGCGCCGGCTCGGCAGCGGCGACGAGCTCGAGCTGCGCGGCCGCGGAGGCGAGGCGCCGGTGGCGGCCGGTGTCTTCGCCGGAGCTGCCCTCGCGCTGACCGCCTTGCCGCCGTTCGGTCCCTTCTGGGGACAGGCGCTCGTCGTCGACTCCGCTCGCGAGCTTGGTTACGGATGGCTGCCGCCCTTGCTCGCGCTGGCGACAATCCTCGCCGCAGGGACGCTCTTGCGGGCCGCCAGCCGCATCGTCTTCGGTCTCGGCGACGCCGAAGACCCGCTACTCTCCGTCGAGCCGTCGGAGGAGAAGGAAGAGCCGGAGCGCGTCGGCCGCGTCTCGCCGGCGGTGCTCTTCGCGCCTGCGGCCGCGCTGGCGCTCGCGGGGATCGGCCTGGGCCTCGTGCCCGACCTCGCCGACTGGGCAATCGAGCACGCCGGCCGTCTTGAACACGAGCCGGCCGCGCTCGGCTACGGCCCGAGTGCCGCGGCCTATCTGTACGGCGCCGCGTCCACGGCCGGTGCCCTTGCCTTCGCGGCCTTCGGCCTCTACCGCCGCCGGGTTCCGATGCTGCTCCGCCGCCTCGCCGGCCCGCCCGCCAATCCGCTCGTCGCGACCCTGAAGTCGCTCCACGGCGGGGCGGTGGGCGATTACGTCACCTGGATCGTCACGGGAACTGCCGTGCTCGGCGGCGTCTGCGCGCTAGTCCTGACCTAGACCGCGAGTGGCGCGTTGACACCTTCGGCCGCGAGGTCTACGGTCACGGGCGGAGGTAGGACAAGACCGGGATCTGCGGCCTCTCGAGTCGTCGACGTAAGTACGGCGTTCAGCGGAGAGGAGGAGAAGAACTTGGCAGATCCTGAGACGCAAGAGATGCCGAGCGGCAAGATGGTCGAGCCGCCCAAGGGAAAGAAAAAGCCGTCTCCGGGCGATATGCCGTCCGGCGACATGCAGGCCCAGCCGGCCGCGAAGAAGGACGGAAAGAAGAAATGACCTGGCTCGGGTGGGAGGACCTCGGCGGCGTCCTCACAAGTGATGCGGCTGTCTCCTCGTGGTCGGCGAACCGCCTGGACTGCTTCGTCCGCGGCACGGACAGCCACATGTGGCACAAGTGGTGGGCGGGTGCCGGCTGGAGCGGCTGGGAGGACCTCGGCGGCATCCTGACCAGCGCCCCCGCGGCGGTCTCTTGGGGGCCGAACCGCATCGACTGCTTCGTCCGCGGGACAGACATGGCGATGTGGCACAAGTGGTGGAACGGCTCGACCTGGAGCAACTGGGAGAGCCTCGGCGGGGTGCTCACGTCGGCGCCAGCGGTCTCGTCGTGGGCCGCGAACCGCCTGGACTGCTTCGTGCGCGGCACGGACAGCCACATGTGGCACAAGTGGTGGAACGGGTCGAAGTGGAGCGGCTGGGAAGACCTTGGGGGCATCATCGACGGCGCACCCGCCGCCGTCTCCTGGGGACCGAACCGCATCGATTGCTTCGTCCGCGGCACGGACAACGCGATGTGGCACAAGTGGTGGAACGGGTCGACCTGGAGCAATTGGGAGAGCCTCGGCGGCGTTCTCAGCTCCGGCCCGGCGGCGGCCTCGTGGGCGTCGAACCGACTGGACTGCTTCGTCAGGGGCACCGACAACCACATGTGGCACAAGTGGTGGGCTGGTGCCGGTTGGAGCGGCTGGGAAGACCTCGGGGGCATCATCGACGGCGCACCCGCCGCGGTCTCCTGGGGGCCGAACCGCATCGACTGCTTCGCAGTCGGAATGAACAGCCACATGTGGCACCGCTGGTGGGCTCTGGTGCCGACGGTTCGGCTGCATTTCAAGATCCTCACGAACCCGACTCAGTTCACCGTCAACCAGATGCTGGCGTCCATGCAGACCGTTTACAACGCATCCGGCTTCGCCGTCCAGCTGGCGTCGACCGAGAACCTCAACCTGCCGCTGCTGAACGACCTCGACGTAGGACCCTGCACGATGGGCAACACGACCGCAGAGCAGAACCAACTCTTCGGCAACCGCAACAACGTGGGCGCGAACGACGTGGCCTGCTATTTCGTCCGCTCGACGGTGCCCGCGCTGAACGGCTGCGCGGCCTTTCCGCCGGGACAACCCAGCGTTGCGGTAGCCTCGGTTGCGAGTCAGTGGACGCTCGGTCACGAGGTCGGACACATTCTCGGCTTGGCGCATGTCAACAACAACGATCGCCTCATGACCGGAAACGGCACTTGGAACATCACGAATCCGCCTCCGGACCTGATCGCGTCCGAGGTGGCGACAATGAACGCAAGTCCATTCACACAAGACATCTGAGGAGGTCGACATGCCGGTGACGATGGAACAGGTTCGTGCGGCGCTCGACCCCGAGGAGCCCGATTACGAGAAGGCGGCCAGGCTCGGTCCGGAGGCGCTACCGCATCTCGAGAGGCTGATTTCCCGCAAGGACCCGCACCTCGCTTCGAAGGCTGCGTCGCTCGCCGGGATGATCCAGGACGAGCGCGCCGCTCGGGTCGTCGAGAAGGCCGCGAAGCACGAGGACGTCCGGGTGCGCGTCGCCGCGGCGCATTCGGCGCAGTATCTACCGGAAGAGGACGCGAGCCGTGTCCTCGTGACCGCCTTGGCGGACAGGGACGTGGGCGTGCAGAAGGTGGCGCTCCGATCGGTGCCCAGGAATCCGACGCCCGAGCTCCGGTCGAAGGTCGAGGCGCTCAGCAAAAGGCAGCGGGCGAACCCGGCCATTCGCGATCTCTCGAAAGAGGTACTGGCCAGGCGCCGGTAGCCGGGACAAGGGCCCGAGGAGACTCTGCGCCTAGGCCGCGTCGGAGAGCGCCTCGAGCTCCCGGTTCATCGCCAGCCGCTCCAGCGCGTCGGCCTCGATCTGGCGCACCCGTTCGCGAGTGAGTCCGAGCACGCGGCCGATCGCCTCGAGCGAATGCGGATCACGGTCGCCGTTCAGGCCGTACCTGAGCTGGACGACCTCCCGCTGGCGATCCGGGAGCGCCGCGACTGCCTTCCGCAGCGCCTGCTCCTGCAAGCTGATCTCGACCTCGCGAGACGGTTCCTCGCTGTCGCCCGGCATCAGGTCGCCGAGCGTCCCTTCGTTCTCGGCCCCGATCGGCTTGTCGATGCTCGTGACCGCGCGGGCCGCCGACCACACCTCGCGCACCTGCTTCAGCGGCAGCTTCGCCTGCTTCGCGATCTCCTCGTCGGTCGGCTGGCGGCCGAGCTTCGTCAAGAGCTGCCGCTCGGCGCGCGAGATCTTTTGCTCGCGCTCGACGATGTGGACCGGAATCCTGATCGTCCGCGACTTGTTCGCGACGCCGCGCTGGACCGCTTGGCGGATCCACCACGTCGCGTAGGTGGAGAACTTGAACCCCTTGCGCCAGTCGAACTTCTCGACAGCGCGAATCAGCCCGATGATCCCTTCCTGGATCAGGTCGAGCAGCGGCAGGTCGTGCCCCTGATACCGCTTCGCGATCGAGACGACCAGGCGAAGGTTCGAGTTGATCATGCGCTCCTTCGCCTCCGGGTCGCCGCGCTCCACCCGCTTGGCGAGCTCGACCTCCTCGGCCGCCGTCAAGAGCGGCCACCTACCGGCCTCGTTCAGGAAGAGCTGTAGGGCATCGGTGGTGGCGGTCGCGAGATCGCCGTTGACGTACGTGGACTCGCGGCGCTCCTGCCCGCAGTCGTCGCGGACCTCGATTCCGCGCTCGTCCAGCTCCTCGTACACGGTCGCGAGATCCTCGTCGGCGAGGTCGTGCTCCTGCACGAACTCGCTGAAGCGCGAGAGGTCGATGCAGCCCTCCTTTTCTCCCTCCTCGATCAGAACCTGGATCTGGTCGTGCGTCGTCTGCGTCATGGTCAAGAGCTTATCCCCCGCTTCCGCGCGGTCTATTCACGCCCTCAGAAATGTGATCTAAATCACATCGAGCTCAGATCAAGCCGCACGCGCGCGCGGTGTTCGGCCAGGGATAGAAGCCCTGTCCGCTGCTGAATGCGTGCTCCGCCACCCACATCTGCTCGAGCGGGCTCCAGCGGTTCGCCCAGCCGCGCCGAAGCAGCGACCGAGAGGCGTAGCGGCGCATGAAGCTGCGGTCCATCTGCAGGCCGCCCCAGTAAGGGTCGCCGGCATCGGCCCACCGGCCCTCGTAGCGCTGGATGCAGAGCCATGCGTAGCGGTGCGGCGGACGCGACGCCTGCCGGCGCGCCAGGTTGGCGCGCTTGCGCCAGAAGACGAGCGCCCGGTGTGTATGCAGTGGTGATACGAAGCGCGTTCGCCGCCTGCCCATCACCGACTCCCAGTGCCAGGTGACGTGGCGAAAGCGGCGCGCGAGCAGCGGATTGACGCGGCGATGCCGCGTCGTGTACCCCATCAACACGGGGCCCGGCACGACCGTTTCGGTCTCGTTCTCCAGCGGTGGACGCGCCACGGCCGCGGCCGCAAGGGTCGCTGCCAGGGCGACACCGAGCGCGAGCGCGAGAAAGCCTGCCTTGTTGTGCACGAAGAAAACCCCTTTCCTCGGGGGTTGGCCACAGTTCTTCCGGCGGGCGCAGTGCGCTCTGCGGCGCGGACACCGCACCCACGGTCGTCTCTTCTCGACCTACCGAACGGGTTAAACGGCGGGCGACCGCTTAAGTTAGTGACGTGGCAACGAACGCCTCGCCTGGTAGCTTCGCCGCGTGCGCCGTCTGCTCGTCCTCGTGAGCCTGATCATCGCGACGGACACGATGCTCTTCACGGTGCTGACGCCGTTGCTGCCGCACTATGCGGACGAGTTCGGGCTTTCGAAGAGCGGCGCGGGCGCGCTCATGGCGACCTACGCCGCCGGCGCTCTGCTCGCCGCGGTCCCGGGCGGGCTGGCGGCCGCTCGGTTCGGGCCGAAACCGGCCGTGCTCGGAGGTTTGGTGATGATGTCCACGGCGAGTGTCGGCTTCGCGTTCGCCAACGACGCCTGGACGCTCGGGCTCTCGCGTCTCGTCCAGGGAAGCGGCAGCGTCCTGTCCTGGGCCGGTGGGCTCGCCTGGCTCGTCTCCGCGGTTCCACGCCGTCGCCGGGGCGAGGTGCTCGGCAGCGCGATGGGCGCCGCCGTGTTCGGCGCCCTCCTCGGCCCCGTTCTCGGCGCGACCGCTGGGGTCGTCGGCGCCGGCCCGTCGTTCCTGGCCGTCGCGGCGCTTGGTCTGGCCTTGGTCGCCGTCGCCGCGGCGACGGAAGGAGTGCCGTCGGAGTCGCAGTCTCTAGGCGTGGCCGTGCGCGCCTTACGGGAGCCGCGCTTCGCAGCCGGGCTCTGGCTGATCCTGCTCCCGGCGCTCCTGTTCGGCGTCCTTGTCGTGCTCGTCCCGCTGCGGCTGAACGACTTCGGCTGGGGCGCAGTCGCGATCGGGGCCGTCTTCCTCGCGACGACCGCGCTCGAGGTGGTGCTCAATCCGCTGCTCGGCCGCTACTCGGACCGTCGCGGGCGGCTTCAGCCCGTTCGGCTGGCGCTCGCGGGTTCGGTGCTGGTCTCGCTCGCCCTCGCTTGGGCCGGGCGGCCCGAGCTGATCGTCGTCCTCGTCCTCGCCGCCGGGCTCGCGTACGGCAGCTTCTACACGCCCGCGCTGGCGATCATCTCCGACGGGGCGGAGAGGCTCGGGATCGCGCAGGGACTCGCGTTCGGCGTCATGAACGCCTGCTGGGCGGTGGGGGCGCTGCTCGGGCCGGCGGCGGGAGGAGCGCTCGCGGACGTCACGGGGGACGCGGTGCCGTACCTGATCTTGGCCGCGCTTTGCGCGATGACGCTCGCGGCGGCGCGACCTCGTCCGGCCGAACCGAGCGTATGACTGATCGGAAGCGGACGATCGACCCGCAAACGCCGTAGGCCTAGGCGGGGGCCGGCGTCGGCCCTGAGCACTCGACGGTGCTGCGATCCGACTCGTGCACGCCCGTGTCATCGAACGTGATCGTGAAGCGGGTCCGGACGATGAGGTTCGACGACGTGCCCTGGCTGATCAGCTCGGAGATGTCGTCGAACTCGATCGTGAACGCTCCCTTGGCCTCGCTCAAGACCAGGCTGTTGACGTCGTTCCCCTCGTAGACGGTGCCGGTCGTGGAAACGCCTTTCGAGAACTGCCAGTTCGCCTGCACGGTGAAATGCGTTTCGGTCTCACTGACAAGCACGTGCATGTACCCCGTAATCGTTCCCATTTCCCCGCCCGCACAAGGGTTGGTGAACGGCTCTACAAGCAGCACGTGCGCCTCGCTGTCTGTCGCAGCCGAAGTTGGGCTCGCCACGCTCACGATCGCAGCCGCAGCGAGCGCAAAAACGGCGAGCACCCGCCCACTCCGCATTTCCGCCCTCCTTCTCGGGGTCTCCCGAGGCTATATCTTGAGAACGCGATTCTCGGCGCGGCAGATACGCGGCTGGCGCACCTGCCTAAACTCTTTGAGGAATGGCGAACTGGGCGTGCGCAGCCTGCGGCGGCGAGAACCCAGTCGGGATGCGCTTCTGCGGCCACTGCGGGGCTCCGGCGGGAACGTCAGTCACCGCGGAAACTCAAGCGCCGAGTGCGGAGGCGACCGCAGCCGACGCGCTGCGAAGCTTCGTCGCCGACCAGGTCGCCGAACGACTCATCGAGACGGGCGGGCGGCTGCCCGAAGAGCGACGCCTTATCACCGCCCTCTTCGCCGACGTCTCGGGCTTCACGTCGCTAGCCGACCGGCTCGATCCCGAGCAGTTGCTCGAGGTGATCGACCCCGTGATCAGCGCGCTCAGCAGCATCGTCAGCCGCTACGACGGCTACGTCGAGAAGTTCGCCGGCGATGCGCTGCTCGCCCTGTTCGGGGCCCCCGTCAGCCACGAGGACGACGCCGCGCGCGCTCTGCTGGTCGCGCTCGAGATGCACCGAGAGCTCGGGCGCATGGCGGAGAAGCTGCCCGGGGCCGGGGATCTCACCCTCCACGTCGGCGTCAACTCCGGCCACGGAATCGCCCGCATCCTCGGCAGCGAGGCGCGGATGGACTATGCCGTTCTGGGTGACTCCGTCATCCTCGCTCAGCGGCTCGAATCGGCCGCACCGAAAGGCGAAACGTACGTCAGCGAGCTAACGGTCAAGCTGACGGAAGACGGGTTCGAGTTTGAGCCGGTGGGCGAGCTGACTTTGAAAGGCAAGGCTGAGCCGGTGCCGGCCTGGCGGCTCCTCGGCGAGCGGAGGCGGCGCGGCGCGGTCGTCGATCGCGCCGCCGCTCCTGCACATCGCCTCGTCGGTCGCGACGAAGAGCTTCACGCGGTGGGTGAGATCGTGGAAGGCCTTCGGCGCGGGCGCGGCGGCGTCGTCACGGTCGTGGGCGAACCAGGGGTCGGAAAGTCTCGCCTGACCGAAGAGGTGCGACGGCTCGGCGAGGAGCACGACCTCCGCTGGCTCGAGACTCGGTGCGTCTCCTACGGCGCCGGGCTCGCGTACTGGCCTTACAGCGAGCTACTGCGCGACTTCGCCGACGGACGACCGGACGACGCACCCGCCGAGGCCGCACGCCGCCTCACGAGCGCGCTCGCGGCTGTCGGCGTCGCCGAGGCGCAACCATTCTTCGCGCGCCTGCTCGCTCTTCCGAGCGCGGACGGCGCTGAGGAGATCCTCAACCTTGAGCCGGAGGCCTTCCGGCGCAGACTGCACGACGCGTTCGCTTCATGGACTCGCGCCCTCGCGCGTTCGCAACCCACCGTCGTGATGATCGAAGACGTCCACTGGGCCGACGCTTCGAGCCTGGCGCTGACGGCGGAACTCGCGGCGTTGTCCGCCCAGGACCGCGTTCTTCTGTACCTGATCGGCCGCCCGGAGGCGGAGCCTGCCTTCGCCGAGATCGCGGCTTCGCGACACATGATTCGCCTCGAGCCGCTCGATGAAGGCGGGGTCGCTGAGCTGATCGAGACATTCCTCGGCGGCAATGCGCCCGCAGGGCTTGCACCGTTCATTCGAGACCGGACAGAGGGAAATCCCTTCTTCGTCGAGGAAATGCTGCGGTCGCTCCAGGAGACGGACGTGCTCGCGCGCGATGACGGCGGCTGGATGATGCGCGGCGGCTGGGATGCCCGCACGCTTCCGACGACGATCGAGGAGGTTTTGGCGGCGCGCATCGACCTCCTGCCGGGCGAGGCGGCGAGCATGCTGCAGACGGCGTCGGTGATCGGCCGGCGTGTTCAGATCCCGCTCTTGGCGGCGGTGCTCGAGTCGCCGCGGCTAGAGGAACCTCTCGCGCAGCTCGTCGCGAGCGGCTTTCTCGATCGGTCGGAGGAGGGCGAAGAGCAGAGTGTCTCGTTCCACCACGCGCTGGTCCAGGATGTTGCGTATTCGCGCTTGCTCCGCCGCCGCCGCCAGGAGCTCCACCTTCTGATCGCGGATGTGGGAGAGCGGCTGTACGGCGCCGGGGACGACACAATCGACCTACTCGCGCGGCACCTCTACCTCGGTGGAGCGGGCGCGAAGGCCGTCGACTACCTCGTCCGCGCCGGCGACCGCGCGCGGCGGCTGTTCGCGAACGAGGAGGCGATCCTGCACTTGACGCGCGCCGTGGAGCTCGTCCGCGGCGAGCCGGAGCTCACAGAGCGTCTGCCCGAGCTGCTGCTCGACCTCGGCGAGTTGCACGAGCTCGTCGGCCACTACGACGACGGGCTCCAAGTCTATGACGAGGTTCGAGCAACGACGAACGATGTCCGCGCCTGGCGCGGGATCGCGTCGATCTTCCGAAAGCGCGGCGAGTACACGGAGGCGCTGCGGGTCGTGGACGAAGCCTTCGCGGCCGAGGAGCTCAAAGGGCGCGATTTGCTGCCACTCTGGCTCGAGCAAGGCTGGACGATCGTCGCCTCGGGCCGCTACCCGGAAGCCGCCGACGTGTTGCGGGCCGGACTCGAGGTCGCGGGGGCGCGGCGCGAGCCGCTCGTGGGGCACCTGCTCGTCCAGCTCGCGCGGGCGCAGATCGCCGGCGGGGATTTTCAGGCTGCGCTCACGAACACCGTCGCCGCCGAGAAGATCTTCGACGAGGCGGAAGACGTCGTCGGCCTGACCTCCACGCTCCGCGTGATGGGCGGCGCTTACCTGGCGCTCGAGCGGCTCGACGAAGCGGGTCAGAGCCTGCGCCGCGCTTTGGCGCTCGCCCAGCGTGTCGGCAGCGCCGAGGAGATCGTCGCGTGCCTCATCAATCTCGGCCTCGTCGAGCTCGAGCGCGGCGCGCTCCAAGAAGCGGTCGCCTGCGACCGGCAGGCGATCGCCGAGAGTGAGCGCGTCGGCCTCGAATCGGGTCGCGCCACGGCGCATGCGAACCTCGCCGAGAAGCTCGCGCATCTGGGGGAATACGAGGAGGCGCTGGAGATGTGCGCAACCGCCGTCGAGATCGCCGATGCGATCGGACGCTCGCAGACCCTTGCGGACGTCGCCCAGGTTCGCGGGATGATCGCGTTGCGCGAAGGAGCGTTCGCCGACGCTGCGGCGCAGGCAGAGCAGGCGGCCGCGCTCTTCCTCGAGTTGGGTGAATCGCCGCGCGCGGCCGAGTCGCTGGAGCTGGCGGCGCAGGCGTGGGAAGAAGCGGGAGAAAAAGAGAGGGCCCGCGAAACTTCCGAGCGGGCCCTCTCGCTCTAAGCTGCTACCCCGGCTATGAGTACTGCGAGCCGGGCG
>JBIOYJ010000028.1:0-2652 GCA_044870105.1 Gaiellaceae bacterium | reverse complement strand
CGGTAGATCTCCTCGGCTCCCTCGTCGGGGAGACGGCAACAGAAGAAGGCCCAGTCCAGAGGGTTCTCCAGGGTCCAGGCGGCAGCCGCGTCGTGGCGACCGACCTCCTCAATGACGAGGGCGCGGGTGACGGGGTCGGTCTCCAATCCTCCGAGCGAACGGGGCGTTGTCATTCGCAGCAGGCCTGTCTCCCGCAATGCCTTCAAGACCGGCTCGGACAGGCGTCGTTCCCGCTCTGCCTCGTCGCTGTGCGCCCGGATGATCGGAGCGATCTCGCGGGCGGCGTCGATCAGGGTGGTGTCGGGTTCGCAGCGCATGTCGCGTGTCCCTGGCGCCGACAGTGTTCCGGTCATCGTGCTCACCTCCGCTCCGCCGGAGCGATGTTCTGGTTGACGTGGAAGAGGTTGTCCGGGTCATAGATCGCCTTGACCGCGGAGAGCCGGTCGTAGTTGGCGCCGTAGTTCTCGGCGGCACGGTGGTCGTCGTCGCCGGACATGAAGTTGATGTAGCCCCCTTCGCTGCCCGAGTGGGGATGAATGGCGGCGTAGTAGTCCGTCACCCACTTGGTGTTGGCCTCGTTGTCGGCCGGGTCCGGCCAGATCCCGACGATCACCGGCGCGAAGCTCTTGTCCCGGTGGCCGAAGGCGGTCTCGTCCGCGCCGACCCGTTGTGCCGCGCCGTTGATGGGGTGGAGATGCATGGACGAGTGCACGTTCGGCGTCCTCTTGCCGTGTTCGACGTGCGCCGCGATCGCGCTGTCGGTGAGCTCGGTGGCGAAGTCCGCTTTCCAGTAGTTCTGCATGCCCTTCGGGACGAAATCGTCGAAGGCGCTCTGCAGGGCCGGGAACGGCATCACCTCGACCTGCTTCGCCTTCACCTCGGCGACATCGCGCAGCGGCCGGAGCACTTGCTCGGCCTCCTCATGGGGACCGTTCCAGCACGTGACCAGCGCGCAGAACAGGTCCCCGACCCGGTCCTCGGGGATGAACGGCAGCGGAGGCGCGATCTGCCAGCCGAAGAAGCATCCCAGCTGCTCGGGCGCCTCGTTGATGAAGGAGCGGTAGCACTCCAGGACCGCCGTGGCATCGTCGAAGTCGTAGAACAGCGGGCCGCCCACGACATCACCGACCTCGTGGAGCCGGAACTCGAAGCTGGTGACAACCCCGAAGTTGCCGCCGCCGCCGCGCAGTGCCCAGAACAGATCCTCGTTCTGATAGTCGCTGGCCGTGACCTGCCGGCCATCGGCGAGCACGACATCGGCCGAGAGCAGGTTGTCGATGGAAAGCCCCAGGCTGCGGGTGAGGTAGCCGATGCCGCCCCCGAGCGTGAGGCCACCCACCCCGGTGGTGGCGACGACCCCGCCGGGCGCGGCCAGGCCGAACGGGTAGGTCGCGTGGTCGACATCCCCCAAGGTGGCGCCACCCCCGACCCAAGCCACCTTCTTGGCCGGGTCGACCCGCACGCCCTTCATCGGCGACAGGTCGATGACCAGCCCGTCGTCCACCGTGCCGAATCCGGGAACGCTGTGACCCCCGCCCCGGATGGCCAGGTCGACGCCGCCGTCGCGGGCGGCGGCGATCACGGCCATCACGTCGGCTGAATCCGTGCACTGGACGACGGCGTGGGGCCGGCGCTCGTGCATGGCGTTGTAGACGGCGCGGGCGTCGTCGTAGTCGGGATCCGAGGCGGTGATGACGCGACCTCGCACCGTCTCGGTCAATGCCTTGATCGTGTCACTCATGGCGTGCTCCTCTGGTCGAGTGGGCCGAGGATGCATACGCCGGCGTTCCGTAAGCGTTCCCTCTCAGCCGGAGTCGCCCAGAAGACCGGTCGCCGCCCGGAACGCAGGGAGATCGTGGCCCGAAGGGATGGTCTCGAGGAGGTCCCGGAGTTGCTCCCACAGGGCCTCATCGGGGTATCTACTGGCCAGGGAGTGGAGAGCCCGAAGCGCCAACCAGCTCGCGCCCTGCCCGTCGGCGACCTCGACAGCTCTGCGCAGCGACGCCACCGCGTCGGATTCTCCGCGGCGATACGCCAGCTCACCGCCGACTCGCCACAGCTCGGCCACGAGATAGCGTTGGTTGCGGCGCTCTGACAACGAGAGCCCCTCGCGTGTCGCGGCTCGTCCTTCGTGGAGCTCGCCGACCATGCCACGAGCTCGAGCGAGAAGAAGGAGCGTGTAGGTCAGGTGGAGGCTCTCCCCTTCGGTGCGCGAGCGGGCCACCGACTGCACGATCCGCTCGATGCCCCCGGGTGACCCCTCGCAGACGTCCAGCCAGCCCCGGAGGGACTCTCCGACGATCATGAGGTAGCGCAACGGGAGACGCTTCCCCAGGCGCTCACCTTCCCCGAGCAGCTCGGCGAGACGGACGAGATCCTCGGATTCGGCCGCGATGATCGCCGCGTAGGTGAGGACGTACCACAGCGTCATGAGATGATCGAGATCGACGGCCAGCGCGAGAGCAGATCGGGCCCTCTCGTCGGCCCGGCCGGGGTCTCCCGCCCACAGGTCAACCCAGGCCAGGCGTACGAGACAGACCGCCTTCGGGTCCTGGGCGTACAACGCCAGATGCTCGTGGCGATGGGACGGGTCATAGGCATCGATGGCGCCTTCGAGGTGCTGACGGGCGCTCGCCAGATCACCCCGCCAGA
>JBIOYJ010000027.1:0-23977 GCA_044870105.1 Gaiellaceae bacterium | reverse complement strand
TCGCGCGTCGCCAAGGTCAGCTCGACCTCCGTCTCCGCGACGGAAACCTGCATCCCCTCGCGGTGATGCTCCACGGAAACGACGTTCACGCGCTCGCTGGCGACGAGCTGAAGCAGCCTGACGAGCTCCCCCGGCCGGTCGGGCACACGTGTGCGCACGACGAGATAGCGCCCCGCGACGGTGAGGCCGTGGCGCATCACGGAGATGAGTAGGGTCGGGTCGATATTCCCACCCGACAGCACCACCGCGACGGGGCCCGACCCGCCGATCTTGCCTTCGAGCAGTGCTGCGATCCCGACCGCGCCCGCGCCCTCCACAACGAGCTTTGCCCGCTCGAGGAGCAGGACGATCGCCTGGCTGATCGACTCGTCCGAGACATCGACGAGCTCGTCGAGCGTCTCCTCGAGGATCCGCATCGTCAGCTCGCCCGGGTGCTTGACCCAGATCCCATCGGCGATCGTGAACCCCGAGAGCCCCGCCTGGACGCCGACGATGCGGATGCCGGGATTCAGCGCTCGCAGCGCGACCGAGATCCCCGACGCGAGTCCTCCGCCGCCGACCGGGATCACGACGGTCTCGGCGTCCTTCACCTCCTCAGCGAGCTCGAGGCCGATCGTTCCCTGTCCGGCGATCACGACCGGGTCCTCGAATGGATGGATGAAGGTCGCTCCGGACGACTCCACGTACTCGACCGCCTTTGTCAGGGCTTCCTCGAAGCTGACACCGATCATCTCCGTCTCGGAGCCGTAGTTGCGACACGCCTCGACCTTTGCCATCGGCGCGTCCTGCGGGACATAGATGCGCGCCCGGATGCCACTCTCGCGGGCGGCCCAGGCGACGGCCTGGCCGTGGTTGCCCGCGCTCGCCGCTACGACGCCCACCTCGCGCTCGGCGGCCGAAAGCGTCGCGATCTTGTTCACGGCGCCGCGCACCTTGAACGCCCCCGTTCGCTGAAGGTTCTCCGCCTTCAGCGTGACCTCGCGCCCGAACAGGCGGGAGAAGGTCTCCGACCCGTACACGGGCGTCGGGCGCGCGATGCCGTCGATCCGGCGCCGGGCCTCTTCGATGTCAGTGAGTGTGGGAACCGTCTGTGTAGCCAAGCTTGAACACCTTGTCCATGATCTCGCGAACGGCGGTGAGCGGGTCGAGCTCACGGCGCTGCACGTCGTCGAGGAGACGCCGCAGCTCCGGGTCGTCGGCCACCGTCCGCTCGAGGTGCGTCTTCGCCCGGGCGGAGGCCACCGCGAACACCTCGCCGGCGAGATTCTTGCGGCGGCGCTCGTCGAGCCGCCCGTCCTGCTCGAGGTGCGCGCGATGCTGCTCGATCTTCTCCCAGAGCTCCGCCACGTTCTCCTCCCGCACGGCCTCGGTCAGCACGATCGGCGGCCGCCATGTCCGCTCGCGGTCGAGCGAGAGGACCGAGCGCACCTCGTTCAGCATCGTCTTCGCCGCCGGGTGATCCATCTTGTTGATCGCGATCACGTCGGGAATCTCCATGATCCCAGCCTTCAGCGCCTGGATCGAGTCTCCGGAGCCGGGCATCAGAACGAGCAGGACCGTGTCGGCGATCGAGATCACCTCGACCTCGCTCTGTCCGGCTCCAACGGTCTCGAGAAACAGGATGTCTTTGCCGGCGGCGTCGAGCACGAGCATCGCCTGCAGCGTGGCCTCCGCGACGCCGCCGAGATGGCCGCGAGTGCCCATCGAGCGGATGAACACGTCTGGGTCGAGGAAGTGGTCGGAGAGCCGGATCCGGTCGCCCAGCAGCGCGCCCTGGGAAAACGGGCTCGACGGATCGACTGAGATCACGCCGACCGTCCGCTCGCCTTTCCGCACGTGGCGGACGAGCACGCTGATCAGGCTCGACTTCCCTACGCCCGGCGGCCCGGTGACCCCGACTGCGTACGCGCGGCCCGTGTCCGGGTAGACGTCGCGGACGAGCTCGTAGGCGAGTGGATCGGAGTTCTCGACCAACGTGATCGCCCGCGCCAGGGCGCGTTTGTCGCCCTGGCGGACGCCGTCCGCGAGCGACTCGCGCGAGAATTCCCTGCGTTTTGCCACGCCCGGATGCTAGTGCGCAGCCGGTCCTGCGGCCTCGACCTCGGGCTCTCCGATCTCCGGCTGTGAGCGCACCCCGCGGGCAAGCGCGAGGCCGACGACGCATGCGATCGCCGACAGGATCGCGGCGCCCGCCCACATCTCGCGCGGGCCGACCGCGTCCGTCAGCGGACCGGCCGCGACCATGCCGAGCGTCAGGATGAGCATGTTCGAGCTCATCAGGACCGTAAAGACCCGGCCACGAAGCTGGTCGGGCGCGCCGCGCTGCACGAGGAGGGCGTTGCAGACGATCGCCGAGCCGTTGCCCGCTCCCGAGAGCAGAACGCAGGCGGCGGCCACCCACACGTTCGGCGCGGCCGCGGCGAGACCGACGCCCAGCCCCATGAGCCCGATCGAAGCCCCGTACACCGACGCGAGCCCGCGTCGCTCGATCCACGCCGCGGCGAGGAATGCGCCGACGGCCAAGCCGATCCCCGCAGAGCCCATCAGCAGCCCGAGACCGAACTCGCCGGCGTTGAAGGCGTCGAAGGCGAGGAAGGGCTCGGCGACGTTGATCGCGGCATTGGCGAGCATGCCGATGTTCCAGGCGATGAAGACCGTGAGCAGAGGCCGCGAGGTGATCGTGAGCGAAAGCCCCTCGGCCACGTCACGCCAATGGCCCCGACTGACCGCGCGCCCCGCCTGGAGGAGGCGCTGAGGGATCCGGGCGATCAGCGCGGCGGAGACGAGGAACGTCGCGGCGTTGATCCAGTAGGCGAGGTCGGGGCCCTGCGCCTCGACCAGGACGCCGCCGGCGAGCGAACCGGCCGCCCAGGTCAGGTTGTCGATCGTCTGCAGCAACGAGTTCGCGCGAGGAAGCTCGGGGTCGGGGACGACGTTCGGCAGCCCCGCGTACACCGCCGGGCGGAAAAGGCCGCCGGCGACGCCAGCCAGCCCGGCCAGAGCCACGATCGTCGTCGCGCTCCCCGCGAACGGGAGCGCGCAGAAGACGGCGACGCGGGCGAGGTCCGCTCCGATCATCAAACGCTTCCGGGAGAGGCGATCGATGAGGGGGCCGGCAACGAGGCCGAGGGCCAGCAGGGGCAGGAGATCGGCGATCAGGAGCGCGCTGATCCAGCCCGGCGAGTGCGTTCGCCTGACGATGTCGACCTGAAGCGCGACAAGCGCGAGCCATGTGCCGACGCCCGACCCGAGCGTGGCGAGAAAGAGGAGGCGGAAGCTCGGCTCCCGCCGCAGGAGCCCGAGCTGCCTACCGAGGAAGGGCGGCACGGCTTGAAAACGCTAACACCTCGATCGGGCCCCGAACGAGGGGTTTTCAGGCCGTCGCGACCTGCTCGGTGACGCGTGCGAGCGCCTCCGCGAAGAACGCGTTCTCTTCGGGCGTTCCAGCCGTGACGCGGATCGCATTCGGGCCGCCGAAGCCGTGCGTGGGACGGACGATCGCCCCTTCCCGTAGCAGCCGCTCGAACAGCGGCCGTGAGTCCTCGCCCGTCTCGGCGTAGACGAAGTTGGCCACCGCCGGACCGGCGGGCCCGAACCCGTGTTCCCGCAGGGTGGCCTCGATCGCGGGCCGGCTCTCGGCGTTCAGCCGGCGGCGTCGATCCAACTCCGCCGAGGCATCGAGGCTCGCGAGCGCCGCCTCCTGCGCCGGCGTCGTGATATCGAAGGCGCGGCGCACCTTCCCGATCGCCGTAGCCACGCTTGCTGGCCCAATGCCGTAGCCGACGCGCAGGCCGGCGAGACCGTAGATCTTCGAGAACGTGCGCAGAACAAGCACGCGCCGGCCCGTCTTGGCGTATTCCTCGATGCCGTCGGGGTAGTCGGAGTCGTCGATGTACTCCAGGTAGGCCTGGTCGAGCACGGTGAGGACGTGCTCCGGGACGCGCTCGAAGTACGCGTCGAGCTCCGCGCGGCTGTTCATGGTTCCGGTCGGGTTGTTCGGGTGGCAGACATAGACGATCTTCGTCTTGGGTGTGACTGCGTCGAGCATCGCGTCGAGGTCGTAGCGAAACTCGCTGAGGGGGATCGTCTTCGGGATCGCACCGAGCTTCCGGGCGTCGATCACGTAGCTGGGAAAGGACGGCCACCCGCAGACGACTTCGTCGGCGGGTTCGAGGATCGCCTGCGAGAGGCAATCGACAAGGCCGTCGGAGCCTGCGCCGATCGCGACCTCCTCGAACCGGACGTCCAGGCGCTCGGCGAGCGCGGCCCGGAGCCGGTAGGCGCCGCCGTCCGGGTAGCGGTTGAGCTCGGGCGCGGCCCGCTCGATCGCGGCGATCGCCTCGGGGAAGGGGCCGAAGGGACCCTCGTTGGAGGCGAGCTTGACGATGCGGGCGAGGCCAAGCTCACGCTGCACCTCCTCGACCGGCTTGCCGGGCTCGTAGGGGACGAGATCCCGAACCGCGGGCCTGAAGAAGGAATCCGCGATCTCGGCGAATCGGCTCGGCATGCGTCAACTGTATCCCCGCCGGTTAAAAGGTTCGCCCAGCCTCCTCCCCGAGTCGATGCTAGTGAGGAAACCCGTACGCGTGGCTAACGCGACCGCGCCGAGAGCGTGACATCGCCCGAGTGGTTCTTCGCCGCCGGATTGCACGCCGGCGCAGCACTCGGTACCGTCTGTCGCACTGCGGCTGGTCTTGCCCCGCCGACGAGGGAGCTGGTCGCATGGAGATCCACGAGGCCGACGGCGTCTTCCACGGCGGTGGCGTCAAGGCGATCGCGCTCGTCGGCGCGCTGCTCGCTTTCGACGAACGCGGTTATCGCCGCTGGGTCAGCGTGGCCGGTGCAAGCGCCGGCGCGCTCGTCGCCGCCTCGCTCGCGACAGGCCGCGACCCGCGACAGACGGAAGAGCTGCTTCGCCGCGCTCCACTCCGGCGCTTTGCCGACTTCGGCTCGGGCGGAGAGCGGATCGGCGGCCCGCTCAACCTGCTGCGTCGACACGGGCTCGCACACGGCGACTATCTCCGCCGCTGGCTGGACGCCGAGCTCGACGCGCGCACGTTCGCCGACGTCCACGACGGGGCGGACTACCGCCTCAAGCTGATCGCAGCCGACGTCACGCACCGCGAGCTGCTCGTCCTGCCCGAGGATCTGCGCCGCTACCGGCTGCCCGGCCGGGCGCAGCCGATCGATCCTGACCGATTCCCGATCGCGGACGCGGTGCGGATGAGCATGTCTTTGCCCTACTTCTTCGAACCTGTGGAGCTCCTCCACGGCGGGAGCGGGCGAACCGCGATCATCGTCGACGGCGGTCTCGTCCCGAGCTTCCCGGTGTGGCTGTTCGACGTCGAGGATCGCGATCCCGAGCGTCCGACCTTCGGCTTCCGCATCGTGGGCGGTCGCCCCTTCGCGTCGCGACCGCAGAAATTCCTCGAGCGCTTGGGTTGGCCGATCAAGCTGGGCCTCGACATGTTCCACACGACAACCGAGGGCTGGGACAGCCGGCTGGTCCCGGAGTCCTCGCGCGCACGCACATGCCTCGTCCCGACGGGAGCCGTGACGACGACCGATTTCGGGCTGACGCAGCTTCAGCAAACGGAGCTGATCGAGGGCGGCCGCCGCGCCGCCCGCGCGTTCCTCGATCAGTTCAACCTCGATGCGTACGCGAACAGCTACGGCCGCGGCCTCGCGACAGCCGTCTCCGCCTGACGCACTAGAGTTCGCGCGGCATGAAGGTCGGGGTGCCGAAAGAGCGGGCGTCCGGCGAGCGGCGCGTCGCGCTCGTCCCGGACCTCGTGGCGCGCCTCGTGGGAACGGGATTCGAGATCGTGGTCGAGCGTGGTGCGGGCGACGCGGCCTCGTTTCCCGATCAGGCCTTCGAGGAGGCTGGGGCCACCGTCGGCGACGACGCCTACGAAGCCGAGGCCGTCGTGAAGGTGCAGAAGCCGTCGGGGCCCGAGCTCGAAGGCCTTCGCGACGGACAGGTGCTGATCGCGTTCCTCCAGCCCCTCACCGACCCGGATGGCATCGAACGACTCGCTTCGCGGGGAGTCGTCGCCTTCGCGATGGAGTCGATCCCGCGGATCACACGCGCGCAGCCGATGGATGCGCTGTCGTCGCAGGCGACGGTCTCCGGCTACAAGGCCGCGCTGCTCGCCGCGGAGCGGTTGCCCAAGTTCTTCCCGATGCTGATGACCGCCGCCGGCACGGTTGCCCCCGCGAAGGTGGTTGTCCTGGGCGCCGGCGTCGCCGGGCTCCAGGCGATCGCCACCGCGCGGCGCCTCGGAGCGGTCGTCTCAGGTTTCGACGTTCGGCCGGTCGTGCGCGAGCAGGTCGAGAGCCTCGGCGCCACGTTCCTCGACCTCGGCGTCGTCGGCGAGGAAACGGAGGGCGGGTACGCACGCGAGCTTACGGACGAGGAGCAGCGGCGGCAGCAAGCGGAGCTCGAGCAGCGGCTACCGGACTTCGACGTCGTGATCACCACTGCACTCATCCCCGGCCGGCCGGCGCCACGGCTGATCCCGGCGGCCGCCGTCGAAGCCATGCGGCCGGGCTCCGTGATCGTCGACCTCGCCGCCGAGGCGGGCGGCAACTGCGAGCTGACCGCGCCGGGCGAGGAAGTCGTCCGTCACGGCGTCTCGATCATCGGTTTCACCAACCTCCCGAGCACGATGCCGTTCCACGCGAGCCAGCTCTACGCACGCAATGTGACCGCGCTGCTGCAGCATCTCGCGCCCGAGGGCGAGCTCACGCTCGACTGGGACGACGAGATCACGGCCTCGGCCTGCGTCACGCGCCGCGAGGAGGTCGCGGCCTGAGCCGGCGGAGCAGCCGCCCGTCCGCGCAAGCGGACCAGTGGAGGGGTCCCGGGGGAACCGGGAGGTTCCCCCGGTGCGAAGGAGCGCGCGTTGAGCCATAGCCTCCTCCTCGTCTTCGAGGTCACGATTCTGGTCCTCGCGATCTTCCTCGGCTTCGAGGTGATCTCCAAGGTGCCGACGTTGCTGCACACGCCGCTGATGTCGGGGACGAACGCGATCCACGGCATCGTGATCGTCGGGGCGATGCTCGTCGCGGGCCTGGGTCACAAGGACGGCGTGACCACCATCATCGGCCTGGCGGCTGTCGTGCTCGCTTCGGCCAACGTGGTCGGGGGATTCGTCGTCACCGACCGGATGCTCGAGATGTTCAAGGGGCGCGACCGCCCGCGGCAACACCACGAGGACGATGGGTCGAGTCGCGACTGATCTGGCGTATCTCGTCACGATCGTCTGCTTCATCCTTGCGCTTCGGTTCCTCTCCCACCCGCGCACCGCCCGGCGCGGCAACTGGATCGGCGCTATCGGAATGCTGATCGCGGTCGTCGTCACCTTCGCGCAGAAGCAGATCGACAGCTGGTGGGAAATCGCCGTTGGGATGGTGGTCGGCGGTGTTTTCGGGGCGGTGGCCGCCCGCCGCGTGAAGATGACCGCGATGCCGCAGATGGTGGCGCTGTTCAACGGTGTCGGCGGCGGCGCCGCGGCTCTGATCTCGCTCGCGGAGTTCCACAATCACGGCCCCGACCCGGGACGGCTGCACGGAGACATCTCGACCGCAATCGTGCTCTCGGCGTTGATCGGGAGCATCTCCTTTGCCGGCTCGATGGTCGCGTTCGGGAAGCTGCAGGAGCTGATCCAGGGCCGGCCGATCGTCTACCCCGGACAGCAGGCGACCAACGGCCTGGTGCTCGCGGCCCTCGTCGCGGGCGGGATCGCCATCGTCGCGGGGGCCGAGGAGCAATGGCTACTGGGCGGGATGATCCTGGGCGCGCTTCTCTTCGGCGTGCTCTTCGTGCTCCCGATCGGCGGAGCCGACATGCCCGTCGTGATCTCGTTGCTGAACGCGTTCACGGGCCTGGCCGCCGCGGCGACGGGCTTCGAGCTGGAGAACAACGTGCTGATCGTGAGCGGCATGCTGGTAGGCGCTTCGGGCACGCTGCTGACGCTCCTGATGAGCCGCGCGATGAACCGCTCGATCGCGAACGTGCTCTTCGGGGCGTTCGGTCAGGTGTCGGAGCCGGCGGCGGTCGCCGCCGCGGCGGGGGACGGCGGCACCGTACGCTCGGCGGGCGCGGACGACGTTGCCGTCATGCTCGCGTACGCGCACAAGGTGGTCTTCGTCCCGGGCTACGGCATGGCGGTGGCACAGGCACAGCACGACGTGCGAGCGCTGGCCGACCTGCTCGAGCACCGCGGCATCGAGGTCAGCTACGCCATCCACCCCGTCGCCGGCCGCATGCCCGGCCACATGAACGTCCTGCTCGCGGAGGCGAACGTCCCTTATCCGCAGCTGAAGGAGATGGACCAGGCGAACCCGGAGTTTCCCCGTACCGACGTCGCGCTCGTGATCGGCGCCAACGACGTCACGAATCCCGACGCCCGCTCGAACCAAGGCAGTCCGATCTACGGCATGCCGATCCTGAACGTCGACCAGGCGCACAGTGTGGTCGTCCTCAAGCGCTCGATGAATCCGGGCTTCGCAGGGATCGAGAACCCGCTTTTCCTGAATCCAAAGACCGTGATGCTGTTCGGCGACGCGAAGGAGTCGGTGACGCAGCTGATCGCCGGCGTGAAGGCGCTGTAGGTAAGACGCCGTGATCCCGCTGTTCGGCGCGCGGCACGTAGAGGCAGCGGTGTCCCCGGACCGCGCCGTCGAGGCCGTGCGCGAGGCCTTCGTCGCCTATGCCCGGGGGGAGTGGTCGATGCCGCCGAAAGTCTATGTGCCCGCGTACCCCGCGGGCGACTTCCGGGCGATGCCGGCGCTGGGAGCGGATCACGCGCTCTTGAAATGGGTGACCTCGTATCCGGGCAATCCGGCGCGTGGATTGCCGACGGTGATGGGGGTCGTGCTGCTCTCCGACGCGTCGAACGGCGTGCTGCGCGCCGTTCTCGACGCGGCCTCGGTGACCGCGCTGCGGACGGGCGCCGCCGCTGTTCTCGCCGCCGAGGCACTCGGCCGTCCTGCAGCCGGGACGGCCGCCGTGGTCGGGGCGGGTGTGAACGGCCTTGCCGCCGCACGCACCTTCGCCGCGCGGAGGCGTGACGTCTTGCTCTGGGACGTCGACAAGCAGCGCGCGGAGAAGGCGGCGGCAGAGGTCGGCGGACGGGTCGCGGCGACGCGTGAGGAGGCGCTCGGCGCCGACCTGTTGGTGACGGTCACGCCGGGCCACGAGATCTTGCTCTCGGAGGGGTCGCTTCAGCCGGGGCAGCACGTGAGCTTGATGGGCGCCGACGGGCCGGGGAAGGCCGAGATCGCCGTGGACGAGCTGGCTCGGATCAAGGTCTTCTGCGACGACTGGGAGCAGGCGAGCCACAACGGCGAGCTCGTCCATGCGGTCGAAGCCGGCTCGCTCGCGCGTGACGACGTCACCGAGCTGGGCGCCGTCCTGGCCGGTCAGGCTCCCGGGCGAGGGCGAGACGACGAGATCACGGCCTTCGACTCGACAGGGCTCGCAATTCAGGACCTGGCGATCGCGCTCGCGGCGATGGAGCGCGCAGACGAGCTCGACCTGCCGACGATCGACCTGTGAGAGGAGGGCTTGGCGAAACACAATGCTGTGCCGCCGGACCGCGCTGGGACGGCGCGATGCTGCGTCCGCGGTCGCAGCCTACGGCTCCCAGAATCCAATACGAACGCTCCCTGCGTCCTTGCCTCGCACCGCCCATCGCGCAGACGAGCGGAGTTCCGCCAACCCTCCTAGTAGCTAGAGCGCCCGCGCAGGGTCGAACAGCTCGAGCTCGGCGGGCTCGCTGCCGAGGATTGCCTGCGCCACGAGCTCGCCGCAGGCGAGGCCGAGAACGTTGCCATGGCCCGAGTAGCCGGCCGCGACCCACGTGCCGTCGCGGCCCGGGATCCTGCCGACCAGCGGAAGCAGATCCGCCGTCATCCCGAAGATGCCGGCCCAGCGGTGGGTCACCGAAGGAACGAATCCAAGGAGGTCTGCAATCAGCCGCTCGATCTCGCGCTGAACTGCTTCCGTCGTCTCCTCCTCCGCGGTGAACTCCGCCTCGAGCGCGAAATCGCGGCGCCCACCGATCACGAGCCTGCCGTCAGCGGTCTGCTGCCAGTAGTCGTAGCCGCGTCGTGAATAGTGCGGGCGATCGAAGAGAGTCTCGTCGAGCGGTTCCGTGGCGAGAACCTGCCCGCGAGTAGGCGTGATCGCACCGTCAAGCTCGGGGAGCAGTCCTTGCGTGTAGCCGTCGGTGGCGATGACCACGTTGTCAGCCTCGAGCCCGTCGACGGACTCGACGCGATGGTGCTCCCGGACGTCGGCGCCCGCGGCGGCGGCGCGCGAAGCGAGCGATCTGACCCAGCGAGCAGGGTGGATGGCGCCGTCGGGCGGATGAAGCAGGGCCGCCGCAAAGCGGTCGCCGAGCCGACCGTCGAGCGTCGGCAGCCACTCGGCGGCGAAGCCGTCTGCAACGAGCGCGTCGTACTCGGTTCGAAGCTCCGCGGCCTCTTGGTCGTCCGCGGCCAGCCGAAGGCTGCCTGTGCGGCGGAACGCATCACCCGCGAGCGACTCGAGCTGGTCGAGGCAGCGCTCGGTCAGGTCCCAGAGTCCTCTCGCCCGGTCCGCGCCAAGCTGCTCGCGCGCGACATCGTACGGCGGCGCACCGCCGCGCAGGGCGAAGCCGCCGTTGCGGCCGCTGGCGCCGCCGCCGACCTCTCGGGCGTCGTGGACACGCACGCGCAGGCCGGCCTCCGCAAGTGCCAGCGCACACGCGCAGCCCGTGACGCCGGCCCCCACGATCCCGACGTCGACGCGGCCGTCATACCTCGGCGAGAGCCGCGGCGGCGGCTCGTCTTCGAGCCAAAACGGCTTTGACATATGACCGATCCTAGTGCTGCGGCCTCACCTCCCTGTACACACCCTCGGCCTGGGCAACTACACCGGACAGCTCGAGCTCCGCCAGCGCGGCCGCGAGCGGTCCCGGCTCGAGCGCCGTCGTCTGGGCCAGCTCGTCCGCGCTCGCCGCGCCGTCGCGGAGACGCGCGAGCACCTCCGCGGCCGTTCCCCCGAACTCGGGCAGCGGCGGCGGGGCGGGCGGAGCCACGCCGAGCGCATCGAGAACGTCCTGCGGATCGGTCAGCGGCGCCGCGCCGAGCTTGAGGAGGTTGTTCACTCCCGCCGACAGTGCGCTCGTGATCTCGCCGGGCACGACGAAGACGTCACGTCCTTCCTCGAGCGCGAAGTCGGCTGTGATCAGCGCACCGCTCCGTTCGCGGGCTTCGACGATCACCGTCGCCCGGCAGAGCCCGGCGATGATGCGATTGCGTGCCGGAAAGCGCCATGGCGCCGGCTCGACGCCCTGCTCGTACTCCGAGATCACGAGTCCCCGTTCCCCGATTCCCTGCGCGAGCCGACCGTGGGCGGACGGATAGTCGCGGTCGATCCCGCAACCGAGGACCGCCACGGTCAGCCCGCCCGCCTCGAGCGCGCCTCGATGGGCTTCGCCGTCGATGCCGCGCGCCAACCCGCTGACGACGAGGACCCCGGCGGCGGCGAGCTCCCGCCCCAGCATCCGCGCGACCTGACTGCCGTACGTAGAGCAGGCCCTCGCGCCCACCACGGCCGCTGCCGGGCGCGAGAGGATCTCCGCCTCCGCGCCGCCGCGCAGGAACAGCGCTCGAGGAGGATCGTGGATTGCGCGCAGCAGCGGCGGGAAGTCGGCGTCCGAGCGGGCGAGCCGACGAATACGCGGCTCGCTCATCCGACCGGGAGCTCGCTTGGAGCGCGGTAGGCGAGCGCCTCCGCGACATGATCGGGACCGACCTCCTCCGCGCCCGCGAGGGCGGCGATCGTTCGGGCGACCCTCGCGACTCGGATGCGCCCGCGCGCCGACAGCGGCAGCCGGTCGACGGCGCGGGAGAGGAACTCGTCCGCAGCCGGCGCCCGCGGCAGCGGGGCGCCGAGCCGTTCGCGGGCGGCGACCACGCGCTCACGGACGACCACGGACGCCTCGGCGGGACCGGTTCCGAGCTCTGCGGCGCGCGGTCGCGGCGCCGTGACGATCAGATCGAATCGATCGAGCAGCGCTCGCGAGAGCTTGGCGCGGAACGCGGCCAGGCGCTGCGCCGAGCACGAGCATTCCGCGGCGGGGTCGCCTCTGCCGCCGCACGGGCACAGGTTCATCGTTCCGACCAGCTGGAAGCGGGCCGGGAAGAGCGCCCTTCCCTCGACGCGGGCGACACTCACCACGCCGTCCTCGAGCGGCTGGCGCAGGGCCTCCAGCGCGGGCCGCTGGAATTCCGGCAGCTCGTCGAGGAAGAGGACACCGCGATGCGCGAGGCTCGCCTCGCCGGGTTTGGGACCCGCTCCCCCGCCGACGATCGCCGGCGCCGATGCGGTGTGATGAGGAGAGCGAAAGGGCGGAATCGTGACGAGTGGCCGTTCAGGCGGAAGGAGCCCGGCCACCGAGTGGATCCGCGTCACCTCCAAGGCCTCCTCGTGCGTGAGAGGTGGCAGGATCCCCGGCAGCCGGCGCGCCAGCATCGTCTTTCCGGTTCCCGGCGGACCGGCCAGGAGCAGGTTATGCCCTCCGGCCGCGGCCAGCTCGAGCGCCCGCCGCGCACGTTCCTGCCCGCGCACCTCGGCCAGGTCGGGTCCGGGCGGCTCGGGCGGGCGCCCGTTCGCAACCGGATACGGCTGCGGCTCGCGCTCGCCGCGCAGGTAGGCCACGGCCTCCGCGAGATGCCGCGCCGGGATCGGCTCGATTCCGGCGAGCGCCGCCTCGGATGCGCTATCGGCTGCGCACATGAGCCGGTCGAGCCCGCTTCGTTTTGCGCCTTCCGCGGCGGCCAGCACTCCGCCGACCGGCCTGATGCGACCGTCGAGCGCCAGCTCGCCGACGGCGGCATGGCCGGTGAGCCGCTCGCGCGGGACCTGGCGGGAGGCGGCCAGCACCGCGAGGGCAATCGGCAGGTCGAAACCCGATCCCTCCTTCTTCAGGCCCGCCGGAGCCAGATTGACCGTAATCCGCCGGCGCGGCCACTCCAGCTCGGCCGAGGCGATCCCGCTGCGCACGCGCTCCTTCGCCTCCTGGCAGGCGCGATCGGCGAGGCCGACGATCGCGAAGGCGGGAACCCCTCCTTGCAGGTGGGCTTCGACCTCGACGCGCCTCGCGTCGAGGCCTACGAGCGCATGCGTGACCGTCCGTGCAATCACGCGAGCGAAGCTAGCGCCGCCCGATTCACGCGTGGGTGACGCCTTCGTGCCGGAACTGAGCCGGCCGATTGAGCAAACCCCGACGGGGAAGAACACTCGCGATGCGGACGAAGCGCCTCGCCGCGATCACGCTCGGTGCAGTCGCAGCGTGGACATTGACCGCGTGGGCGGCCACGGCGCAGCCTCGCCAGCGCCCGGTCCTCGCCACACGGCTCAACGAACAGAATCCGGCCGCGGAGGGGGGATACGTCGCCTGGTCCCGAAACAGCCGTGCGCGACGGCGTCATTTCGACGCCTACGTCAGGCGGGGGCGCGGCCGGAAGATCAAGCTGAACGCCCGCGGGACCCAGGGTTGGATCGGGGGAATCTCGGGCACCACGCTCGTCTATCAACAGGCCGTTCGGAACCGGTCCGACCTCAAGCTCTTCGACCTGACGCGCCGTACACGCTCCACCGCACCTCCCGGCTTCAACACCCGCAGCTGGGAATGGCATCCGACCGTCTCCGGCGACTGGGTCCTCTTCGGACGCTCCTCGGACGAGGTCGAATACGTGATCCTGCGAAGCCTCGCCACCGGACGCCAACTGGTCCTCGACACGTTGCCGGACCCGTTGCCCGACGCGCAGCTCGTCGCCGGCCAGGTGAACGGCAACTACGCGGTCTGGACGAAGTGCACGTCTCGATCGGAATGCACGGTGTTCCGGTATGGACTCGTCGACGGGACGAAGACGGCGCTTCCGGCTCCCCCAGGGCAGCTTCACTACGGGCCCTCGGTGAACGCGGCGGGTACCGTCTACCTCGCGCGCAGCGGACGCGGGTGCGGCAATCGCGTCCAGCTTTGGAAGTTTCCCCTCGTCGGTCCACCCACCTTGCTCGTCCGGTTCGCTCGCGGTCAGGACTTCCGGTACAGCTACGCCGCGACGCTGCCTCCGCGAGCAGGCGTGATCGTGACCGAGGTCTACTACGACCGCGTTCTCTGTGCGCGCAACGCCTGGGACATCTACAAGATCCTCGACGCCGTGCGCGGGCCGCCGCCGCCGCCTCAGCGCTGACGAGCGACGAGAACGTCCTCGAAGAACTCCCCGGCGCGTCGCCCCGTTCTTCGGTTCACGTGCCGCCGCAAACGCTTTTCCAGGACGAGGCCGGCGCGCTCCAGAATCGACGGATAGAGCTCGCGGCGGTCGTTGATCACGATCACCACGGGCGCTCCGGGGCGCAGGAACCGCCGCACGTTGACGAGCGAAGCGACGATCCCGTCGCAGTAGTGCGTCAGCGCTGCGCGTGAGACCCCGCGCGCGGCGGCGCCGACCTCGAGCTCACGGAGGTCGTCCAGGCCGAGCAGCTCGTACGCGTAGCGATGTTGCTCGTGATAGTCGATCAGGCCCGGGTACGGCGGTGAGGTGAGGACGCCGTCGAACCGCGCTCCGAAGTCGAGCTCGCGCGCGTCGCCGTGCCGCACGTCCGCTTCTCGCCCGCGCGCGCGCACCCGCGCGAAGACCTTGATCCGCTCGAGCGTGTCCACGGCGTAGCGCTTCAGGAACTTCTCGGCGGACCCAACGGGTCGGCAGACCCGCTTGTGCTTGTGGCACCAGTACTCGCCGCGCTGGGGGGTGCGCGGGAAGTCGAGATCGAAATGCGGCGTCAGACGGGCAGATCTCGCAGCCCGCGCGAGCACGACGCGCAGCACGTCGACCTGCTCATAGTCGGACACCAGCCCGCGGAACGAGAGGAGCTCCGCCGCGGCGCGCGGGGCGTACCAGCGGCGCATGAAGCCCGTGGGGCGCTCGGCGGTCTCGAGCTCGCCGAGCCGCGCAAGCACCTCGCGCAACTCCCGCTCGAGCACGAACAGGTTGTACGGATGGGTCTTTACTTCCATCAGCAGGCAGTTGAATGCCGCGATGTCCGCGCCCGTGGCGTCGAAGCCGCTCTCGAGCGCCTGCACGAGCGTCGTGCCGGAGCCGGCGAAGGGGTCGAGCACGCGCCCGCCGGGCTCGAAGTAGCGGTCGAGGAGCGCCTCGACGAGTTGTGGGATGAACTTGCCCAGGTAGGGATGGAGCCGGTGGACGTGCTTCGTTCGCTCCCGTTCCGGCAGGTCCTGCTCCGACCACGACAGGTCGAGATCGAGCTCCCGGTAGAGGGCCTCCTGGGTCCGCGCCATGGCCCGAAGCGACTTCCACGCGGCCGAAAGGAGTCCTGGCTAGAAGGCCGGCGTGAGGCGTTCGAGCCGCCCCTCGCGAACGGCCACCACCTCGAAGACGACGTCGCAACCGTCCAGCTCCGGCCGCGCCGCCAGCCAGGTCTCTGCGGCCTGCCGCAGCCGCCGCTGCTTCTCCGCTCCCACCGCCTCGAGCGGATCGCCGTACCTCGCTCCTGCCTTCTCCTTCACCTCGCAGAAGACAAGGCGCCGTCCGCGTCGAACGACGAGGTCGAGCTCGTAGCCGCCGACCCAGACGTTGGTGGCGAGAATGCGGAAGCCGCGAAGCCGGTAGTGTCTCAGCGCCCGACGCTCGGCGCTAGCGCCGGAGCCAGCCCTCGGCATAGCACCGGGCCTCGAACGAGCGGCGATGGATCTCGGAGGGCCCGCGCTCGCGCACGACCGCAGAGTGCCTCGGCGTGATGTAGCCGACGTGCGAGCGGAAACCGAACTGCGGATAGAGCGCATCGGCGCGCCGCATATACCGGTCGCGGATCACTTTCGCGACGATCGAGGCGGCGGCAATCGCCGCGCTCTTCTCGTCCCCGTCGACGACGGCTCGGTGCTCGGGCGCGTGCGGCCCGAGGCGGAATCCGTCTACGAGACAGACCTCGGCCGGCGGGGAGAGTTCCGCGAGAACGCCGCGAAGGCCGGCCAGGTTCGAGCGATGAAGGCCGAACTCGTCGATCTCGCGCGGTGAGATGGCGCGGACGACGATCGACTCCGCGCAGCCGACCAGCGCTCGGAACAGCCGTTCACGCTCGGTCAGGCTGAGCTGCTTGGAGTCGTTCAGTGAGGCGAGCGGCCGAACCCGATGATCGCGCAGGCAGGCGTAGTCGAGCAGGACTCCGGCGACGACAAGCGGGCCGGCCAGCGAGCCGCGTCCTGCCTCGTCGGCCCCGGCGACGAAGCGCGCGCCCAGGCGCCGGTCGAACCTAAGAAGCTTCTGACCCGTCTTCCGCGACGGCTTCGGGCTCTTGGGCGGCCTCGGGCTCTTCCGCGTTTCCCGGTCCCTGCCTCTCGGGGGTGGGAGCTCCGTCTTCGGGCTCGGCGGCGGCACCGGCCGAGGATAGCGGCCCTCGCCGCTGCTGCTCGCGGACGCGCGCCTTCTTTCCCACTTTCTTTCGCAAGTAGTAGAGCTTCGCGCGGTTCACGTCACCCACGGCGATGACCTCGATGCGCTCGATCTTCGGTGAATGGAGCGGGAACGTCCGCTCGACCCCGACGCCGAAGGACTGCTTGCGCACGGTGAAGGTCTCGCGAACACCGGCTCCTTGCCGCTTGATCACTATGCCTTCGAAGACCTGCACACGGCGTCGCTGGCCTTCGATCACCTGGAAATGCACGCGCACGGTGTCGCCTGCCTTGAACTGCGGCCGGTCCGCACGCAGCTGGCGCTGCTCGAGGCTTTCGATCACGCGATTCATGAGAAGAAGGCCCAGCGGGCCGCAGGCATCCTAGCCGAGCGTCCGAGCGGTCAGTGGAAGGAGATTCGGTTCGGCGGCCAGTAGGTCGCGAAGACCTTGCCGATCAGATTCTTCTTCGAGACCGTGCCCCAGACGCGGGAGTCGCAGGAGGACGATCGGTTGTCGCCCATCATGAAGTACTGGCCCTTGGTGATGCGTTGCGGCGGATGCGTCTCGGTGTCGCGCCGGTCGGCGCGGATGTACGGCTCGTTCAGCCGCTTGTTGTTGATGTAGACGTAGCCGTTCCGCTCCGACCAGACCTCTCCGGGAAGGCCGATCAGGCGCTTCACGAACGTCCCGCCGGCGCCGCAGCGGTCGCGGGCGACCTCAGGCGTCTTGAAGACGACGATCTCGCCCCGCTCCGGGCTCCGGAAGCGGTAGATGAAGCGGTTCGCGAGCACGCGGTCGGAAAGCTTGGCCTCGCACCCGGAGGCCCCCGCGCAATGGAGCGTCGGTTCCATCGAGGAGGACGGGATCCGGTAGGGGTTCACGACCCAGGCCTTGATCGCGAGCACGATCCCGACGGCCCCGGCGATCGTGACGACCCAGTCGATCGCGATCCGCCAAGGGCGCGGCAGCCCGGCGGTCAGGCGGTCGATCGGATTCCGCGAGTGTCGCGGCTTCTTTTGCTCGGGGGCTTCCGTCACGACCGGTTGCGGAGCGACGGCCGCCGACGGCGGAGGCGGTGCAGGAGGCGGCGGTGCTACAGGCCGGTCGTTCGAGGCGTCGTATTCGGCGCGGCGATCGGGATCGGTGAGGATGTCGTACGCCTGCTGGATCTCCTGAAGACGGAGGTTCGCGGCCGGATTGTCGGGATCCCGGTTCGTCGAGTGGAACCGCACCTGGCGCCAGTAGGCGTCGCGGATCTCATCGAGCGTCGCGTCGCGCGAGATTCCGAGCACGTCGTAGAGATCACGCGTCGCGCTCACGAAACCTCACTCACGAAACCTCACGCAGACGGCTCTGCTCCCGGCGCCATTCCTCGATTCTTCCGTGGTCGCCGGAAAGCAGAACGTCGGGGACCCGCCAGCCGCGGAACTCGGCCGGACGTGTGTAGTGGGGATACTCGAGCCCGCCATCGAGCTCCTCGGAGAAGGTCTCGACCAAGGCGGACTCTTCGCTCCCGAGCGCGCCCGGCAGCCGGCGCGCGATCGCGTCGATCAGCACCATCGCCGGCAGCTCGCCCCCCGACAACACGTAGGGGCCGATCGAGATCGCGTCGGAGGCCAGGTGGATGAGAATCCGCTCGTCGAAGCCCTCGAAGCGCGCCGACAGCAGCGTCAGGCGCTCTTCGCCGGCGAGCTCCTCGACCACGCCCTGAGTGAGCTGTCGCCCCTGCGGCGTCAGCGCGATCACGCGATGGTCGGGGATCCCGCCGTATGCGGCCTCGAGCGCGGCCGCGACGACGTCTACCCGTAGCAGCATTCCCGCACCGCCGCCGTACGGCTCGTCATCGATCTGACCGGAGGCGAGCGGCGTCGTGTCCCGGTAGTTGAGCAGCCGCAGGTCGAGCTCGGAACCGAGCACGGACGCCACCGGACGCTGCTCCGTGAGCCAGCCGAAGGCGTGCGGAATGAGGGTGAAAATGTCGAGCTGCAAAGACCGACTCAGGTTACAGAGCGTCTGCGAAACCCCGCGCCACCAGGATTCGACGCCGGTCGAGATCGACCTCCAGGACACATGCTTCTACCATCGGCAGCTGAACGCCAGAGTCCAGCTCGAGCACGTCGTTGGCGACCCCGGGTGCCACGCGGGAGACGCGGCCGAGCGGACGTCCCCCCTCCTCGTCCACGTCGAGGCCCGCCAGCTCGAACGCGTAGAAGGAGCCTTCCTCGGGAGGCGCGAGCTGATCGCGCGGCACCGCGAGCGCCGCGCCGCGCTCGACTTCGCGGTCGAGCTTGATCACCGGCCGCCCGCCCGAGCGCTTCGATTCGACTACACGCGCGGGGTCACCCCCCACATGCACGGTCGCACCCACGGCGAACCGCTCAGGGTCGTCGCTCGCCTGCTCGACGAAGAACGAGCCGTCCCGCCCATGGGGACGGCCCACACGGCCTACCTCAATCAATGATTTCCAGAATCATCCGGCGCTCGGAGCGCATCGCCCCCGCGCGCACGAGCGTCCGTAGCGCGCGCGCGATCCGACCCTGCCGGCCGATCACCTTGCCGACGTCCGCCTTGGCGACGTGCAGCCGCAGCACGGTCGCGTCCTCGCGCTCGACCGTCTCGACCTGAACCGAGTCCGGCTCGTCGACGAGCTGCCGCGCCAGGTACTCGATCAGCTCAGGCAATGTTCTTGGCCTTGAGCAGGCGGGCGACCGTATCCGAGGGCTGCGCACCCTTCGACAGCCAGTCGCGCACCTTCTCCTCGTTCAGCTCGATCGTGGACGGATCCGTCTGCGGGTTGTACCGCCCGACGATCTCGATGAACTTGCCGTCGCGCGGCGAGCGCGAGTCGGCCACGACGACGCGGTAGATCGGATTCTTCTTCGAGCCGACCCGCGTCAGCCTCATCCGTACAGCCACGTTACCTCCGTGATCTCGCTTTCTTCTTCCGTTTGCCCTTCGACTTCTTCGTCGCGCTGGAGCGGCGCGCGGAGCCGCCGTCGCCCGCTTGCAGCTCGGCGAACGACGGCATCTTGCCGCTTTTCATCTGCTTCATCACCTTTTCCATCTGCTTGCGCGCCTCGAGCAGCTGATTGACCTGCTGGACGGTGGCGCCGCTTCCGCCCGCGATGCGCTTGCGCCGAGAGCCGTCGATCACGCGCGGAGCGCGGCGTTCCTGCGGCGTCATCGAGAGGATCATCGCCTCCACGCGGGCCAGCTGCTTCTCGTCAACCTGATCCAGACCCTCGAGCTGCTTGCCCAGCCCGGGGATCAGCTTCAGGACGCCCTGGAGCGGGCCCATCCGGCGCAGCATCTTGTAGCTCTTCAGGAAGTCGTCGAAGGTGAACTCGCCCTCCATCATGCGGCGCTCGAGCTCGGCCCGCTCGTCCTCTTCGACAGCGGCCTCGGCTTTCTCGATCAGGCTGAGGACATCTCCCATCCCGAGGATCCGTGACGCCATCCGGTCGGGGTGGAAGTACTCGAGCTGGTCGAGCTTTTCGCCAATCGACACCAGCTTGATCGGTTTGCCGGTTACGGCCTTGACCGAGAGCGCTGCGCCGCCGCGGGCATCGCCGTCGAGCTTCGTCATCAGCACGCCGTCGAAGGCGACCCGCTCCTGGAAGGCCTGGGCGACGGCGACCGCCTCCTGGCCCGTCATTGCATCGAGAACGAGCAGGACATTGTGGGGCTTCGCCTCCTTGCGGACGGCCGCGAGCTCGTCCATGAGCTCTTCGTCCACGTGCAGGCGGCCGGCGGTATCGAGGATCACGACGTCGAGCGCGTCGGCCTGCGCGCGCGCAATCCCGGCTCGCGTGGCGGCGATCGGGTCGCTTCGCTCCTCGCTGTACACCGGAATGTCGATCTGGCGGCCGAGCTGCTCGAGCTGATCGACGGCCGCGGGCCGCTGCAGGTCGGCGGCCACCATGCCCGGCTGCCTACCCTCCTTGCGCAGGAGCAGCGTGAGCTTGGCGGCGGCGGTCGTCTTCCCCGACCCTTGCAACCCGGCGAGCAGGATCACCGTCGGGGGGCGCCCGCCGAACGCGAGGCGCGAGTCGCCCGAGCCCATCAGCTCGGTGAGCTCCTCGTGGACGACCTTCACTACCTGCTGGCCGGATGTCAGGCTCTTGAGTACGTCCTCGCCGAGCGCGCGCTCCCGCACCTGCGCGACGAAGTCCTTGACGACGTTGAAGTTGACGTCTGCCTCGAGCAGCGCGAGGCGGATCTCGCGCATGGCCTTCGAGATCGCCTCCTCGTCGAGCCTGCCGCGCTTCCGCAGGTCGCCGAGCGCGCTCTGGAGCTTGTCGGAGAGGGTGTCGAACACGGCTCAGAAGTGTGCCCGAAGCTGGTCGGAGAGCGCGGCGACCTCCTCGGGGCCACCGTGCTTCGCGCCCTCCCACTCGTCGATCGTGAGCGGGTTCCAATGATCCGGGGGCGTGCCGGGATAGCGAGGGATCAGGTGAAGGTGCAGGTGCGCGACGTGGTGCCCGAGGACGGCCGCGTACACCCATTCCGCTCCTTCCGCATAGAGGGCGCGCGAAGCCCGCGCCGCGAGAACGCCGACGGCCCTCGCCTCGTCGTCGGTCAGATCGGCCAGGCCGGGCGCGTGCCGCTTCGGCTCGACGATCAGGTGGCCCAGGTATGGAGCCGGGTTGCGTTCCGGATCGAAGACGTGGCTGCAGTAGACGAGAGCATCCTCATGCAGCGCTCCGCCCGGCACCGGGATCTCGCCACGGTGCTTGCGACAGACGAAGCAGTCGGCGTTCACGGCGTTATCCTCCCGCCTCCACGAACCAAGGAGGGAGAGATGGCGGATGTCGCCAAGGTGATCACGGTGATCGGATCCTCGCCGGAGAGCTTCGCGAAGGCGGCGGATGCGGCGGTTCAGGAGGCGTCCAAGACACTGCGCGGCATCTCCGGTGCGGACGTGATCTCGATGAACGCCGTCGTCGAAGGCGACCGCATCAGCGAGTACCGGACGACGGTGAACATCGCCTTCGCGCTCGAGCGCTAGCCACTGACGAGCGCCCGGGCGTAGTCGCGCGGATCGAAAGGTCTGAGGTCGTCTAGCCGCTCGCCGACGCCGATCAGCTTCACGGGGAGGCCGAGCTCGTGTGAGATGGCCAGGGCCACTCCGCCCTTGGCCGAGCCGTCCAGCTTCGTCAGCGTGACGCCGCTGACACCGACCGCCTCGTTGAAAAGGCGCGCCTGCTGGAGCCCGTTCTGGCCCGTGGTTGCGTCGATCACCAGCAGCGTCTCGTGCGGCGCCCCCTCCAGCTTCTGCGCGATCACCCGCCGAACCTTGGCGAGCTCCTCCATCAGGTTCTTCTGCGTGTGCAAGCGCCCGGCGGTGTCCACGATCACGACGTCGCTGCTCGACGCCTGCGCGCGTTCGATCGCGTCGTAGGCGACGGCGGCCGGGTCGCCGCCCTGCTCGCCGCCGACGAACTCGGCCTGCGCCCGGTCGGCCCAGATCTCGAGCTGCTCCTCGGCCGCTGCGCGAAACGTGTCCGCCGCGGCCAGCACGACCGAATGCCCGTGCTCGCGCAGCCGGTGCGCGAGCTTCCCGATCGTGGTCGTCTTGCCCGTTCCGTTCACGCCCACGACCAGGATCACGCTTGGCTTCCCGTTCAGGTGCATCGTCGCCGGCTCGCCGAGCAGCTCGCCGGCCTCGTCCGCGAGCGCCTCGCCGAGCTCGCCGAGCTCACCGCGCGCCTCCAGCTTCTGGACGAGCTCGGCCGTGGCGCGGACGCCCACGTCCGCCGCGATCAGCGCCTCCTCCAAGCGCTCCCAGGAAGCCTGGTCGGCCGGATCGAAGGCCGCGGCCGCGAGTTGCTCCGTCAGCGCCCGGCGGCTCTTGCCGAGCGAGTCGCGCAGACGTCCGAAGAAGCCCGTTCGCTCAGCCTCGGGCTCGGGCGCGCCGTCCTCGCCCAGAAACTCCGACCAGCTGCGGCTCACGCCGCGGCGGCTTGCGGGACCCGTCGCGAGACGATCTGCGAGACCCCGTCGGCGCCCATCGTCACGCCGTAGAGAATATCCGCGGCCTCCATCGTCCTCTTCTGGTGCGTGATGACGATGAACTGCGCCCGGTCGGCGTAGCGCCGGAGAAGCTCGACGAAACGCGCGATGTTCGTATCGTCGAGCGCCGCCTCGACCTCGTCGAGCAGGTAGAAGGGGCACGGCCGCGCGAGGAAGAGCGCGAACAGGAAGGAGATCGCGCCCAGGGCCTTCTCGCCCCCCGAGAGCAACGAAAGCCTGGTGATCCGTTTTCCCGCCGGGCGGAGCTCGACCTCGATCCCGGGCTCCTCGCTCTCGTCCTCGGGCTCGGTCAGCCGCAACCGACCCTCGCCGCCGGGGAACAGCGTCTGGGCGACCTCGGCGAAGTGGCGCTGCACGGCCTCGAAGGTCTCCTCGAACCGCCGCTCCACCGTCTCGGTGAGCTCGTCGCGGAGCTCTGCGAGCTCGGCAAGGCTCCGCTCAAGATCCTCGCGCTGCGTCGTCAGCTCGGCGAGCCGTTGCTTCTCCTCGTCGTATTCCTGCTTCGCGAGCGGGTTGACCTGGCCGAGCGACTCGCGGCGTCGCTCGAGCCGAACGAGCCGGTCGGCAATCGCCTCGGGATCCTCGCCCTCGGCCGGTTCTGCGCCCGCTTCCTCGAGCCGGCGACGGGCCTCCGCGCCTTCCGCCTCGAGCCGCGCGAGCTCGATCTCGATCCCGCCCTGCCGCTGCCCGGCCTCGCCGGCCACACGCCGCACCTCGGCTTCCCGCGCCGCGAGCTCGCGCAGCCTCGTCGCGACGTCGCCCGTGCGCGCACCGCCGGCGTCGGCGCGGGCACGCAGTGGCGCCTCGAAGCGGCCGGCCTGCGTCAGCGTGGCGTCCAGGACGGCGACGAGGCGATCCGCGAGCGCGACAGGCCGCGGATCTGCGGCGCGAGGAGGCGCCGGTTCCCGCTCGAGTCGCTCGATCTCGGCGGCGAGTTCGCGCCGTCGCGCCTCGAGCTCCAGCCAGACAGCCTCGGCCGTCTCGCCCGCGTACCAGAGCTCCCCACGCCCGGGGTCGTATCCGAAGCCCTCCGGCGTCACCGCCGGCACAGTCGACGCGAGCAAGTCCTCCTTGCGGACGATCCGGAGGTCGAGTTTCGGGGGCTCGAGCAGCACGGTCAGGCTGCCCAGGCCCCGCTCCTGTGCCCGCGTGAGCAGCGTCAGCGCGTGCTGAGCGTCGTCGGCGAGGAGGGCCGAAGCACGTGCGCGCAGCGCGGCCGCCGTCGCGCGTTCCTGGCCGGGATCGACGGCAAACGCCGCGATCGCAAGCCGCTCGCCGGCCTCGGCGAGCGCCCGCGCCGCAGGCGGCAGGCCCTCGCGTTCGGTCAGCGCCTGCTTGACCGCGGCGAGGCGCTCCCGGGTCGTGCGCAACCGTTCGTCGTCGGCGCCGAGCCGAGGTGGAGGCGCTTCCTTCAGGCGCTCGGCCAGAGCGCCCGCCGCCTCGAGCCTCAGCTCGAGGCGCTCGGTCGAGCTGCGC
>JBIOYJ010000026.1:0-13267 GCA_044870105.1 Gaiellaceae bacterium | reverse complement strand
CCACGCGCGCAGCTCGGCGTAGCGCCCGTGCGCGTCGAACACGCGCTTGACCACGAGCTGCGGTGCGACGGTTCCGTTCCAGTGGTTTTCCTCCAGCCGGAAGGCGACGTCGTAGCTCCCCACCCGGCATAGCCGTTCGAGCTGGCGGCCCTGGCCGAACGCGATCGCGCTGCCGGCATCGCGTCGGCCGGCTTTGACGCGGAAGCGGAGATGCTTTCCGTCGCCAACGGCCGAGAGCTCGGCCAGCTCGCAGCCCGCGAGGAGCAGCGTTACGTTCGGGTTGCCCAGCCCGAAGGGCCCGAGCCGGGCAAGTTCGCCGCACAGCTCGAGCGTCAGCTCGGGACCGTGGACGAACGCGTCGACGCGCGTGACGGGCGTGAGCGCCTCCTCGGTCAAGGTCGCATCCGCGAGCGAGACGAAGCGCTCGCGAAACCGGTCGATCCGTTCGGGGCGGATCGACAGACCCGCCGCCGCAGCGTGGCCGCCGTGGCGCTCGAGCTCCTCTGTGCAGTGTTGAAGACCGTCGTGGAGGTCGAAGCCGGAGATCGAGCGCCCCGATCCTTTCCAGTCGCCCGTGGTGCCGGCGATCAGGACGACCGGCCGGTGGTAGCGCTCGACCAGACGCGACGCGACGATCCCGATCACGCCCTCGTGCCAGTCCTCGCGCGCGAGCACGTAGGCGCGGCGGCCGCGGGCGGGTTCGGCCCACGAGTCGATCTCCTCGACCGCCTCGCGCAGGATCCGTTCTTCGATCGTCTGGCGGTCTCGGTTCAGCCCCTCGAGTTCGCCCGCGAGCCGCTCGGCCGTCTCCTTGTCGTCGGTGAGGAGGAGCTCGAGTGCCGCCTCCGGCTTGCAGAGCCTCCCGGCCGCGTTCAGGCGCGGCGCAATCCTGAAGCCGATGGCGCCCGCGTCGACCGCAGCGGGATCGACGCGCGCGATCCGCATCAGCTCGCGCAGACCCGGCTTTTGCGTGGTACCCAGCGCCCGCAGGCCGGCGATCACGACCCCGCGGTTCTCGTCCAGGAGCGGCACGACGTCTGCAACGGTCGCTACGGCCACGAGGTCGATGTGCTTGTCGACAGGCGCTCCAAGCGCTTGCAGCAGCTTGTAGACGACACCCGTGCCGCACAGCTCGGGGAACGGATAGCTCGACGGCCGGGTCGCCACGACCGGGCAGTCCGGCAGTACATCGCCGCGCCGGTGGTGGTCGGTGACGACGATCTCCAGGCCGAGCGCCTTCGCCTGCTCGACCTCCTCGACGGCGGAGATTCCGCAATCGACCGTGAGGACGAGCGCGCAGCCTTCTTCGGCGAGCCGGGTCAGGGTGTCGCCGCTGACGCCGTAACCCTCCTCGAAGCGGTTCGGCAGGTGCCAGGTCACGTCCGCGCCCAGCTCACGCAGGCCGAGAACCGCGAGAGCGGTCGCGCAGATGCCGTCGGCGTCGTAGTCGCCGTGAACGCAGATGCGCTTTCCGTCGCTGATCGCGCGCTTGATCGAGCTGCAGGCAGCTTCCATGTCGCCGAGGAGAAATGGATCGTGTTGAGGCAGCGCGCCCTCGAGAAAGCTCCGCGCGGCTTCGGGATCTCCATAGCCCCGGCGGACGAGCACGGCAGCCGTCGTTTCGGTTAGCTCGAGCGCGTGGGCAAGCGCGCGAACCTCGTCGCGTGAGCACGAATCGATGATCCAGCTGCCCTCGAACATGGGCAGCTCACGTTAGGTCCCGAGTCGGACGGAGGCACTACGCGGCGTGAGATTTGTGATCGTTTCGGCGCTGCGCCGAACGTGATCCTAGGCTCCGTAGGAGGGACGGAGGCACTACGCGGCGTGAGATTTGTGATCGTTTCGGCGCTGCGCCGAACGTGATCCTAGGCTCCGTCGGAGGGACGGACTTAGCCCTCGCGGGGCAATTCGATACCAAGCAGAGTCAGAATCACGACAAGTACGAGCGTCGCGGCGATCAGCCAGATGATCAGCCTCGGGTGCCGCGCCTCACGGTACGACTCGAGAGCCGCACGCGTCCAGAACACCCCCAGGCCGGCGACGGCGGCCGCGCAGACGACGACCAGCGGCGCGAGCAGCGTCACGCGCTCCAGCGGCAGCTCGAGCGCCCAGGCCACCGCCAGCACCAAGATCCCGACGATCAGGCCGGACAACGCCGCCGCGCGAACGCTCACAAGTGCCGACTTTACGCCGCGTTGCTCAAGGTCAAGGGCTCGACCGATCAATTCAGACGGACGCACGAGCAGAGCTCGTACGTCCTGAAGCCGGCGCCGCAAGCGGCGCCGGGGCCCCGGTTATCCTTCGGCCGTGGCCGAGCCGAACTATTACTCGGGCGACGATTACGTGGTCGAGTTCCTCGGGTACCGGTTCAGCTTCAACGTCGAGGACTTCGAGCAGCGGGTGGTCGCGGCGACGGTCAAGCTCGGGCTGATCGAGGTCAACGACCTCGACGAGGACGAGACGAACGACCTCGTCGAGCTCGCCGCCGACGGCCGGATCGAGGAGCCGCGGAGCGGCCTCGGCCTCTACCTGACCAGGCACTGGGAGCAGCTGTCGCTCGTCGACGGCGAGTCGCTCGTCTACTGGCTGCGCAAGCTCGTCTTCCGCGGCGCGTGGCTCGACCACCACGTCAAGGACGGCCGGATCGAGGTGTCGTGGGAGGACGACGTCGGCGAGTTCGCCTACCTGGACCCCGACGGCCGACGCCCATTACTCGAGGTTGCCCCAGTTCCGTCCTGGCACGAGCTGCAGTTCCGGCGTTGACATAGCTCATCTGTTAGCCTAGACTTACGTAAGTCATGGCTAACCAAAATGGCGTGGCGGCGCTCGGAGATGGCACTAGGCGCGCGATCTTCGAGCGGCTTCGGCGGGGTCCGATGGCCGTCGGCGACATCGCCGAGGGCCTTCCGGTCACCAGGCCGGCGGTCTCGCAGCATCTTCGCGTGCTCAAGGAGGCCGGCCTCGTCTCGGAGCGGCGGGAAGGCACCCGCCGCCTCTACCGCCTCGATCCTCGAGGCATCGGCGAGCTGCGCGCCTATTTCGACGAGTTCTGGTCGGTCGCACTCGAGAACTTCAAGGCGGCGGCCGAGTCGAGCGAGAGGAGGACAAGATGAGAACCGAAGCGATGGACCTGGTCGTTCGGAAGTCGGTGACGGTCGAGGCCGACCCCGAGCACGCGTTCAGCGTGTTCACGGACGAGATCGCATCCTGGTGGCCGGTCGAGACGCATTCGATTCACAAGCAGACGACGCCCGTCTTCGAGGGCCGAGCCGGAGGCCGGCTCTACGAGCGCACGGCGGACGGCAAGGAGGAGCACTGGGCCAAGGTGCTCGAATGGGAGCCACCACACCGGCTCGTGCTCGAGTGGCGGGTGAACCCCGAGCGCCCGCCGACGGAGATCGAGGTCACCTTCAACGCCGAGGGCTCGGCCACCCGCGTCGAGCTCGAACACCGGGGCTTCGACACCGAGGAGTTCCACGGCAACTACGACGAAGGCTGGAACGTCGTGATCGGGCGCTATGTCGAGCGGCTAGCCCGCGGGTAGCGAGAAGCCGAATCGCTCTCGTTGCTCCTCGGCGCGCGAGAGCTCGACCCGGCGAATCGAAGCGATCGGAACGACGAGCTCCTCCGGGAGCTCGTCGTCGTCTTGATCCCGGTGGGGTCGCAGCGTGACGAAGCCGAAGCCCGGCTCGGGCGAGATCGTGTCGAGGGGGAAGCGCTGCCCGTCGCCGAGCTCGATCTCGACGAAGGCGCGGTCGACGCCCGCGCGATCGGCGAAGCGCTGGATCTGGCGGTGCAGGCCGCCGACGAACTCGTCCGTCGGCGTAACCGCGCCGGGCACCCAGAGGTCGGGCATGACCGTGATCCTAGAAAAGCTGGTCTTCGCTGACTTGCGTGCCGAAGCGCGCTCGGCCGAGCTCCGTCACGATTCGCCCGCGCGGCGTCCGCTGGAGATAGCCGAGCTGGAGCAGGTACGGCTCGTACACGTCCTCGATCGTGTCCGGCTCCTCGCCGAGCGCGACCGCAAGCGTGGACAGACCGACGGGCCCGCCGCCGAACTTGTCGAGCACGGCCCGGAGCAGAGCTCGATCCGTGCGCTCGAGGCCGTCGCCGTCCACCTCCATCAGCTCGAGCGCCTCGCGCGCGATTTCGAGCGTGATCGCTCCCTGATGGCGCACCTCGGCGACGTCGCGGACCCGTCGAAGGATCCTGTTCGCGATCCGCGGCGTGCCCCGAGCACGGCCGGCGATCTCGGCGGCGGCCTCGTCCTCGATCTCGACCTCGAGGATCCGAGCCGAGCGCCGAACGATGATCGACAGCTCGCCGGGCTCGTAGTGCTCCAGCCGGAACGTCATGCCGAATCGATCGCGCAGGGGCGTGGTCAGCAGCCCGGTGCGCGTTGTTGCGCCGATGAGCGTGAACGGCGGCAAATCGAGCGTGAGCGTGCGCGCCGCGGGGCCTTGGCCGACGACGATGTCCAGCCGGAAGTCCTCGAGCGCCGGGTAGAGGATCTCCTCGACCGCGCGGTTGAGGCGATGGATCTCGTCGATGAAGAGGACGTCTCGCTCGACGAGTCCGGTCAGAATCGCGGCGACGTCGCCCTTGCGCTCCAACGCCGGGCCGGCGACCGACCTCAGCCCGACACCGAGCTCCTCGCGAACGATGTAGGCGAGGCTCGTCTTGCCGAGGCCGGGCGGGCCGATCAGGAGCAGGTGGTCGAGAGCCTCGCCGCGCGAGCGGGCGGCCTCGAGCGCGATCGAGATCTGCTCCTTGATGCGTTCCTGGCCGACAAAGTCGTCCAGGCGACGCGGGCGGAGGGAGCGATCGAGCTCGTCTTCTTCGGGCCTGACCTCCGGAGCCAGGAACTGCGCATCCGTCGCGCTCATGCCGCCTGCTTCAACGCCTCCCGCACGCGTTCTTCCGGCGAGAGCTCCGGATCAACCGCCGCGAGGGCCTGCTCGGCCTCGGCGACCGAGTAACCGAGCTCTACGAGCGCGTCACGCGCGACGAGATGAGGCTTGGCGGAGGGCGCCGCGGGCGTCGCGAAGTCGCCGAGCTTCTCCTTCAGCTCGAGGACGACACGCTGCGCGGTCTTCTTTCCGATCCCCGGGATCGCCTCGAACCGAGCCGTGTCCTCGAGGGCGATCGCGCGGCGAAGCTCGTCCGGCGCCGACCCGGAGACGATCGCCAGCGCCACCTTAGGCCCGACGCCGTTCACGGAGAGCAGGTGCTCGAAGAGCTGCCGCTCGGCCGGCTCGGCGAAGCCGTATAGCTGTAGGACGTCCTCGCGCACGTGCAGGTACGTCTCGAGCGTCACCTCTCTCCCGCTCTCCGCCTTGCGGAGCGCGCTCCGCGTGGCGCTGACCAGATAGCCGACACCGCCGACGTCGAGCACCAGCCCATCGGGACGCGACGCGACGGGCTCGCCCCGAAGGCGCGCGATCACCCCGCGGCCGCCCGCAAGAGCGGCGGCGCCAGCGCGTGGCAGATCGCCACGGCCAGCGCGTCGGCGGCGTGATGCGGGGTCGGCACCGTCCGCAGGCCGAGAATCGCCATAACCATCCGTTGCACCTGCGCCTTCTCGGCCCGCCCGTAGCCGCACACGGCCTGCTTCACGCGCGCCGGTGCGTATTCAGCGCACTCGACGCCGGCGCATGCGGCCGCGACGAGGATGGCGCCGCGCGCCTGCCCGACCGAGAGCGCGGTACGGGCGTCGGCGCCGACGAAGGACTCTTCGAGCACGACCGCATCCGGCTCGAACTGCTCGATGAGCGCGACGACCCCGTCGAAGAT
Organism: Gaiellaceae bacterium; assembly: GCA_044870105.1. Classification (GTDB taxonomy): domain Bacteria; phylum Actinomycetota; class Thermoleophilia; order Gaiellales; family Gaiellaceae; genus JBKPFU01. Next base: position 7,474 of record JBIOYJ010000026.1, on the reverse strand, counting down.
GGTCTTCAGCCGCTGCTCCGGCTGTCGGCCCGCCGGCGTGCGCCAGCAGCCGTGCTCCACCTCCCGGAGGCGGCCGCCTCTTTCGTGGATGATCGCGTACCCGCACGCTGCCGTACCCGGATCGATTCCGAGAACTCTCACGCTCCGAGGTTAAGCGCAGGGTCGGATGTTCCTGCCGACTCTCCCTCGAAACCGGCGCCTCGCGCCGAACGTAGGTCGGGACGAGGGTGAGGAGACGGCTCTACATCGCGGTGCTGGCCTTGGTGGCGATCGGCGCACCGTCGGCTGCGGGCGGCAAGTCCGCGGCCGCGGTCGCCTGCGAAGCCGGGGATACGGCCGTTGAGATCCGAGACTTCGCCTTCAACCCGAGCGCCGTCACCGTGGGTCCCGGGACCGCCGTGTGCTGGACGAATACAGACGGTGTCGCGCACACGGCGACGGCCGACGGCGGCGCCTTCGACTCGGGAAACCTGAACCAGGGCGACGCCTACCGGTTCACCTTCGCAAACGCTGGGACGTTCACCTACTACTGCAAGTACCACGCCTTTATGCAAGGCACGGTGACGGTCCGAAGCGTCGCGCCGCCGCCGCCACCGCCTCCTCCTCCGCCTCCTCCGCCTCCTCCGCCGCCTTCCCCTCCCCCGCCGGCGCCACCGCCGGCTCCGCCGCCTCCCGCCTCCCCGCAGCGACTCCGATGCGTCGTCCCGCGGTTACGCGGACTGCCGCTTGCCCGCGCGCGAGCCGCGCTCGTGCGCGCAAGGTGCCGCCTCGGGGGCGTCTCGAGGGCCTACTCTCCGCTGGTGCGCAGGGGCAGGGTGATCTCCCAGCGCCCGCGCGCCGGACGTCGCCGAGCGCCGGGCACGCGCGTGAGCGTCGTCATCAGTCGCGGGAGGAGACCCTCCTAAGCAGCGACTTCCTCGAGCACTTCCTCGGGGATGTCGAAGTTCGCGTAGACCTCCTGGACGTCGTCGAGCTCCTCCAGCGCGTCCACGATCCGCAGGACCTTGCGGGCCTCGCCTTCGTCGTCGAGCCGAACGGTCGTCTTCGGCACCATCGTCGTCTCGACCGACTCGTAGGCGATACCGGCCTGCTCGAGCGCTTCGCGCACCGAGCTCAGAGCCTCCGGCGTCGAGGTGATCTCGAGCGTCGACCCGTCGAGCTCCACGTCGTCCGCCCCGCCTTCCGCCGCCGCGAGCGTGAGCTCGTCCTCGTCGACGCCCTCGGCCGAGACGAGGATGATGCCGCGTCGCTCGAACAGCCATGCCACGGCGCCCGACGCGCCGAGGTTGCCGTCGTTCTTCGAGAAGATGTGACGGATGTCGGAAGCCGTGCGGTTGCGATTGTCCGTCAGCGCCTCGACGATCAGCGCCACTCCGTTCGGCGCGTAGCCCTCGTAGATCACGGTCTCGAACGCCTCTGCGGCGGTGTCCGCCCCGGAGCCGCGCGCGATCGCCCGCTCGATGTTGTCCTTCGGCATCGAGTACGAGCGCGCCTTCTCGATCGCGTTTTGGAGCGCGAGGTTGGCCGCGGGGTCAGGACCGCCCTCTCGCGCCGCGACGATCAGCGCGCGCGACAGCTTCGAGAAGAGCTTCCCGCGCTTGGCGTCGGCGGCGCCCTTCTTGTGCTTGATCGAGCTCCACTTGCTATGTCCCGACACTTTGCTCCTCTCGAACGAGCGCCAGAAAGCGTTCGTGCACGCGGGCGTCGTCGGTTAGCTCCGGGTGGAACGACGCGACCAGGAATCGCCCGTCTCGCAGCAGGACCGGCTCGCCGTCGAGCTCCGCGACAACCTCCACCTCGGCCCCGACCTCGTCCACCCGTGGAGCGCGAATGAAGACGCCGCGCAGCGGCTCCGTCTCCTCCGCCAGCTGGAGATCCGCCTCGAAGCTCGCGACCTGGCGCCCGTAGGCATTCCGGCGTACGGACACGTCGACGAGGCCGAGATGGTCTCGATCGAGCACGATCATGCCCGCGCACGTCCCGAACACCGGGCCGGCGAACTCCTTGAGCGCGGCATCCAGTCCGTACAGGCGCATCAAGCGCATGAACGTCGTGGACTCGCCGCCGGGGACGATGAGCCCGTCCAGTCCGCCGAGCTGCTCGGGCTTCCGGATCTCGACAGGCTCGGCCCCGAGCCGCCGCAGAACCACCGCGTGCTCGCGGAAGTTCCCCTGGAGCGCGAGGACACCGATTTTGAGCGGATCTGCCACGCGGGAAATTGTATTGGCGAGACTTTGGCTCCCTGTTAGCCTCAGCGGCAGCGGATCAAATAGAGGGGAGGATTTCCTTTGAAGACAGCAACTGCGGTATCTGTGGCGCTGGTTGCCGTCGCTGTCGCGGCAGCCGCGCTCGCCGCCAAGATCGGTCCAGGGGCGAGCACGGGAACGGGACGAGTGTTCCTGCCGAACCCCGTTGCCGAGCTCCAGAACCAGAGCCTCACCGACCAGAAGGACGCGGACTATGCGGCGCTTCAGCCCGCGTACCACAACGTCACTCTGCGGAATCTGGACGGGAGCGGCTATCTGAGGGGCGATTGGGCGAACGTGGTCAACGAGACCGGGAACCCCGCGTTCTCGGCGACGAACACGTTCCTCTACAACCGCCATCAGGACGAGTTCGAGCAGGTGATGGCCTACTACTGGGTCACCGAGGCCCAGCGGTACATCCAGAGCCTCGGCTTCGGGACGGGCAGGTTCCGGCCCGTGAACAAGGAGTCCCAGGACATCCGGATCAACCAGTGGGGCCTCGACAACTCCTTCTCCTGGGACAAGAAGGACTACCTGCGCTTCGGCAAGGGTGGCGTCGACGACGCCGAGGACGCCGAGGTGATCCTGCACGAGTATGGACACGCGATCCAGGACTCACAGCAGACGCCGTTCGGGTACGGCTTCTCGACCGAGGCCCGCTCGATCGGCGAGGGCTTCGCGGACTATTGGGCGGTTACGGTCTCCGACGTGGTCTCGCCGACGCCCGACGAGCCGTGTGTCGCCGACTGGGATTCGGTCTCGTACACGTCGACCGTGCCCCACTGCCTCCGCCGGGTGGATTTGAACCTCCACTATCCGGGGGATCTGAACGGCCGCGTCCACCACGACGGTCAGATCTGGTCGCGCGCCCTCTGGGACATCCGGGGCGCTCTCGGCCACACCGTCGCGGACACGATCATCCTCGAGGCGCACTTCGGCCAGCGCGACCCGACGATGCCGCAGCTCGCGGAGAACACCGTCGCGACGGCCCGAGCGCTGTACGGAAACTCGACTGCGAACACGGTCAAGGCTGCGTTCGTCGCGCGCGGGATCCTGTAGAGCCCTTCGGCTGAGAGGGGCGCTTCGGCGCCCCTCTCACTAGGGTTGCGCTATGGCAGGAGAGACCAGGACGGTCGTCGAGTCCTTGGCGCAGCTGACGCTGTTCGCCGACCTAACGCAGCCTCAGCTCGAAGCCGTCGCGCACACGGTCGAGGAGGCGATGTTCGCCGAGGGCCAGCGCGTGCTCCGGGAGGGGATGAGCGGTGCCGGCTTCTACGTCATCCTCGACGGAGAGGCCCAGGTCCTGGTCGGCGGGAAGGAGCGAGCGCGGCTTGGCCGCGGCGACTTCTTCGGCGAGATCGCTCTGCTGACGGGTGACGCCCCGAGCGCCGATGTCGTCGCGACCACGCTCCTGCGCTGCCTGACCATTCCCGGTGGAGAGCTCGAGGCGTTTCTGCTCGACCACCCGCGCGTCATGTTGCGAATGCTCCAAGCGGGAGCCCGACGGCTTCGGGCGGCCAATTTGTGGCCGGGGTAGACGGGCCTTACCCGCCCGGCGACTATGACGTCGTCGTCGTGGGGAGCGGTCCCGGCGGGCTCCAGACCGCGTACTGCCTGGCGCGCTCGGGGATCGAACGGTTCGCCGTGCTCTCGCGGGACGAGGCGCCGGGCGGAATGTTCCGGCGGTTCCCGGTCTTCCAGCGCCTGATCAGCTGGACGAAGCCGGAAGCGCCGTTCGAGCGCGGCACGCGGGAGTACGAGTGGTACGACCACAACAGCATGCTCGGCGACGAGCGCGAGCACCGGGCGCTCGTGCCGCAATTCATGGACCGAACGTTCGACGTCCCCGCTCGGGAGGAAATGGAGGCCGCGCTCAACGCGTTCGTCGAGCGAGGCGGCGTTCAGGTGCGTTACGGCTGCACCTGGGAGAACACACGCCGCGACGGCGAGCACCTCGTCCTCACCACATCCGACGGCGAGTATCGCTGCCGCGTCGCCGTCTTCGCGCTCGGCGTGACGGAAGCGTGGTTTCCGCCGATTCCGGGACTGGAACACGCCGCCCACTACGTCGATACCCGTCCGCACTCGGACTACGACGGTAAGCGCGTGTTCATCGTCGGCAAGCGCAACTCCGGGTTCGAGATCGCGCAGGGCCTCCTGCCGTGGGCGAAACAGATCACGCTCGCCTCACCGCGGCCAGTTCAGACCGCCGTGCTCGCGCTGTCCGCTCTGCGCGTCCGCTACCTCCACCCTTACGACGAATACGTGCGAGGTGGTTCCGGGACGTTTGTCCTCGACGCGGCGATCGAGCGCGTCGAGCGAGCGGACGGCGCCTATCGAGTCCACGCCGACGGGACGACCTGGGAGGGCAGGCTCGAGCTCGAGGCCGACAACGTCATCGTGGCGACCGGTTTCCGGACGCCCCTCGAAGGGCTCGGCGAGCTCGGCGTCGCAACCGTGGCAGACGGCCGGATTCCAGCCCAGACCCCGTTCTGGGAGAGCGTCTCCGCGCCCGGCGTCTACTTCGCGGGGAACGCCACACAGGGCGCGCCGGGAATGACGAAGCACGGCGCCTCCGCGAACTCGAGCTCTGTGAACGGGTTTCGCTACAACGCGCGTGTCCTGGTCGAGCACATCGGCGCGAAGCACTTCGGGATCTCCCCGCGACGCCCGAGTCTCGAACGGGATGAGGTCATTCCGTTCCTCTTGGCCGAGCTCGCGCGGGCGCCGGAGCTGTGGATCCAGAAGGGCTATCTGGCCCGGGTCGTGACCTTCGATCCAGCAGAGGGGATCCGGAATGCCGGGATCCTCCCGCTGACCCATTTCGTCGATGCGGCCGGCCCCCAGGCGGTCGCGGTCGCCGTGGAGGTGGACGCCGAAGGGACGATCGTGCCGGCGGTCTATGTCCGCCGCGGCGGACGGGTCGAGGACCACGTCCTGCCTTCGCATCCTCTCCGCGCGTTCGACGGACCCGAGCAGCGCGCGAAGCTCGAGGCCGTTCTCCAGCCGTTCCTGCGCTAGCGACTACGAAAAGACGGTCGTGATGATGCCCGTGCTCAGGTCGACCCGGCGGATTTTCGCCGGCCGCGGCAAGCGGCGCTACGCGCCGCGGGTCTCGGACCGCTCGTGTCGACCGGTCATTTCAGACGGCGCGCAAGCGAAGCTCGCGCGCCTGACGTCGGCACCGCAAGCGGCGCCTCACCAGCCGCGCGTCTCGAGCAGCTCTTCGGGAGCCAGGGCGGCGGCCGACAAGCCGCTCATCGGGTCGCCGAGACCCTGGGATACGCGGGCGAGAACCTCGGCATCGCGGAAGTGCGTAGTCGCCTCGACAATTGCCTTGGCGCGCGTCTCCGGCTCGCCGGACTTGAAGATCCCGGAACCGACGAAAACCCCGTCGGCGCCGAGCTGCATGCAGAGCGCGGCGTCGGCGGGAGTGGCGATCCCGCCGGCCGTGAAGGTGACCACGGGCAGACGACCGTTCTCGGCCACCCACTTGACGAGCTCGTACGGCGCTTGGAGCTCCTTCGCCTCGGCGTAGAGCTCGTCGTCACGCAGCGACTGGAGGCGGCGGATCCCGCCGAAAACGGCCCGCATGTGCCGGACGGCGTTGACGATGTCGCCGGTCCCTGCCTCGCCCTTGGTGCGGATCATGGCCGCGCCCTCGCTGATCCGCCGAAGCGCCTCGCCCAGGTTGCGGCAGCCGCAGACGAACGGGATCGTGAACTTCCACTTGTCGATGTGATGCTCCTCGTCGGCTGGCGTGAGCACCTCGCTCTCGTCCACGTAGTCGACCTCGAGGGCCTCGAGGATCTGGGCTTCGACGAAGTGGCCGATGCGGGCCTTGGCCATGACCGGAATGGTCACCGCCTCCTGGATCTCGCGAATCTTGTCGGGGTCGGCCATCCGCGCGACGCCGCCCTCGGAGCGGATGTCCGCGGGCACCCGCTCGAGCGCCATCACGGCCACGGCGCCCGCGTCCTCGGCGACCTTCGCCTGCTCGGCGGTGGTGACGTCCATGATGACGCCGCCCTTGAGCATCTCGGCGAGGCCGGTCTTGACCCGCATCGTGCCGATCTCGAGCATCACGGCGATTCTAGCCAGGGCGTTTACGATTCCGAGGGCACCCGTGGCCACCCGCACCGAAGCGCAGGAGGAAAAACGCCGGCAGATCCTCGAGGCGGCGGTGCGGGCGTTCGCCGCGAAGGGCTATCACGCCTGCCGCGTCGGCGACATCGCGGAGGAGGCCGGCGTCGCCTACGGGCTCCTCTACCACTACTTCGAGTCCAAGGAAGAGGTGCTCCGCAGCATCTTCCACCAGACCTGGACCGAGATGCTCGGCACGATCCAAGAGATCGAGGAGCTGGACGTGCCGGCGCGGGAGCAGCTGCGGAAAGTGGTCGAACTCGTCCTACGCTCCTGGAAGCGAGATCCAGACCTCGTCCGGGTGCTCGTCCGCGAAGTGACCCGGAGCGGCGAGCTCCAGCAGCAAATCGAAGGGATAGCGCGGGCGTTCGAAGCGCTCGAGCGGATCGTCGAGCGCGGCCAGCGGGAGGGCGACTTCCGTCGCGAGGTCGACCCGCGCCTGGCCGCGTGGATCCTCTACGGGGCGATGGAGGAGATCCTCACCGGCTGGACGCTCGGCCGGCTCGCGGATGACGACCCGGCTGTCGCGCGGGCGGAGCAGACCGTCCTGGCGACGATCTGCGACGGTCTAGCGGTCTAGTTTCTCCTCGAGCTTGCGAACGGCGCGTTCGGCCTCGTCGGCCTCCGCCCGCGCCCGCTCGGCGTCTTGGCGGGACTGCTCGGCCGCCCGCTCGGCGCGGTCGGCGGCGCGGGCGCTCTCCCTCGCCTCGGCTCTCGCCTCCTGAAGCCGTTTGCGCAGCTCACGGCGAGGATCGACCTCCGGCTCCGCCGTTTGCTTCCTGCGAACCGGCACGAGGCCCGCGAAGACCTCGAAGCCCGTCGGTTCCAGCTCCTCCGTCAGCGAGCCCCGCGCGAGCTGCGCGCCCGCCTCCTCGTCCGCGGCAGCCGCCTGGAGGGTCTGGGCGACCCGCCGCATGGTCGCGTCGGTCGCCGAGCGCTCGTCCTGCTCGAGCAGCTTGCGTGCCTCCCGGGCGAGCTTCTGCACCGCGTCGCGCTCGGCCTCGCTCAGCGCGCGGACGTCGCCGCCTCGTCCCGCCTGAGCCTTCCGCAGCTGCTCGCCGAGCCCCAGCAGCTCACCCGTCAGC
>JBIOYJ010000025.1:0-11606 GCA_044870105.1 Gaiellaceae bacterium | reverse complement strand
GTCGACGACAAGATCCACGCGCGCTCGACCGGCCCGTACTCGCTCGTCACCCAGCAGCCGCTGGGCGGCAAGGCGCAGTTCGGCGGCCAGCGCTTCGGCGAGATGGAGGTGTGGGCGCTCGAGGCCTACGGCGCGGCCTACACGCTCCAGGAGATGCTGACCATCAAGTCCGACGACACCGTCGGGCGCGTGAAGGCCTACGAGGCGATCGTCAAGGGCGAGAACATCGCCGAGCCGTCGATCCCCGAGTCCTTCAAGGTGCTCCTGAAGGAGATGCAGTCGCTGGCGCTCGACGTCAACGTGGTCTCCGAGGAGGGCACGCGCGCCGAGATGGGCGACGAGGACGACGACCTCCTGCGCGCCGCCGAGGAGCTCGGCATCGACCTCTCGGGCGTGCGCAGCACCGACGGCGGAACCGACGAGGCCGCCGACGAGGCCGAGGAGACCGAGGTCGGCGAAGGCGACGAGTCCATGACCGAGGACGCCGACGCGACCGACGCGGAGTACATCGACGAGGACGCCCCGATCGGCGACATCCTGGCCGCCGACGAGGAGTAAAGGAACCATTTTGATCGACATCAACAACTTCGACGCGATTGAGATCGGCCTCGCGTCCTCGAAGCAGATCCGCTCGTGGTCGAGCGGCGAGGTCACGAAGCCGGAGACCATCAACTACCGGACGCTCAAGCCCGAGAAGGACGGGCTCTTCTGCGAGCGCATCTTCGGTCCCACAAAGGACTGGGAGTGCTACTGCGGCAAGTACAAGCGCGTTCGCTACAAGGGCATCGTCTGCGAGCGCTGCGGTGTGGAGGTCACGCGCTCGAAGGTGCGCCGCGAACGCATGGGTCACGTCGACCTTGCCGCCCCGGTCTCACACATCTGGTTCTTCAAGGGAGTTCCGAGCCGGATCGGCTACCTGCTCGACATCGCCCCGCGCGAGCTCGAGAAGGTCCTCTACTTCGCGGCCTCGATCGTCACCGAGGTCGACAACGACGCGCGCAAGAAGGACCTCAATGCGCTCGAGGACCGTGTCAAGGCCGAGGCGGAGCAGATCGACGTCGACCGCGACGAGGCGCTGGCCGCGCTCGAGGACCGGCTGAAGCGGCGCCGCGAGTACTTCACCAAGGGCAAGGAGCGCAACTTCGACGAGGACGACGACTTCTGGGCCCGTGGGCTCTCGAACTGGGCCGAGGAGCAGGGCGTGCCGCCGCTCGAGGAGGCGCGCGAGCTCGTGGGCGGCCTGTTCAAGGAAGTCGCACCCGAGATCACGACCGAGGACTCGAAGAAGATCCGCGAGCTCGTCCGCAACGCGGCCATCCGCGAGGACCGCCGGCTGGCGCCGAAGGAGCTGGAGACGGTCGCGAACGCCGCGGTCCAGATCCACGCGGCGGTGAAACCGCTCAACCGCCAGCTCTCCAAGGCCTCGGGATCGAAGAAGGGCGCGATCACGAAGCACGTCAACCGCGTCCTGGACGGGCTGCTCGAGAAGAAGGCGGAGGTCCACGAGGACGACAAGGACCTGGTCGCCGGGATCGACGAGAAGCAGGTCGAGAAGGCGCGTGGGCTCGGCAAGGGCCTACTCCGCGAGGTGCTCGAGCAGGCGCCGACGAACGCGAGCGAGGAGAGGATCCGCGAGCTGACCAGCGACCTCTGCCTGCGCACGGACGGGAAGATCCAGAAGGAGGACTTCGACGCGCTCGTGCAGTGGCTCGTGAAGGTGCGCGAGATGTACCAGGACATCGAGGCGCGGCGCGCGGACGCGCGCGAGGCGGCCGTCGACTCGGTGCGCCGGCTCGAGGAGACCTGGCAGATCTTCAAGGAGCTCGAGCCGAAAATGATCGTCAACGACGAGCAGATCTTCCGCGAGCTGAAGGACCGCTTCGGCTCGCCCTACGGCTTCGGCGTCTACTTCTCGGGCGGCATGGGCGCGGAGGCGATCCGCGACCTGCTCAAGGACCTCGACCTCAAGGCCGAGATGAAGTCGCTGCGCGAGACGATCAAGACCTCGAAGGGCCAGAAGCAAGCTCGCGCGATCAAGCGGCTCAAGGTCGTCAGCGCGTTCATCACCTCGGAGAACAGGCCCGAGTGGATGATCCTGGAGGCGATTCCGGTGATTCCGCCGGAGCTCCGCCCGATGGTGCAGCTCGACGGAGGCCGCTTCGCGACGAGCGACCTCAACGATCTCTACCGCCGCGTGATCAACCGGAACAACCGGCTCAAGCGGCTGCTCGACCTCGGGGCGCCCGAGATCATCGTCAACAACGAGAAGCGGATGCTGCAGGAGGCCGTCGACGCACTGTTCGACAACGGCCGCCGCGGCCGCGCGGTCACCGGGCCCGGCAACCGGGCGCTGAAGTCGCTCTCCGACATGCTCAAGGGCAAGCAGGGCCGCTTCCGGCAGAACCTGCTCGGCAAGCGCGTCGACTACTCGGGGCGCTCGGTGATCGTGGCCGGCCCGCAGCTGCGCCTGCACCAATGCGGGCTGCCGAAGCTGATGGCGCTCGAGCTCTTCAAGCCGTTCATCATGAGCCGGCTCGTCGAGCGCAAGTCGGTTCAGAACATCAAGGCGGCGAAGAAGCACGTCGACTCGATGGTTCCCGAGGTCTGGGACGTGCTCGAGGAGGTCATCGCGGAGCATCCGGTGCTCCTGAACCGCGCGCCGACGCTGCACCGCCTCGGCATCCAGGCCTTCGAGCCCGTGCTCGTCGAGGGCAAGGCGATCCAGGTGCACCCCCTCGTCTGCCACGCGTTCAACGCCGACTTCGACGGCGACCAGATGGCCGTGCACGTCCCGCTCTCCGCCGAGGCGCAGGCCGAGGCCCGCGTGCTGATGCTCTCGTCCAACAACATCCTCTCGCCCGCCCACGGACGTCCTCTCGCGACGCCCAGCAAGGACATGGTCCTCGGCGCGTACTTCCTCACGTACTCGCCCGTCGATCTGTCGGAGGCGGAGGCCGAGAAGCTCGATCCGCGCCCGCAGCGGTTCGCCGCCGAGGAGGAGATCGAGCGCGCCGTCGAGGCCAAGCAGGTCGGGCTGCACGACCCGATCGAGTACCGGCACCGCGACGAGATCATCCTGACCACGCCCGGCCGCGTGATCTTCAACGCTGAGGTCGAGCGCTCTCTCGTCGAGGCGATCGGCGAGGACGGCGAGGTCGACCGGCACGCGTACATGAACCAGACGCTCTCGAAGCGCGAGATGGACGCGTTCCTGTCCGATCTGGCCGAGCAGTACGGCGCGCACACGATCGCGACCGTGCTCGACAAGGTCAAGACGCTCGGCTTCAACGAGGCCACGCAGGCCGGCGTGACGATCTCCAAGAACGACATCGTCATCCCTGCGAACAAGGACGACATCCTCGGCGGCTACGAGGAGCGCGTCGGCGAGGTCGAGGCGCTGTACGAGCGCGGCCTGATCACCGACGAGGAGCGCCACGAGTCGATCGTCAACCTCTGGACGGAGGCGACGGAGGACGTCGCCGAGGCCATGCAGGGAACGCTCGACGAGCTGAACCCGATCTACATGATGGCGAACTCCGGCGCCCGCGGATCGATGAAGCAGATCCGCCAGCTGGCCGGGATGCGCGGCCTGATGGCCAACCCGAAGGGCGAGATCATCGAGCGCCCGATTAAGGCCAACTTCATGGAGGGCCTGTCGGTGCTCGAGTACTTCATCTCGACGCACGGCGCCCGCAAGGGCCTGGCGGACACGGCGCTCCGGACCGCGGACTCGGGCTACCTGACCCGGCGCCTGGTCGATGTCTCGCAGGACGTGATCATCCGCGAGGAGGACTGCAAGACGAAGGATTTCATCGAGCTTCCGGTCGTCGTGCCAGAGGGACAGAACAAGTCGCTGCTCGGCCGCGTCCTGGCGCAGGACGTCAAGAAACCGCTCGCCAGCGGCAAGCCGGGCAAGATCGTGATCGCCTCGAAGGGCGATGTGGTCACGAACGTCGTTCTCGACGAGATCCGCGAGGGGCTCGGTGAGCACGCCGCGGAGACGCAGGTCCCCGTTCGGTCGGTCCTCAAGTGCCGCAGCGAATTCGGCGTTTGCCGCATGTGCTACGGGATCTTCCTCGCCACCGGCGAGCTCTGCGAGATCGGCGACGCGGTCGGAATCATCGCCGCTCAGTCGATCGGCGAGCCGGGCACACAGCTGACCATGCGCACGTTCCACACCGGCGGCGTGGCCGGTGCCGACATCACGCACGGCCTGCCGCGCGTCGTCGAGATCTTCGAGGCGCGCAATCCCAAGGGCGCGGCCAAGCTGGCCGAGGTCGGGGGCGCTGCGAAGCTCGAGGACACCGAGCGCGGCCCGAAGGTGACGATCCTCCCCGAGGGCAAGGACGAGGAGCCGGTCGAGTACCAGCTCCCGCGGCGAACGCGGATCCTCGTAGGCGACGGCGAGGTCGTCGAGCCCGGCGACGCCCTGCACGAGGGCTCGCTCAACCCGTCCGACCTGCTCCGGCTGAAGGGCGCGACGCCGACGGAGCTCTACCTCGTCGCCGAGGTGCAGAAGGTCTACAAGTCGCAGGGCGTCGACATCCACGACAAGCACATCGAGCTGATCGTTCGCCAGATGCTCAAGAAGGTGCGCGTGGACGAGGCCGGCGAGACCGACCTGCTGCCTGGTCAGCTCGTCGACAAGGTTGTGCTCGACCGCGAGAACCAGCGGGTCAAGAAGGAGAAGAAGGAGCAGGCGACTTTCGAGCCGCTCATCCTCGGGATCACGAAGGCCTCGCTCGCGACGGAGTCGTTCCTCTCGGCCGCCTCCTTCCAGGAGACGACCAAGGTTCTGACGGACGCTTCGATCGAGGGCAAGGTCGACCGGCTGCTCGGTCTGAAGGAAAACGTGATCATCGGCAAGCTGATCCCCGCGGCGACCGGGCTCAAGAAGTACCGGACGATCGAGATCGGCCCGTCGGAAAAGGTGCCGAAGGAGACCTACGAGCGCGAGGCGCTGCTCCAGGCGCTGGAGGAGATCGGCTCCGACGGCGGCGAAGGCGTGGATCTCGCGAGCCTCGGGATCGACTTCGGCGGACAGCCTGGAGGCGACGGGGAGGGCGCGCCCCGCGAGGCCGGCGAAGCTGAGGAAACTCCAGAAGTCGACACGCCGTTAGACGAGTCCTAACAGCCGCGGAAAATGCAGTTCGCTTACGCGTTGCATTTTCCGCGGAGGACGCAGCGTCGACTCCGGCATGCTAGATAGTAGGGTCGTGAGGCGGGTCGCTTTCGTTCTGCTGGCTGTGTTGGCCTGCGCGGGCGCGATCCGGCCGGAAGCCGCGACCGAGGCGAAAGCTGCGGCGCCGGCGCGCCCGTGCGGCCTGCCGTCGCAGCAGCCGATGTGGGTCGACTTCGCCGACGGCTCAGTGCCGTTCTGGCAGCTGTTCGCGCGGCCGGGAGTCGTCGCTGCGGCTGCGAACTTCATCTTCCCGCCCCAGCTGCGGGCGCGCGGCGCGAAGACCCTGTACTGGGACATGAACTTCAACCGACGGATCGGCACGCCCGCCGAGCCGGTCGATCCGACGCTGGTGGTGGAGCGGGCCAACCGCCTTTACGAGTACGCCGCGGAGGCGATGGCGTGCCCGAACACGATGATCGTGGAGAACGAGCTGAACGGCGCGGGCACGGTCACCCCGTGGAGCCCGGGCAACGCGCAGTACCGCGCGAACGTGCTCAGCTTCTTGCGGACGATGGCCAGACGAGGCGCGCGGCCGGTGCTCCTCGTCAACAGCCAGCCCTACACGGGCGGCGAGGCGGCTGACTGGTGGCGGTCCGTCGCCCAGGTCGCGGACATCGTCCGCGAGGTCTATTTCCCGGCTCCGCGAATGTACAAGCAGGGCGTAATTCTCGGCAGCCGGTCGCTACGGCAGTACTTCCGCGCCGGCGCCGGCGACTTCCTCGCGATCGGGATCCCCCCGTCGAAGATCGGGCTGATGCTCGGCTTCCAGACCACGCGAGGCTCAGGCGGGCGCGAGGGCATCGGCTCTCAACGCTGGTACCAGGTGACCAAGTGGCAGACGCTGGCCGCCAAGCAGGTAGCGAAGGAGCTGAAACTGGCGCACGTCTGGTCGTGGGGCTGGGGCGTCTGGTCGAAGGGGGAGACCGATCCCGACAAACCGGTCGCCGCGTGCGTCTATCTCTGGACGCGAAACCCGCACCTCTGCAATGCCCCCGCGGCCGCGGGGCCGGCGTTCAACGTCTCCCGCACGGACGGACAGCTGATCTTCCGAGCCGGCGCGCGTTGCACGGTGAGCGGCGCGCCGGTCTTCGGCGGCACGATCAGGGGGATCGCGGGGGTCACGCGAGATGAACAGGCGGCCTTCTCTGCCGCCTACTCGCGCGCGGTCGCTGGCCTCTACGGGCGCCTTTCGTCGAAGCAGATCCTGTCTGCAGAGCGGGCGCTGATCGCCCTCCGTTTCGGCAGGAGCCGCGCGGCGTACGCGGCCGCGCTCGCGAAGGCGGGCGCAAGCATCTCCACCGCGCGCGGCGTGATCGCGGACGAGCTGCGCCGGGCGGAGATCCAGGCCCGCATCCGCGTGGGCAATCCCTCCGCGCCGGAGATCCGCGCGTACTACGACACCTATGCCGCCGCGTCGGCGCGGCTCGTGCGGGTGTCGCCGCGTCCGACCTGGCTCGGCCGCAGAAGCCGCGGCTTCGCGCTCGACTCAGTCGCTCCGCCGCAGATCTTCGACGTTCCTGCCGGCAAGACCATGAAGGTGCGCACGATGGTGGGCACGTACAAGGTGCGCGCGTTCGGCACCGCGCTGCCGCTGGGGGCACTCCCGCTCGGGCGCGCTCGGCCGGCGATCGTGGCCGCGCTCGTGGCGCTTCGCCGCGAAGCGGCCTACCAGCGCTGGTTGCTCACCGCGGCCGAGCGGCAGCTCTCGCAGACGATCTGCTGGCGCGACCAGCTCCCCGCGATCGATTCCGTTCCGCTGACGGACTACCTGCCGTTCCTCGCGCTCGACGCCGGGAGCTCGTCCGACACGATCGCCCGGATGGGCTGGCGGAGCTAGGTCGCTCGGAGCGTCGCTGGCAAAGGAGGCAAGCCGCGGCGCGCAGGACTGTCACCAGGGCGGACGCCGGTGCAAGCGACGCCGGCGCAGCATCCTGCCCAGCGGCGTTAGGCGTCGCCGGAGCCGGGCTTCGCCCGGCGGGAGGCGTCGCCAGCCGAGCGAGCTAGCTGGCCGCGTCGGCGGAGACGACCTGGGCTTTTCCTGATTCCTTGGCGCGGTAGAGCGCCTCGTCCGTCCGCTCGAAGAAGGCGGTCGGATTGTCGTCGGGGCGAAGCTCGGCGATCCCCGCGGAGAGCGAGAGCGTCCCCGCCTGGCCCGCCGGTCGCGCGGAGACGGCGTTCTGGAGTCGCCGGTAGAGCTGGTCGGCGTCCGACCGCGAGGACTCGGGCATGATCACCGCGAACTCGTCTCCCCCCACGCGGCAGGCGATGTCGGCGGAGCGAACGACGTCGCGTACGCGCTCGGCCGCCTCGGCGAGCACAGCGTCCCCGGCGAGATGGCCGATGCGGTCGTTGATCGCCTTGAAGTCGTCGAGGTCGAAGACGATCAGTGCCAGCCGCCGATCGTAACGCTGTGCGCGCGAGACCTCGCGTGCAAGCGTCTCGTGGAAATAACGTCGATTGTGCAGGCTCGTGAGGGCGTCGAGATCGGCGAGCTGGCGCGCTTCCCGGAAGCGGCGCGCGTTTTCGATCGCCGGACCGGCGCGCACGGCGAGTTCCTCGAGCTCGTGGATCTCCTCGTCGCCGAACGACTGCGACTCGGAGCGCGTGAACACGGTGAGGAACCCAATGGGGCCGCTCTCGCCCGGGACGGGAACCGCGAGACCTCCGTGGACGAGCTCGTTCTGGGTCGCCCCCGGCGGGTACTCGTAGGAGATCACGATCGCGCGGGCCTTCTTGCCGTCGGGCGGGCCCGCGACCACCTGCTTGTGCGCCTCGTCGATGGACAGTCCCAGCGTGGCGACGATCGGTCTGTCGTCACCGGCGTCGTCGATGGTCACCAGGGCCGCATCGGCTCCCGGCATCGCCCCGGCGGCTTCGAGGGTTCGGGTCAGGACCTCGTCCAGGTCGATCGACCCCGCGAGCTCGCCGAGCACGCGGTTCCTCCGCCCCTCCTCCTGTGCGCGCTCGAGCGCCTCGCTCAGGTCGCGCACCATCGATTCCATGCGCGTGTTCATGTCAGCGACGAGCTCGGCGATCTTCTCCTCACTGGCGCGGCGCGGCCGAATCAGCCAGAACAGGAGCACGAGCAGGAGTAGGACGAGCGCGCCCGCAGCCGCCCCGACCGAGTACCAAACGGTCGTCACGCCGACGATTTCCAACTCCCTTTCCCTCCTGACGTCCGGCTCGTCCTGTTGCCGCAGGCGTGGGACGGCCGGGTCCGTCTCACTGTAGACGCCTTCCTACGTCGTGGGTATGGTTTGCAAACGGTAAACACGCCGTTTTTGATGCACCCTCGCAGAGACCTCCGAGGCACCCGAACCCGAATTCTGATGCGGGTTTGCGCGGTTTGACGGCGTTCGCGGATTTTCGCTACCCTTCATCGCCGGTTGGCAGGGGGTCTGCCCCCTCGCCAGCCTTTGCTGTGTCCAAAGGAGATTTTCAAGGCTCATGCCGACCGTGAACCAACTCGTCAGAAAGGGTCGCGCCGTCCCCAAGGCGAAGCGGAAGACCCCTGCCCTTCGCGGGGCGCCACAGAAGCGCGGCGTATGCACGCGCGTGTACACGACGACGCCCAAGAAGCCGAACTCCGCGCTCCGCAAGGTTGCACGCGTCCGCCTGACGAACGGCATGGAGGTCACGACGTACATCCCGGGTGAGGGACACAACCTGCAGGAGCACTCGGTCGTCCTCATCCGTGGCGGTCGCGTCCGCGACCTCCCGGGCATCCGCTACAAGGTCATCCGCGCCGCACTCGACACCGCCGGCGTCTCCGGTCGCCGCCAGGGCCGGTCGAAGTACGGCGCGAAGCGGGGGTCGTAATGCCCCGCCGTACCGCTATCCAGCCCCGGCCACTCGAGCCGGATCCTGTCCACGGGTCGCGGCTCGTGACCCAGCTCGTCAACCGCGTGATGACCGACGGCAAGAAGAGCATCGCCGAGAAGACGGTATACGACGCGCTCGCGCTCGTCGGCGAGCGGTCCGGGAAGCCGCCGGTCGAGGTCCTCGAGCAGGCGGTCAAGACGGTTACGCCCGTGCTCGAGGTGAAGAGCCGCCGCGTCGGCGGCGCGAACTACCAGGTGCCCGTCGAGGTGCCGCAGCGCCGCGCGCGCACGCTCGCGATCCGCTGGCTCGTCCACTTCGCGCGCGAGCGGCGCGAGAAGGGCATGCACCAGAAGCTGGCCGCCGAGCTGCTCGACGCGCTGAACCAGCAGGGCGGCGCGTTCAAGCGCAAGGACGACATCTACCGAATGGCGCAGGCGAACAAGGCCTTCGCGCACTACAGGTGGTGAGCGCGCGCATGGCGACCGTCGATACCAAGAAGATCGCTCTCGAGCGCGTCCGCAACATCGGGATCATGGCCCACATCGATGCAGGCAAGACTACGACGACCGAGCGGATCCTCTACTACACCGGCCGAACCCACAAGATGGGCGAGGTGCACGAGGGCGCCGCGGTCATGGACTGGATGGAGCAGGAGCAGGAGCGCGGCATCACGATCACGTCGGCGGCTACGACGGCGTTCTGGAACGACTTCCGCATCAACATTATCGATACGCCCGGGCACGTGGACTTTACGGTCGAGGTGGAGCGCAGCCTCCGCGTCCTCGACGGCGCGATCGCCGTCTTCGACGCGGTCGCCGGCGTCGAGCCGCAGTCCGAGACCGTGTGGCGCCAGGCCGACCGCTACCGCGTTCCGCGCATCGCCTTCATCAACAAGATGGACCGCACCGGCGCCGACTTCTTCGCGTCCGTGCAGTCGATGGTCGACCGGCTGGGCGCGCGGCCGGTGCCGATCCAGCTTCCGCTCGGGCAGGAGGAGCATTTCCGCGGCGTCGTCGACCTCGTCGAGATGCGCACCCTTTCCTGGGGCGACGACCTCGGCGTCAACATCGACGTCGGCGAGATCCCGGCAGAGCTCGCGGAGCAGGCGCAGGAGTACCACCACCAGCTGATCGACGCGGTCGCGGACCACGACGAGGAGCTGATGGAGACCTACCTCCTGGACGAGGACTCGGTCACGCCGGACATGCTCAAGCGAGCGCTCCGCGCCGCGACGCTCGACATCTCGGTCACGCCCGTGCTGCTCGGCTCGGCGTTCAAGAACAAGGGCGTCCAGCCGCTGCTCGACGCCGTGGTCGACTATCTGCCTAGCCCGCTCGACGTGCCTCCGGTGCACGGGATCGACCCGCGCACGGAGCACGAGCTCTCGCGCCGCCCGGCGCTCGACGAGCCGTACAGCGCGCTCGCGTTCAAGGTCATGTCCGATCCGTACGTCGGGCGCCTGACCTACATCCGCGTCTACTCGGGCCAGGTGAACGCGGGCGACCGCGTGCTCAACACGACGACGGGCAAGACCGAGCGCGTCGGACGCATCCTCCAGATGCACGCGAATCACCGGGAGGAGCGGCAGGAGATCGGCGCCGGCGAGATCGCCGCGATCGTCGGCTTCAAGAACACGACCACCGGCGACACGCTCGCCACCGATACGGCGCCGATCCGGCTCGAGTCGATGGACTTCCCGGACCCGGTGATCTCGGTAGCGATCGAGCCGAAGACGAAGGGCGACCAGGACAAGCTCTCGCAGGGCCTCCAGCGCCTCGCCGACGAGGATCCGACCTTCCGCGTCCGCACGGACGAGGAGACCGGCCAGACGCTCATCTCAGGGATGGGCGAGCTGCATCTCGAGATCATCGTCGATCGGCTCACGCGCGAGTTCAACGTCGACGCGAACGTCGGCAGGCCGCAGGTCGCCTACCGCGAGACGATCTCGAAGCCGGTCGAGAAGGTCGAAGGCCGCTTCGTGCGCCAGACCGGTGGCCGCGGCCAGTACGGGCACGCGGTGATCAGGATGGAGCCGTCCGATCCCGGCGAGGGCTACGAGTTCCTCGACAAGGTCAGGGGCGGCGCGATCCCGCGCGAGTACATCCCGGCCGTCGACCTCGGCATCCAGGAGGCGCTGGAATCGGGGATTCTCGCCGGCTATCCGGTAGTCGACGTCCGCGTCGAGCTGATCGACGGCTCGTACCACGAGGTCGACTCGAGCGAGATGGCGTTCAAGGTCGCGGGCTCAATGGCGTTCAAGAGCGCCATGCAGCGGGCCAAGCCCAAGCTGCTGGAGCCGGTCATGGCCGTCGAGGTCGTCACACCGGAGGAGTACCTGGGTGACGTGATGGGCGACCTGAACTCGCGGCGCGGGCACATCGAGCACCTCGAGCCGCGCGGGAACGCACAGGCGATCCGTGCCCGGGTCCCGCTCGCAACCATGTTTGGCTATGCAACCGACCTGCGCTCGACGACGCAGGGGCGGGCCACGTTCACGATGCAGTTCGATCGCTACGAGGACGTCCCTCAGTCCATCGCGGGCGGGATCGTCGAGACCCAGACCACGTAACGAAGGAAAACGCTACGCGTCCTATGTTCCACA